>NZ_JBIWPN010000007.1:102319-363189 GCF_044768305.1 Kitasatospora sp. NPDC101155 | reverse complement strand
GAACCGATGGGTCCGAGCGAGTACCGCCCGTCGGCCGGATGTCCGGCGGCTGACGGGTGCCAAGCGGCCACCTGACCGGCCCGGTTCACGTAGCGGTGCGTGAGCCGGGCCGTCGGCGTACCCCGGGGTCCGGACGGGACCGCGGCGCAGTCAGTCCGCCGCGGCGTAGCGCACCAGCTACTCGGCGTACACGGCGACGTCCTCGTCCCCAGTCCGTGAAGCGCTCGGTGAACGACTGCCGTCGCGCCTCGTACACCTCGCGCAGCAGGGTCCGGCCGGCCTCGCTCGGGCGCAGCAGGTACCCGCGATGGTCCTCCGGGTCGAGGCCCGGGAGTACACGGTCTCGCGGCGTTCGTCGTCGGCGGCGCCGAAGTGGCCGCCGATGTTGTGCGCGAGCAGGTAGTGGGCGAGGACCAGACTTCCGGCCGTGCCGGTCACCTGGAGCGGGGTGGGCAGGTCCACGGGCGGGTAGGGAGCGGCGTCGCGCAGTGCGTCCGCGCCGTGGCGGCGCAGCCACGCTGCTGGGTGGAGGATCAGCGGTGGACACTGCCCCGGATCGCGCTGCTGGTCGCCAGGCGCTTCCACGTGAGGTTCAGCGACTCGCAGATCTCCCGGATCCTGCACGAGATGGGCTTCAGCGTGCAGGTCCCGGTGCGCCGGGCCGCCGAACGCGATCCGCAGGCCGTCGAGCGGTGGATGCGGGAGGTCTGGCCCGAGATCGAGAAGACCGTACGGGCCCAGGAGGCGTGGCTGGTCTTCGAGGACGAGGCGGGGCAGAGCCTGCGACCGCCCAAGGCCAGAACGTGGGCGCGCCGTGGGAACACCCCCGTGGTGAAGGTCACCGGCAAGGGCTCCGGGCGGGTGTCGCTGGCCGCCCTGGTGTGCTCCAGCCCGGGCCGGCGTAGCCGGCTCATCTACCGGATGCTGGTCCACACCGGCCGCAAGGGCGAGAAGAAGGGCTTCCGCGAGGACGACTTCGCGGCTCTGCTGGACACCGCCCACCGGCAGCTCGACGCCAAGATCGTCCTGATATGGGACAACGCCACCCAACACAAGGATGTCGTCATGCGCGAGCTGCTCGAAACCCGCCGCGAGTGGCTGACCGTCTTCCGTCTCCCGCCCTACACACCAGACCTCAACCCGACCGAAGGCGTCTGGGCCCACCTGAAGAAGTCCCTGGCCAACCTGGCGGCCTGCACCATCCGACAACTCGCCGCCAAGACCCGCACCCGGCTGAAGAAAATGCAGTACCGCGCCGATCTCCTCGACGGCTTCATCCGCGAAACCGGACTGATCCTCACTCCACCCTGAGACATCACCCCGAACCGGAAGCCTCAGAAGTGGGTGAACCCGGGGTGCCGGCTTGGCGGGTGGTCCGGGCGGCGATGGTGATGGGGGTCGGCTCCGGGATGGTGCTGATGCCGACCATTGCGGCCCGCCCGGCCGAGCGTGAGGCCGATCTCGTCCCGGTAGGCTCACCTGTCGTGCGCGTACTGGTGATCGAGGACGATGCGGGGCTGGCCCCGGTGGTTGTGCGGGGGCTGCGGGAGGCGGGATTCGCTGTCGACCTGGCCGGTGATCTCGCCGAGGCCGACCTCAAACTGGCCGTCAACGCCTACGACTGCGTGGTGGCCGACCGCTCCCTGCCGGACGGGGACGCGCTCACGCTGGTCGCTGCCCTGCGCAGGGCGGGCTCCAGGCTTCCAGTGCTCCTGCTCACTGCGCTGGACGCCGTCGCCGACCGGGTGGCCGGCTTCGAGCACGGCGCCGACGACTATCTCGTCAAGCCGTTCGCGTTCGTCGAGCTGAACGCCCGGGTGCGGGTGCTGTGCCGCCGGGACCAGCCCGCGCGGCTGCCCGAGTTGCGGGTCGGCGATCTGGAACTCGACTTCCCCCGCCGTCGGGTGCGCCGCGCCGGTGTGCTGCTCACCCTGACCGCGAAGGAGTTCGCGGTGCTGGAGGTGCTGATGCTGCGGGCCGGCGAGGTGGTCACCCGCAGCGAGCTCATCGACCGCTGCTGGGACGAGCACACCGAGCCGCTCTCCAACGTCGTGGACGTCCTCATCGGCCAGCTGCGCCGCCGGCTCGGGCCGCCCGAACTCATCGAGACGGTCCGCGGCGCCGGGTACCGCCTCGCCGATCCGGCCGATCGCCCGTGACCGGGCGTACGCCCGCCGTCGCACGCCTGTATCGCGTCCGGTGGGCGATGACCCTGCTCTTCGCCACCACGACCGCGGCCTGCCTGGTGGTGCTCGCCGCCATCGCCGTCCACACCGACGGCCGGTCCCGTGCCCGTGGCCTGGACGACAGGGTGAGCCACGGCGCCGACGGCCTGGCGCGAGTGCTCTACTACGACGACGGCGGAGTACTGCGCCTCGACGGGATCTACGACGACAGCCTCGCCGACCACGCCATGGCCCTCGGCGTGATCCAGGCCGCACCGGGCGCGGCTCCGCAGCTCCGCCACGCCCAGCCCGCGCGAACCGCCCTGCCGGACCAGACCCGGCTGGAGGAGCTCTGGCGGACGGTCCAGCGCGCGCAGGAAACCGTGGTGGTCACCGCCCCCGCGGCCGACGGCCGTTCGTACCGCTGGGCCGTGGCCCCGGTCTGGGACGGCAAGGTCCTCGGCTCCGCCGTCCTGGTCGGGACCGACCCGGCGCGCAGCGAGGCGGACCACGTGCGGCTGGTCGAGTGGCTGGCCGCCGGCTGCTCCGTGCTCGTGCTGGTGGCGGCCGCGGTGGGCCACCTGCTGACCGGGCGCGCCATGCGACCCGCCCTGCGCGGACTCGAACAGCAGGAACAGTTCCTCGCCGAAGCCGCACACGAACTGCGCACGCCGCTCGCCACCCTGCGCGTGGTGGTGGAGCAGGGCAACACCGCCGAGGGTGGGGCACCGGCAGCCCTGGACGAGGCGACCCGGCTGGTCGACCGGCTGGGGCGCCTGGTCACCGGACTGCTGGCCCGGGCCAGGGTCGAGGCGGGCACCCAGGAGATCGAACGCACCCCACTGCGTCTGGACCAACTGGTCGAGCAGACCGTGGAGGAGCTGCCGGACACGGACGGGGTGACGGTCAGCGCCGAGGCGGTCGTCGTCGAGGGAGATCCCGAACTGCTGGCCCAGGCGGTCCGCAACCTCGTCGAGAACGCCCTCCGCCACGGCGGCGGCACTCCGGTCGAGGTCACGGTCACCGCCGGCCGGGTCGCGGTGCGCGACCACGGCCCCGGCGTGCCTGCAGGGGAGCACGAGCGGGTCTTCGAGCGCAGGGTCGCCGGAGCGGGGAGCACCGGCACCGGCACGGGACTGGCCATCGTACGCTGGGTGGCCGAACTCCACGGTGGCACCGCTCGGCTGTCCGAAGCCCTCGGAGGCGGGACCGTGGCCGAGTTGTGCCTGCCGGAGCGGACGAGCGGCTGAACCGCGAGGGCCGGCCGGGCGCCGGTGACACCGTTCCGGTGCCTCATCCTCCGCTCATCCGGCGTCGGACACAGTGGAGCCGTCCACTCGTCCCAAGGGATCGGAGGAGGCGATGACGCGCCAGGTGGCGGCGGCTGTGACACCGCGCCGGTCGCGGCGTCCGAAGCAGGCACGGTCCCCCTACAACCGGAATATCGATCATGCATGTGAACAGGGTTCTCTCCCCGCGCTCGGTCGTGGCGCTGACGGCATCGGCCGTCATCACCTCGTTTCTCACCACCGCCTGTTCGAGCGGCGGGAGTTCCGAGGAGGCGCCCTCGTCGTCCCAGGGGGCGCCGGCTGCGCCCGGCACGCCTTCGGGTGAACCCGGCGGGCGACCGTCCCAGGTGACGCTTCCCCCGGTACACGCGGGCTTCGACTACCAGCTCGGTGGTCCCTCCACTCCTGCGCCGGGCGTGACCGTCGTCGCCCGTGACCACACGGCGCCGTCCGCGCAGGGCATCTACAACATCTGCTACATCAACGGCTTCCAGGCCCAGCCCGGTGCGGAGAAGGAGTGGGACGCCGACCTGCTGCTCCGTGACAAGGCGGACGCGGTCGTGATGGACAAGGAATGGGGGGAGGCGGTGCTGGACGTCCACACCGATGCCAAGCGCAAGCGGATCGCGCAGAAGGTGAACACCTGGATCGACGAGTGCGCGGCCAAGGGATACCAGGCCGTCGATCCCGACAACTACGACAGTTACACCCGGGTGCCAGGCGGGCTGCTGACCGCGGATGACGCCAAGGCGTTCCTCTCCCTGCTCGCGGCCCGCGCGCACGAGAAGGGCCTGGCCATCGGCCAGAAGAACACGCCGGAGCTCGCCCCGGTCCGCAAGGAGGTCGGCGTCGACTTCGCCGTGGTGGAGGAGTGCGGCCAGTACAACGAATGCGGCGACTACACCGCCGCGTTCGGCGACAACGTGATCGTCATCGAGTACACCGACTCCGGCATGAAGACCGCGTGCCGAGGCTGGGGAGACAAGGTCAGCATCGTGCGGCGGGACAAGAACCTCGTGCCCGCAGGCAACGCGGGACACCTCCGCCAGACATGCGGCACGTCGTGATCCCCGAGAACGAGGCCGCGTGGGGCGTATGGCGCAAGGAATTTCCATTTTCATGACGTTATGCCCGATAGGAAGAGATTGCTCCGCTCTCGATCGTCGACTGGGCTGCCCGTCTCATCCGCTTCTATGCTCCGAGCTTGACTCTGTCGGGGATCTTGGACGATCGAGCTCAGGTGCCAAGGGTTCTCCAGGACTTCGGCCGGGGGATGTCGTTCTCGTCCAGGTAGGTCTGGAAGGCGGTCGGCGATCTCGTTGACGGGGCTTCCTCTGTGGCTGACTGGCCGCTGAGTCGTTCGATGTTGACGGCGATGGCCGTGAGTACGTGCTGCAGGTGGGCTTTCGGCTGTCCTCGGTAGCGGCAGCGGCGCATGCCGTGTCCGTGGGCGAACTCGTTGATGGTGCCCTCGATACCGGAGCGGACCGCGTAGCGGGCCTTCCACTCGGGTGTCTGCTGCTCCGCACGGACGTGGATCTGCAGGTCGCGGAGTTCGCGCGGGGGAAGCCCACGTTCCGGGCGCTCTCGCGGGAAGTGGTGCACCGGGGGCGGTCCGGACACGGCTGGCACTGGCCCTTGGTGAACCGCGCCACGATCAGGGGTGCCGCAGTGGGCGAGGAGGTCGGGTAGGGGCCGTGCCAGCCTTGGCTGACCTGGCCTCGGGGGCAGGTGACCTGTCGGCCATAGCGCGCCGTGGTGTCGTACGGGGAGACGATCGCCGCCGACGAGGGCGGCAGGCCGCCCTCGTCGGCGGCGCGCTAGCGCAGGCGGCCCGCCGCATCGCGGTAATAGTTCTGCACGAGGATCTGCCGCAGTGCCTCGGCCTGCGGGCCGGGCCGGTATCCCGGTCCGTGCCGGTGAAGGTGCTCCAGCAGGCGGCAGGCGTCGTCGCCGGCGGCGAGGATCCTGGTCTTGGGCCGGGTGGGGTTCTGGCCCAGACGGACCGGGCGGCCGTAGCGGCGCCCCCACTCCTCGTCGACCAGGCCGGTCCATCGCGGTGACGGTGATCGCCCGGGTCACCTCGACGCGGCGCTTGTCGCCGCTGAACTCCAGCTGCTCGTCCGTGTCGGGGGTGGCGGTTGTGGTCAAGCGGTGGCCTCCCAGCCCTCGGCCTTGGTCCGGATGGTGTGCAGGTGCTCGGCGAGGAACCAGGCGGGGTCGCCGCCGAGCATGCAGAGCGTGACGAGCGCCGTGAGGGCGGTGTCGCACGCCTCGGCACGCACGTCGTCCCAGGTGTGGGAGTGGCCCTTGTTCGGGTTGAGCCCGAGCGCTCCGATGACAGCCTCGGCGAGTTCGCCGGCCTCCTCCTGGACCTTGAGCCCTTGCAGCATCCGGAGCTTTTCGGGGTCGCCCTTGAAGCGCGAATTCAGCTTATTAGCAACCAAGTTGGCGACGTGCAGCAGCTCTTCCATGGGGGTTGATCCTGCTCCCTGTTCGAATTCGCGTCCAAGCGTCGGGCGGTTCCCGGCGGTTCTCGGCGAGCCCGGGTCGAAGACCACGTTTTCGATTCCGGCCGGGCCCCTCACCACAAGGTCGGGTCCTCCTTCGGCAGGGGGTGTCCCGGCAGCCCCGGCGGGACGGCGGCAAGCGGAAGTTCCCGCGTATAGCCTTGGCCGACGACTCCACCTGGGTAAGGAGCAGCTGTGCCGCCGCTCGTGTCTGTCGTGATGCCCGTGCACAACAGCGCACCGACGCTCGGCGCGTCGGTGCGCTCCGTGCTCGCGCAGACCCACGGCGATGTCGAGTTGTTGATCACGGACGACGCGTCCACCGACGGCTCCTGGGATCTGTTGCCCGGCCTGGCCGCGATCGGCGACCGGGCCCGCGAGGACCTCGAACAGGCGGCGCAACGGGACCGCTCCCACCCGGCGTCGGGCACTGGCCAGCGACGATGCAACCGGGCGGACAGGGGCGAGTACGTCAAGGGCTGCGGTGAGCTTGCCCCACACCGCGCGGTAGGAGCACTGCTCGAACAGGGCCAGGGCCAGACCACCTGGTGCGAACTCGCCTCCCCACCCCCCGCCAACTCCCACGGCGACTGACCGGCTACTTCACGGGCTTGGCCAACTCCCGTGCCAGCGACACCGCGTCAGGGAACTCCCCTGACTTGTCGGCGTTGACCAGGAGGTCCAGCACTCGGTCGCCGATGCGGACGAGGATCGTCTCGGTGCCCAGGTAGCCCCCCTCCGGGAGCATCTTGAAGTCCAGTGCCTCGTCGCCCAGTCCGGCCACCGGCTTGGCGACGAGGCGTATCTCGATATCGCTGTGGCCCTGGCCCGTGCCCTTCTCGGTGAACGACGGGCAGCGCGCCGCGAAGTCCCTGATCACACCCAGCTGCTTCGCCGCGTCGCCGGCGCGGAAGGAGGCCACGGTCACCCCGGCGGCGTGCTCGCCGTCGGTGGACCTTATGTCCTGGCGGGCGTACGCCGCGTAGCCGTCCAGCACCGTCAGGTTGTTCATGACGCTGCACGGCGCCGTGGGCCCCAACCCCGTGGTGGCGGAGAGCACCTGCGATCCGCTGTCCGACGGGGTGCTGGGGCCGTACTTGCTGTTGAGGGTCCAACCCGACGGGACGGTCTCCTCGGTGGGCAGATACGCCCTGAGGGCGCTCCCGAGGACGATCGACGGATCCACGACCGGGGCGGTCAGGGTGGGCGTCGGGGCCGGCAGGATGGGGTATCGGGTCGGGAAGTCCGTCACAGTCACCTTGACTGTCGGGGCGACGGATATCGCCTCCGTCGGGCCGACCGCCTTCGGTGAACCTTCACTGGAACACCCGGCCACGGCGGCCAGAGCGAGCAGGACCCCCGCCGTCACCGGAACTCGCACCTTGGCCATGGTGAACCTCGCTTCCTTCGCGCTGACATGACAGATGGTCACCAACGCTACCGTGCCGACGCCAACCGCTGCTCGGCCTTCCGTTCCCCCTCATGCCCGCGCGAGAAGTCGGACCGGCCGACTTCTCGCGCTCCTCCGGGCGTCCCCGTCCCCCTCGCCGTCGGGCTCTGTCTCAGACAATCTGATTCCATGAGGCTGATGACTGCAACACCGTTGCGTTTACGTGTGAGGCCGCAGGTCAAGGGGTTGAATGAGGCAACGGGACGCCTGTAGATCAACGATCGGCGAAGAGAGTCGATCAAGCACAGGGGTCCCGTTGCAGGAGAAGTCTGCCATCACCCGCACCATCGAGACAGCCGCAGGTGTCCATGCGCCTGGGCATCTGGGCGAGCTGACCCAGATCGTGGACTTCGCGCTGGTCGACGCGGTGCTGGAGGAGACCGGGGCACGCGAGAAGCGGCTTCGGCTACTGCCGTCCCGGGTCGTGGTGTACTTCGTTCTGGCCCTGGCCCTGTTCGAGCAGTGCTCCTACCGCGCGGTGTGGGGCAAGCTCACCGCAGCCCTTGACGTACTCGCCGCCTGCTTCGGCCCCGAGGACGAGGGTGAACTTCCCTACGCGCGCCGCCTGCTGAGCTGCCTGGATGCCTCGATGCTGCCGCTCGGCGACGCCGCCTTCGACGCCGTGGAGTTCCTGCGCGAAGTGACCGCGACCGGCGCACAGTTCCTCGTACGCTCCTCCGCCCGGCGCCGCCCGACCATCCAGCGCCGCCTGCCCGACGGCTCCTACCTGGCCCGCCTGGCCGCCCCCTACCGGGCCGGGAGTGGCTATGGCGTGCTGCCGGTGCGCGTGATCGAGGCGTGGATCACCGTCACCCTCGCCGACGGCGCCACCCGGCGCGAACCCTGGCGACTGATCACCAGCCTCCTCGACCACGAGCGCCACCCCGCACGGGAACTCGTGGAGCTCTACCACCGCCGGTGGCAGGTGGAGACAACCCACTTCTCGATCAAGGCGACCATGCTCGAATGAGGCAAGCGCTGATCCACACAGCAGCTCGGGGGAAGGGCCTTGTAGGCATCGAGGACGTCGAGGCATGGCACGCGGCGGTGCAGGAGGCGGCTGCGGGCGCGCGGTTCTTCTTCGCCGAGACCGCCGTAGTCGTAACTGCCAAGCGTCTGGCGTAGTGCGAGGCTCGCCCCAAGGTGGCAAGCATCCCAGTCCTCGACATCGCTGACCAGGGCGTTGACTCGCCTTGTCCTTCGTTTCCGGGCCGACGTCCAGCTCCGCAACGGCAGCCTTGCTCACCACCACGCCGGCCTTCTTACGCGCCGTGGCGTCCTCGACGTCACCACCGAGAACGACACGATGCCGTTCGCCGCGCCGATCAACAGCGCGGCGCCCGCGCTGACCAGCACGCCCTTCTTGCCGTTGGCCTCGGCCTGGTGGCCGCCGGAGTGGTGGCCCCAGGCCCACACCCCGGCGCTCACCGCGAGCGCCCCGACGATCGCGATGATCCCGAACAGGTTGATCGAGCCCATCACCTGCTTGAGGACCGAAAGTCCGGGCAGGCCACCCTCGTTGGGGGTGATGCCGGGGTTGTACGCGAGCTGCGTGACCGCGTCCGCGAGGTACATGAAGAACTCCAGTTCGGATTTCGGGCGCGCCAAGGCAGCCCGGAGAGGGGAGGAAGGGAGGGGGAGAGGTGCCGGTCAGACGACGCGGCGGGCCGCGAGGATCTCCGGCCGCCATTCGGCGAGGGTCGAGATCTTGACCACGTCACCGGTCTTGGGGGCCTGCACGACAAGCCCCGAGCCGATGAACATCCCGACGTGCTCCGGCACGGCGGCACTTCCCCGGGTGAACAGCAGGTCACCGGGCTTGAGCGCGTCCGTCGACACGGCGGTACCCTGCTTGACCTGGGCGTAGGTGGTCCGCTCCAGGGAGACGCCGGCGGCCTTGCAGGCCATCTGCATCAGCGAGGAGCAGTCGCAGCGGCCCATGGGGTCCGGCCCGTGCGCGTTCGCGCACGACCCGCCCCACTGGTACGGGGTGCCCAACTGGCCCAGCGCCCAGCGGATCGCGGTCTGGACCTGCTGCGGCGCGTCCCGCCGGGATCGCGTACCCGGCCGGCAGCGAGCCGGCCGGGATGGTGCCGAAGTCGGTGCCGTCGCCGCCCGTCGTCGACGTCCCGCAGCTGCCGGTGCCGGGCGAGGGGCTCGCGGTGGCGCCGGCCGGAGGGGAGGGTGCCGGCGTCGGGCTCCCTCCGGGCGGCGGCGAGGCTGTGCCGGCGGGAGCGAGCAGCGGCTCGATCGCCTTCTGCAACGCGGTCGCCAGCGGCTCCCACTTCGCGTAGGCGTCGGGGTAGCCGCTCCTTTGCACCGCCTGGGCTGCCTGGGTGACGGTCATCGACTGCCAGCCGCTGACCTGGTTGAGCGCCTCGTAGAACTTCGTCGAGGCGTACACCGGCTGCATGATCTGCGCCGCCGTGCCCCAGCCCTGCGAGGGCCGCTGCTGGAACAGGCCCAGCGAGTCCCGGTCGCCCCCGTTGGCGTTCCGCAGTCCGCTCTCCTGCAGAGCGGTCGCCAGGGCGACGATCTGCCCGTGGACGGGGATATGCATGGCGACGCCGGTGGCCTGAATGGTCTTGGCGTTGGGGACCTGCTCGTTCGGCTTGTCCAGCCCTGCCACGCTCGGAGCGCTGAGCGGACTGGAGCCCTTGAGGAGCGACTCCACCTGCGCCGCGACAGCGGAGCTGTCCACACCCTGTGGACCACCGCCCGGCGGACAGGAGGCGGGCGTCGCCGACGCGTTGCCCGCACCGACGATCACCACCGGCAGGGCGAGCAGCAGCGGGCCGCAGGCGACGACACCGACGAGAGCACCGACGGTCTTCTTCACGGCCGCCGCCGATCACCCGGGCGGCGCCCGGCGGTTGGCGGAGGTGGATGAGGGCACGGGTGTGCCAGGGCATGCTGCATCGCAGCGGCTCCTTGCGGGGTTCGTAGGAGGGCGCGGTGTCGGCCTCTCGTGCGAAGAAGTCGCCGGCACCGCGCCGGTGGTGAAACCGCCCTCGCTCAGGGCGGGCCCGGATCAGGGGAGTTGGTAGCTCCACGGCGCCGGTCTCGGGTCACGCGCGGCAGCCAGCCGCGCTCGTAATCTCAGCCGGAACACAGCGCCTCCTCGGGCTGGGGATAGGGGAGAGCGATCCGCTGACAGCCCCGGTTTGGACGAGGCAGCACGGATCAACACATGCCGAGCCGGGCCGAGTTGGCCCCTGCCCGGTTGGCATGGCGAGACAGTAGACGCGAAAGACGGCCGCACCAAACGACCCCCGACCAGGGCCGGTCCCAGGGGAACCGCTCGTTAGGCGCGGCCGTGGATCGCCGCTACCTTCCCCTGCATCCCCGCTCCCGGCGGCTGCCGCCGGGCGTCGCCCGGAGCGGGCCCACCCCTGCCCTGAAAGAGGAACCAGTGAGCTACAAGCTGCACCGAGGCGACGCCCTGACCGTGCTCAAGTCCCTGCCCGACGAGTCCGTCAACGCCGTCATCACCGACCCCCCGTACAACAGCGGCGGGCGAACCAGCTCCGAACGCACCAGCCGCGACGCCCGAGCCAAGTACGTACAGGCCGGCTCCGCGCACGACCTCAAGACCTTCCCCGGCGAGAACCGCGACCAGCGCTCCTACCGCTCCTGGCTCACCGAACTGCTCACCGAGGCGTACCGGGCAAGCACCGAGCACTCGGTCGCGATGGTCTTCTCCGACTGGCGGCGGGAACCCACCACGAGCGACGCCCTCCAGATGGCCGGGTGGACCTGGCAGGGCACCATCCCGTGGATCAAGCCCTCCAGCCGGCCCCGCAAGGGAGGCTTCAAGCAGTCCGCCGAGTTCATCACCTGGGGCGTCAAGGGCACCCTCGACAACAGCCGCGACCTCTACCTGCCCGGCCACTTCATCGCCTCCCAGCCCCGCAAGGACCGGGTCCACATCCACCCAGAAGCCGGTGGAGATCATGCAGCAGCTCGTCCAGATCTGCCCCGAAGGCGGAACCGTCCTCGACCCCTTCACCGGGAGCGGCTCGACCGGCGTCGCCGCCCTGCGCGAAGGCAGGCAGTTCCTCGGCGTCGAGCTCAGCCCCCACTACGCCGACCTCGCCGAACAGCGGCTGCGCGCCGAGCTGACCCAGGACGACTTCGTCCTCGCCGGACCGGAGGCATGACGTGAGAACCACCACCAGGCCGAGGCGGACCGGCCGCAGACGCGAAGGGGCGGCTGGAGCACCAAGCTCCAGCCGCCCTTTCTTCGTCCGTCAGGACTCCTCGACCGCCCGGCGGATCAGCGGCACCGCCTTCTCCACGTCCGCCGACGAGGCGATCCGCACCTCCAGGTCACCACCCGTCCCCAGGTGCCCGATGCCCCGTACGTCCCGCGTGAAGCCCTCCTCCAGCTCCACCGTTGTCTGGGTCCAGCCGCAGATACACCAGGATCGCCCGGTGGAGGGCGACGGCTGTAAGATCGCCGACGCCACGTTCAGCATGCGCCGGTAGGCGATGTAGTGCTTGAGCACTACCATCTCGAGCTCACCCGCCGCGGCCTCTGGTCCACCAGCTCCACCGAGGGCACCGGCTCCGGCTGCTCGGCCTACGAGCCCAAGCCGAGCTGGCAGAAGGACACCGGCTGAGCCCAGCGCACCATCTCGGACGTGTCGACCGTCGCCGACCCGGCCACCGGTGTCGCGGTCTACCAGACGTACGGCGTCAGCGGCTGGTCGGTCTCCCATGAGGAGTGTGCGCAGGGAGGAGCCGCGGCGCGGGGGCGCTGCGGCTCCTTGGGAGTGCCGGGGTGTCAGGAGGTGGTGAGGGCGGTGTCGTCGAGGACGAAGCTGGTCTGGAGCGAGGAGTCCTCGGTGCCGGTGAACTTGACGGTGACGCTCTGGCCGGCGAAGGCGCTCAGGTCGTAGCTGTGCACCGTGTAGCCGGCGGCCGCGTTGACGTTGCTGAAGGTGGCCAGGGTGGTGGTGCCGGCCTGGACGGTCAGCTTGTCGTACGCGGTGGTGCCGGTCTCGGCGGTGTCGATGTGCAGGTAGAAGCTGAGGGTGGCCTTGCAGCCGGCGGGCACGGTCACGGTCTGGGCGAGGGTGTCGGTGTGGGTGCTGCCGTAGCCGTCGAGCCAGGCCTTCCAGCTGCCGCCGTGGGCGGGTTCACTGCTGCTGTTGTCGATGACGCCGGAGCTCGCGGTCCAGGGCGCGGCGCTGCCGGTCTCGAAGCCGGGGTTGCCGAGCAGCTGGGTGGCGGTGCAGCCGCCGCCGGTGCCGGTGACGGTCCAGCCGAAGGTGGTGGAGCCGCTGGCGCCGGTGCCGTCGGTGGCGGTCACGGTCGCGGTGGAGCTGCCGGCGGTGGTCGCGGTGCCGGTGATCAGGCCGGTGGAGGCGTTGATGGACAGGCCGGCCGGCAGGCCGCTCGCGCTGTAGGTGAGGGTCTGGCCGGTGGCCGAGTCACTGGCGTGGATCTGCAGGCTGACGGCGGAGCCCTGGGCGGTGCTCTGGCTGCCCGGGTTGGTGACGGTGACGGTGTTCCCGCCGGTGCTGCCGGAGGTGAAGGCGGC
This sequence comes from Kitasatospora sp. NPDC101155, assembly GCF_044768305.1. Classification (NCBI taxonomy): domain Bacteria; kingdom Bacillati; phylum Actinomycetota; class Actinomycetes; order Kitasatosporales; family Streptomycetaceae; genus Kitasatospora; species Kitasatospora sp. NPDC101155. Next base: position 350,230 of record NZ_JBIWPN010000007.1, on the reverse strand, counting down.
GGTGCCGTTGGGGGTGCCGAGGCCGGTCGGGCCGTCGTAGCCGGCGCCGGCGGTGCACAGGTAGGACGGCGAGCAGCTGCCGTTGGCGCCGCTGGTCACGTCGTACAGCGAGCCGGTGTGGGCGTACGGGTAGGAGGCTGGGGTGGTGCCGGAGGCCGGGGTGCCGGCGAGGGCGTAGACGGCGGCGATGATCGGGGAGGAGGCGCTGGTGCCGCCGTAGACGTTCCAGCCGGAGCCGCCGTAGGTCTGGTAGACGGCGACGCCGGTGGCCGGGTCGGCGACGGCGGAGACGTCGGCGACGGTGCGCTTGGCGCAGCCGGTGTCCTTCTGCCAGCTGGGCTTGGGGTCGTAGGCGGAGCAGCCGGAGCCGGCGCCGTTGCCGCCGGAGCTGCTGCCCCAGACCTTCTCGCTCCAGCCGCGGGTGTTGGAGGCGCGGTTGAGGCTGGTGCCGCCGACGGCGGTGACGTACTGGGAGGCCGCCGGGTACTCGACGCCGTAGCCGGAGTCACCGGAGGAGACGGTGATCGCGACGCCCGGGTGGTTGAAGTAGCTCGCGTCGGAGGAGGGGTCGGTGGAGTCCTCGGCGCCGCCGTAGCTGTTGGAGACGTACTTGGCGCCCATCGAGACGGCCGTGTTGACCGCGGCGCCCAGGTTCTGCATGGAGGCGTCGTCGGACTCGACCAACAGGATGTGGCAGTTGGGGCAGACCGCGCTGACCATGTCGACGTCGAGCGAGATCTCGCCGGCCCAGCCGCTGTCGGCGCTCGGGTAGCTGGTGCCGCCGCGCTGGTCGACCTTCTTGAAGCAGCCGTTGGCGGTGGTGCAGGCCGGCAGGTTGTACTGCGAGCGGTAGGCGGCGAGGTCGGACTCGGCGTTGGGGTCGTCCTGGGCGTCCACGATGGCGACGGTGGCGCCGGCGCCGGCCGAGGCGGGCAGGTTGTAGGCGGAGGCGAGGTCGCTCGGGCCGTACCCGGAGGGGGTGATGTTCGGTGCCAGGGTGAGGTGTTGGGCGAGGTCGGTGCGGGCGAGGGCCAGGCAGGCCATCTCGCCGGGGTGGCTCGGGGCGGCGCAGACCCGCTTGGTGGTCACGCCGCTCTGCCCGGAGGCCTGGGCGCTCGCGCCGGGGGTGGTGACGGCGAGCAGGCCGGTGGCGGCCATCGCGAGGGCGGGCAGGGCTGCGAGGAGTCTGCGCGCCCGTGGGCGCACACCGGTGGGGGAGTTGGAGCGCAAGGTTCGACCCTCCGTGGGGGACGAGGGCGTGGCCGGTGCCGGCATGGGGGGTTCTCGCCGGTACGGGCTCGTGCCCGTGCTGACGGATCTCGGCGTGTGCCGCCGGCCCCGGCGGGTGGCCGTGGGCCGGCGTGGTGCTTGCGCTGTACGGGAGTTGGGCGTTCCAGAGGGGTGGAATGCCAGGTTCATGACAGGCACGTTCAGGCAATGGCCCGTCGATGACCGCACTGTGGCGGATTGCCGCCGACTGGGTGCGGGCCTTGAGGTTACTGACGGGTCTTCGAGGGCGACAAGGTGGCGGTCGTCGGCTTTACCGCTCCTTGCCCATGAATTTCCGAGGAGCAGAGCCGGTGCGAGATCGCTGTCGGTGGCGGACTGCCAACTGGGCGGCGGCTACTGGTCCGAGGTTGGCACGTCCCGGTAGGGGGCCCGAGGTTGGGGGACGGCGTGCTGCTCGGAGACGTCGATCTGCGGAGCGGCGGTGGACGGCGTGTCCGGGACGGGCCGCCAGACGCCGGTGAGGTCCACCCAGCTGTCCTCGGCCGGGGCCGGGCCGGTCGCGTGCACCAGGACGCGCAGCCGGCGGGCGTCGGCCGCGCAGCAGCTGACGACCAGCCGGTTGAGGTACCACTCGCCCGGCTGCGCCCCGGGGGAGACGAAGCCGGTGAGCCGGACCTTGCGGCCCGCGAGGCTCTTCTGCGGGTCGCGGCTGCGGCCGATGAACCTCTCGAGTTCTCCCCGGACGCCGCCCACCTCGCTCTGGCCGGGCCGACAGGCTACGGCCTGTGGCGGCGCTCGGACGGCCGGTTCCTCGCATCCGAGACCGGGGCCCGGTCAGCCGCCGTACGGTGGGCCTCGTCGGACCGGGTCGCCATCGCCTGCGGCCGACGGGTGCAGGTGCTGGATCCGGACGGCGTGCGCCAGTGGGGTACCGACCTTGCGCCGAGCACTGTGACCGACGTGGCCTGGCCGCGCGATGGCCGACGGCTGGTCAGTTCCGCCTACGGCGGCGTGCGTTGCCACGAACGGCACACCGAGAAGCCGGTGGCCGAGTACAAGTACCATCCCCGGCGGTGGGCAGCCGGTCAACTCCCAAGGAGGAAAGGCTGAATGGGGCACACACCCGGTCAGCTGGCCGACGAAGGAACGGTGCTGCGCGCCGGCTCGCCGTGGTGGATGTCGTGCCCGTTGAGGCAGTACTCCTCCCAGGCAGGGAAGGGGTCGTCGGCCTGCCACGCCTCGGGGGCTGACGCGAGTTCGGTGCCGCTCAGCAGACACTGCTCCAGGGCGGCACGCAGTTCCTCCTCGCGCAGGCCGGTGCCGATGAAGACCAGTTCCTGCCCTTGGGTGAGCTGGTCGGAGGCGGCGGTGCCGGGCAGAGCCGCCCGCATGCCGGAGGGCTCGAAGCGGGCGACCGAGCCGGCCTGCGACCACAGCCCGGTGACGTGGGGACGCGAGGAGAGCCAGAAGAACCCCTTTGAGCGCAGCACCGTGCCGAACTCCCCGCCGTCCAGCCGGTGGCTGACCAGGTCCCAGAGGCGGGCCGGGTGGAATGGGCGGTCGGCCCGGAAGGCCAGGCTGGAGATGCCGTACTCCTCGGTCTCGGGCACGTGGTCGCCGTTCAGCTCGGCGACCCAGCCGGGCGCCTCCTGGGCCCGGGCGACGTCGAACAGGCCGGTGCCGAGCACCTCCTCGGGTCGGACCCGCCCGGCGACCGACCGGACGATCCGGGCCGCAGGGTTCAGCCGGCTCAGGGTCGCCGCGAGCTGGTCGGCCTCGGCAGGGGTGACCAGGTCAGTCTTGTTGAGGACGATGACGTCGGCGAACTCGACCTGGTCCATGAGCAGGTCGCTGACGGTGCGTTCGTCGTCCTCGTACTGGTCCAGGCCGCGCTCGGTCAGTTCGTCGCCGGTGTGCAGCTCGGGCAGGAAGTTCACCGCGTCGACGACGGTGACCATGGTGTCCAGACGGGCGAGGTCGCCGAGGATGGCGCCGTCGTCGCGGGCGAAGGCGAAGGTGGCGGCGACCGGCATGGTGCGCAAGCTCGCGGGCGAGCTGGTGGACGCGATGGAGGCCGCGGGTCGATCCGCCGACCTGGTACGGGACTTCGCGCTGCCGATCCCGATGTCGGTGATCTGCGAGCTGCTCGGCGTCCCGATCGAGGACCAGTCGAGGTTCAAGGAGTGGAACGACTCCCTGCTCTCCACTGACGCCGCCGACGCCGAGCGGATCCGGCGCAATCTCGGTGAGCTGTCGCAGTACATCCTCGGCCTGATCGCCAGGCGCCGGGCGGAGCCGGGCGAGGACCTGATGACCGCTCTCATCGAGGCCCGCGACGTGGACGACCAGCTGAGCGAGGTCGAGCTGGTGCAGCTGTGCATCGCCATCCTGATCGCCGGCTACGAGGCGACCTCCTCGCAGATCCCCAACTTCGTCGTCACCCTGCTCGACCACCCCGACGAGTACGCCCGGCTGCGCGCGAACCCGGACCTGATGCCGGGCGCCGTCGAGGAGTTGCTGCGGTTCGTCCCGCTGGCCTCCAGCGCGATGTTCCCGCACTACGCGCTGGAGGACGTGCGGGTGGGCGGCACCCTGGTGCGCAAGGGCGAGCCGGTGTTCGTGTCGATCGGCGCGGCCAACCGGGACGCCCGCCGGTTCGCCGAGCCCGAGCGGCTCGACCTCGGCCGGGAGGCGCAGGCGCACCTCGCCTTCGGCCACGGCATGCACCACTGCATCGGCTCCGCCCTCGGCCGGGTCGAACTCATCGAGTCGATACGGGTGTTGGCGACCAGGCTGCCGGGGCTGCGGCTCGACGGCGACATCGAGTGGAAGACCGCCACCTTCTTCCGTGGGCCCCGGCGCCTGCCGGTCACCTGGTGATCGCGCTACCGCGACAGCAGCGCCGCCAGTGCCCGCTTGTCGACCTTGCCGAGTCCCGTCCGGGGGAAGGCGTCCAGCACCTCGACCCGGTCCGGCAGCTTGAACGCGGCCAGGCCGAGGTCGGTCAGGTAGCCGGTCAGGTCGGCGCGGGTCGGCGGCGTTCCACGGGCTATGACGAACGCGCAGCTGCGCTCGCCGAGCGCCTCGTCGGGGAGGCCGACGATCGCCACGTCGTGCACCGAGGGGTGGCCGAGGACGAGGTTCTCCACCTCCTCGACGGGGACCTTCTCCCCGCCGCGGTTGATCACGTCCTTGACCCGGCCCTCCACCACGAGGTGGCCGCTGGGCAGGCGCCGCACCAGGTCGCCGCTGCGGTAGAAACCGTCCGCGGTGAACGCGCCGCGGTTGTGCTCCTTGGCCCGGTAGTACCCCCGCAGCGTGTACGGGCCGCGCACCTGCAGTTCGCCCACCTCGCCGGGGGCGACCTCGACGTCGTCCTCGTCGACCAGGCGCACCTCGTCGTCCTCGGCGAGCGGGCGGCCCTGGGTGTTGAGGACGAGTTCCTCCGGGTCGTCCAGCCGGGTGAAGTTCAACAGGCCCTCGGCCATGCCGTACACCTGCTGGAGCCGGCAGCCGAGCACGGGCCGCACCCGGGCGGCGGCCTCGGCCTTGAGTCGGGAGCCGCCGACCTGGAGCAGCTCCAGGCTGCTCAGGTCGGCGGCGGTCCACTCGGCGGCCTCCAGCCAGAGCAGCGCCAGCGGCGGGACGAGGGCGGTCACGGTGATCCGCTCGCGCTCGATCCGGGCGAAGGCGTCCTCCGGGCTGGGCGTCGGGCAGAAGACCACCGTGCCTCCGGCGTGCAGGGTGCCGAACGCGCCGGGGCAGGCGAGCGGGAAGTTGTGCGCGATCGGCAGCACGACCAGGTAGCGGCTGTCCGCGCCCAGGCCGGCGACCTCGCTGCTGGCACGCGCGTTGTAGGCGTAGTCGTCGTGGGTCCGGGGGATCAGCTTCGGCAGCCCGGTGGTGCCGCCGGACAGCAGCAGCAGCGACACGTCCGCGGGATCGGGCTCCGGGAAGTCCACCGTGTCCTCCGCGCGGTCCAGTTCGGACAGCGCGGTGAAGTCCTCGGCCTCGCCGACGACCACCACGTGCCGAAGCCCGGGAGCCTGCGAGCGGACCGTACGGGCGAGGGCGCGGTAGTCGAAGCCGAGGTGGGTGTCGGCGATGACGTACGCGGCCGCCCCGGACAGCCGGGCCAGGTGGACGAGTTCGGTCTCCCGGTGCGCCGGCAGCGCGAGCACCGGTACCGCACCGAGGCGGAACAGCGCGAAGCACAGCGGCAGGAACTCGCCGACGTTCGGCAGCTGCACCAGAACGCGGTCGCCCGGCGCCAGCCCGATGCCGTGCAGGCCGGCGGCCAACCGGTCGGCGTGGGCGTCGAGTTCGGCGTACGTCCAGCGCCGGTCCCCGTCCACGACGGCTTCGGCGTCCGGCCGCTCCTTCGCCCACGCGCGCAGCGACGCGCCCAGCGTTCTCCCTCGCCAGTACCCGCGCTCGCGGTAACGGGCGGCGAGGTCACCGGGCCACTCGACGAATCCAGGCAGCATCAGCGGTCCTTCCGAAGAGTCTCGACACACGTACTTCTCGACACATTCACTTAGGGTAGGCTAAGTTCTTGTCCACTGTTCAATGGCGGCTGAGTCCGATCCTAACCACACCGGAACCGAGGAGCACTGAGAAGACCATGAGCAGTTCCGAGGAGGCCGCGCACGCGTCGCGGACACCCAACGGCCTGCGCCAGGTGATGGAGCTGGTGAGCCTGTCACCCCCGGCCCGCGCCGGCCTCACCAGGGCCGCCGGGCTGAGCGTGCTCTCCGGCATCGCCGCCGTCGCCGGATTCGTCTGCCTGGGCTTCGCCGTCGGCGAGCTCTTCGCCCCGGCGCCGTCCGGTCGGGCGGTCGGATGGTGGGCGGCGGGCGCGCTCACCGGCCTGGCCGGCTCCTTCGGAGCGCGGTGGCTGGCCGAGGGCACCACGCACGAGGCGAGCTTCGAACTGGAGGTGACCCTGCGCCGCACGCTCGCCGACGCCCTGGCCCGCATGCCGCTCGGCGAGGTGCACCGGCTGGGCTCGGGACGGCTGAAGAAGGTCCTCCAGGACGACGTGAAGGCGCTGCACAGCGTGGTCGCCGACGCGCTGCCGTTCGTCGGCTCCAGCGTGGCCCAGCCGGTCGCGGCGCTGGTCGCGCTCGGCCTCGTCCAGTGGCGGCTGCTCGCCGCCGTCCTGCTCGTCGTGCCGCTCGCGGTGGCCTGCCTGTCCTTCATGACCCGCGACTACGCCGAACAGCGCGACCGCTACAACCGCGCCAACGAGGACGTCAACGCCGCGGTCGTGGAGTTCGTCCAGGGCATGCCGGTGGTCCGCACCTTCGACGACGGCCGCAGCTCCTTCGGGCGCTACTCCGGCGCCGTCCGCTCCTTCACCGTGGCGGTCGGGGACTGGATCGCCACCACGCGCGCCGCCGGCATCGTCACCCAGCTGTTCATCGTGCCGCTACCCACCCTGCTCATCGTCGCCGCCACTTCGGTGCCGATGCTCGCCGCCCACTGGATCACCCCGACCGAACTGCTCATCGCCCTGCTGATCGGAGCGATGCCGATCGAGGCGATCGCCCCGCTGATGCACCTCAACGGCTACCTCAACGACTCCAAGGCCGCCGCCGCCCGCATCGCCGAGGTACTGGCCATCCCGCCGCTGCCGGAACCAGAGCACCCGAAGGAGCCGCAGGACGCGTCCATCGCCCTGCGCGGCGTCACCTTCGGATACACGGGCGACCGGGGCAGGCCCGCGCTGGACACCGTGGACCTCGACATCCCGGCCGGCACGGTGTGCGCGCTGGTCGGTCCCTCGGGCTCCGGCAAGTCGACCGTCGCCCGGCTCGTCCCGCGCTTCTACGACGTCCAGGAGGGTTCGGTGCGCGTCGGCGGCATCGACGTGCGCGACATCCCCAGCGACCTGCTGCTGCGTCACGTCGCGCTGGTCTTCCAGGAACCGTTCCTGGTCAGCGGGACCGTCGCGGAGAACATCCGGCTGTCCAAACCGGACGCGACCGACGGCGAGGTGCACGCGGCCGCGATGGCGGCGGCCGCGCACGAGTTCATCGTCAACGATCTGCCCGACGGCTACGACACCGTCGTCGGCGAGCGCGGCGGCTTGCTCTCCGGCGGCCAGCGGCAGCGGATCACCATCGCCCGGGCGATCCTCTCCGACGCCCCGATCGTGATCCTTGACGAGGCGACCTCCTTCGCCGACCCGGAGAACGAGGCGGTGATCCAGGAAGCCCTGGGCCGGCTGACCAAGGGCCGCACCGTCCTGGTGATCGCCCACCGGCTGTCCACGATCGTCGACGTCGACCAGATCGTCGTCCTGGACGGCGGGAAGGTCGTCGAGACCGGCCGGCACGCCGAACTCGCCGCCGCCGGCGGGCGCTACGCCGCGCTCTGGGAACGCCACGCGAAGGCGTCGACCTGGGGACTGCCGGCCAACCGGACCAAGGCTGCCAACCGAACCGTGGAGGCCAACCGATGACGCGGATCCTGCGACTCATGCTGACCGCGGCGGGGCCCTACGCCCCGCAGTTCCGCGCCACACTGCGCGTCTCGCTCGCGGCGACCGCCGTCCAGACCGCCGCCTACGCGGTGTTCGTCCCCCTGCTCACCGCACTCGCGGGCGACCCGGTGGACACCGGGCGGGCCTGGCTGTGGGTGGCCGTCCTGGCGGCGCTGGTGGCCGCCGAGGCGGCGCTGCGCATCCGCGAGATGGGCTTCACCTACGACTACTGGCATCTCGTCACCGAGGACGCGCGGCTGCGGCTCGGGGCCAAACTGCGCTCGATGCCGCAGCAGGAACTCAACCGGCGCGCCGCCGGCGACCTCACCACCGTCGTCGGGCACAACGTCACCAGCGCCGCCACCGCGATCTCCTCGCTCGCGGCGCTGTTCGTGCGGCTGATCACCGTCCCGCTCCTGCTGGGCGTCCTCGTCCTGGCCCTGGACTGGCGGCTCGGGGCGGTGCTCGTGCTCGCCACCCTCGCCGCGATCCCGCTGGTGCGCACCGTGCAGCGGCGCTCCAACGCCGGGTACCAGGGCGTGAACACCGCCGACGCCGAGGCCTCGGACCGCATCGTCGAGTACGTCCAGGGCCTGCCGGTGCTCAAGGCGACCGGGCAGGCGGGCGCGGACTCGCCGCGGCTGCTGCCCGCTCTGCGGCACCAGCACGAGGCCCAGTCGGCGGCCGCCCGATCGGCCTCGATCCCGGTCGCCGGAGCGCAACTGCTCGTCCAGGCGGCGATCGTGGCCCTGGTGTCGGCCGGCGCCGCGCTCGTCCTGGACGCCGGCCTGTCGCTGCCACTGTTGGTCGCGATCACCGTGACCGCGGCCCGGTTCGCCGAACCGCTGGCGCTCGCCTCCACGATGACGCAACTCTTCGAGATGGCCGAGGCCTCGCTGAGCCGCGTCGGCGACGTCCTCGCCGTCGAACCGCTGCCGGTCCGGCCCGGCGGAACGCCGCCCGAGACCTTCGACATCCGCTTCGAGGACGTGGAGTTCGGCTACCGCGGCCAGTCCGAGCCCACCCTGCGCGGAGTCTCCTTCGACGTGCCCGAGCGCAGCATGACCGCACTCGTCGGCCCGTCCGGCTCGGGCAAGACCACCGTCACCAAACTGATCACCCGCTTCGCCGACCCGACCTCGGGCACCGTGCGGCTCGGCGGGACCGACGTGTCCACCGTTGATCCGGACGAACTGCTGCGCCACATCGCCGTGGTGTTCCAGGACGTGTACCTCTTCGACGACACGATCCGCGCGAACATCGCGATGGGCCGCCCCGACGCCACCGAGGCCGAGCTCGAGGCCGCCGCACGGGCCGCCAACGTGCACGAGTTCATCGCCGGGCTGCCGCTGGGGCTCGACACCAGGGTCGGCGAAATCGGCTCCGCGCTGTCGGGCGGCGAACGCCAGCGGATCTCCATCGCCCGGGCCATCCTCAAGGACGCCCCGGTGGTGCTGCTCGACGAGCCGACGGCCGCGCTGGACAGCGAGTCGGAGGTCGTCGTCCAGGAGGCGATCGAGGCCCTGGTCGCCGGCAAGACCGTGGTGGTGATCGCCCACCGGCTGTCCACGATCGTCGGCGCCGACCAGATCCTGGTGATCGAGGACGGCCGGGTCGCCCAGTGCGGCACCCACACCGAGCTGATCGCCGACCCCGGCGGCCGCTACGCCCGCATGTGGGCGGCGCAGGAGCGGGCCCGCGACTGGCACGTCCCGGCGGCGTAGGAGCGCCCCGGCGCCGAAGGGGGTGCCCGGTGCTGCCCGGGCACCCCCTTCACGGCCGTCAACGGGGCCGGACCTGCTCCAACCGGGCGGCTATCCCGTCGAGCGTGCGCTCGACCGCGTAGTCGTAGAAGCTCGCGTAGAACCCGGCGAGCTGATCGGGCTGCTCCGAGACCTCGTGCACGAAGGCGCCCATCGCCGCCAGACCCGGCATGTCCTCGCGGGTGCGCGACTGCGCGTACAGCTGCGACATCCTGGCCCGCAGCTCGGGGTTGTGCTCCCGGTCGTCCTCGATCGCCATCAGCTGGCACGCCGTCCCCAGCAGCACGTTGTACGCGAGCACGCTCTCCTTGCCGAAGCCCGCCTCCTGGAGCAGCGTGACGCCCCGGTCGATGATCGGCGCGGCCCGCTCGACCCCCGGGCCGTGCGCGGCCAGCCGCCTGGCCACACCGGGATAACGACGCAGCACCCCGCGCATCCCGCTGAGCAGCACGCGGAACCAGTCCCGCCACGGCAGCGCGGTCGGCGGCACCGGCAGCATGCCGACCACCCGCTCCAGCACCGCGTTCACCACGGCCTCCCGGTCACCGACGTGGTGGTACACCACGGCCGGGTACGCCTCGATCGCCGCGGCGAGCTGACGCACCGTCCAGTTGTCCAGGCCGTGCGTCTCGGTCAGGACCAGCGCCTGGTCGACGATCTTCTCTGCGGTGATCGCGGGAAGCCCCGCGGCCCAGCGTGAGCGCGGGCGGGAATCCGGGATCGAGGCTCGTGATGCCATGGACAAACCATATCGGAGCACCGGGCGCCGGGCTGTACACCGTTCAACGGACCGCATGACGGAGTGGGGCGTGCGTCGCCGCCACGACGGTGTGCGCAGCGCCGCTTCCCGCCGCGACGTGGGCGGCCGACGGACCTGGCCGCCCACGATCGCCCGTAGCGAGCGCTCCCGCCGCGCCGCGAGCATGGCGACGACACCGACGAGCGCCCAGCCGAGCAGCAGCGCACCCGGCGGTACCGCGCTGCCGGATGCCAGCGCATTCCCGGCGGCGGCCAGCGCGACGCAGACCGTCGCGAAGGGCAGAGCCCGCAGTACGCGAAGGTCGTCGTCGAGCTGTGCCCACCAGGCCGGGGCGGGAACCGGTGCGATGGCCGACTGGATGACGCCTTCGCGCCAGAGCTGGGTCATCAGGCCGAGGAAGACTTGGCCGAAGTGCCAGCCCGCCTCGTGGTCGGGGTCCTCGGGGGGCAGTGCCGGCGTCGGCGATGGGTTTGCCGAAGAGCAGGGTGAACTCGTTGCGGTTGGCCAGCGCCCAGCGGCGCAGGACGCGGGCGGCGGCGAGCCGTTCGGCGGTGGGTACGTCGGGGTGGGCGCCGCGGGCAGTTTCTGCGAGTTCTTCCGGCCAAGGACCACTGACGCCGCCGCTGCCGGGTCCGTCTCCGAACCCCTGGCAGCCACGCGCGTTCTGACCTGTTGGGCAACGGACGCCGCGGCGGAAGACGTTCACCGTCGCCACCTGCCTGCGGGCCGTACGCGGATTCGACGCCTCCGCTGAAGCAGCTCGATTCGATCGCGATTGATGTCGTGACTTGAAGCGGGTGCTGTTCCCCACTGGCGTACTCTCACCGGCGAGAGTACGCCAGTGGGGGATGCAGGAAGCCGACCTGGCTGATCCTGTGTTGGTGCCACAAGGCCCTACTGCCCGCCAGTCAGCGGTCGCGATGCCCCTGGCGGGAGGCGGTGCGACGAATCGACTTGTCAAAAACCGGCCGGGCGAGATCGCAGGCCTCGTTTCGCTGGTGCGAGTGGGTCTGGACTGGGGTGCTGCAGGCCGAGGCTGCCCGCTCGGCTCTGCTCAACTGCGGCTGTCTGTAGGTCAGTTGTCTCCGAAGTCGAACTCGGCGGTGACGGGCGCGTGGTCGCTCCAGCGTTCCGCGTGGGTGGTTGCTCGCTCGACGTGGGCCCAGGTTGGGTCTCTCCGCGTACAAGTTCGGAAGCGGGAGGAATGCAAAGCTGCAGTTCAAGGTGTCGGAGGCGCAGGCGTGGGTGAAGCAGCAGAAGATGCCTGCGTCCTGAGCATTGCATCGTCAAGCGCTGAGAGGGCCCGCCCCAATGGCCAAGGCCATGAAGTTAAGGGCTTGCTGGCGTTGACGAGCCTGGTGGAGTTGCGAGGATGTCGATGCTGAGGGTGGCCTTGTAGGTTCGGCGGTCGACTCTCAGGCTCTTGTACGCATAGCGTGACAGTGGTCGTTTGACCGCGCGGGGGCTGACGCGAAGGCGTCGGTCGGGCATCAGATGGGCCAGGACGTGGCGGCCGATGGTGCCGATGAGGTCGATGGTCTCGTCGGCGACCGGTGGTTGGTCCGGCCGGGGAGCAGGCTAGCCATGTACCCGCCAGTGGCGCCAGGTGTCCGGTGCCACTTCCTGAACCCGCGTCACACGGCGCTGGCCGCCATCGCCCGGCGCGGGTGCCCGGCCCTCGGGGCGCGGGTGCCCGGTCCGCGCGGTGCGGGTGCTGTGGCACCATGCCCGGACGTCGACTTTTCCGAGGAGAGGAACCGCCATGTCCGAGATCGCCACGGGGTCCGCCGGGGAGCCCGTCTTCCGCGTCGCGACCGTCGCCGACGTCCCGGCGCTGGTCGAGCTGGTCGAGTCCGCCTACCGCGGCGAGGTCAGCAAGGCCGGCTGGACCACCGAGGCGGACCTGCTGGACGGGCAGCGCACCGACCCCGCCAGTGTCACCGAGGCCGTCGAGGACCCGGAGGGCGTGGTGCTGCTGGTCGAGCGCGACGGCGAGCTGGTCGCCTGCTGCCAGCTGGAGCGGCGTGCGGACCGCGCCTACTTCGGTATGTTCTCGGTGCGCCCCACCCTGCAGGGCGGCGGGATCGGCCGGGTGGTGCTGGCCGAGGCGGAGCGGGTGGCCCGGGAGGAGTGGGGTGTGGCGCTCCTGGAGATAAAGGTGGTCGAGCAGCGCGCGGAGCTGATCGCCTGGTACGAGCGGCGCGGATTCCGTCGCACCGGCGTCTACAGTCCGTTCCCGTACGGCGACGAGCGCTTCGGCATCCCGCGCCGACCGGATCTGCGGTTCGAGCAGCTGACCAAGGAACTGCTGGGCGCGCCGTGATGCCCCGGGCCGACGCGTTCCGGCGAGCCTGACCGGTCCGGCGGCCGGGTTCGGGCCACCGGACCGGAGACCGCTCAGCCGTAGATGCTGTGGCAGAGGCGCGCCTGTTCGGAGCCGGCGGGCCAGCGGCCGACGCGTTCGGCCTGGTCGCAGATGCCGCCCGGGCCCAAGGTGGGGATCGAGCCGCCCGGGGGCGGTGGGGCGGCGTGGGCGGACGGGCTGGGGCGCGGGGTGCGGCCGGGCTTGGGGCGGGGGCCGGCCGTGGCGTGCTGGGCGTCGGCCGGCTCCGGCTCGGGTGGGGCGGCCGGGGTGGCCGGGGCGGCCGCCTGGGACGTCGGCTCGCCCGTGCCGCCCAGCTGGGCGATCGCGGGGGCGGGCGACGGCAGCGGGGAGGGCGCGGGTGTCGCGGCCGACGGCGAGACCGGCGGCAGGCCCGTCGGGGTGGCCGTGGAGGGGGAGGCGTCCGGCACGGCCACCACGTGGACGTCGTCGCCCGAGCCCGGGCCGCACATCACCAGAACGGCCGCCAGCAGCGCGAGCGTCCCGCCCGCCGCGACCGCCCACACCTTCCGGGAGCGCCGCCGCGGCGCCTCCGGAGCGGGGGAGACGGGCGCTCCCGGCGGGGGAGGTGAGGGGACCGGAGGCGGCTGCCAGGCGTTCGGCGGCCACTGCCACTGCTCTCGGGTGGACTGCCCAGTCATGTCTTCGTCCTTCCAGCGCTCCCCCCGCCGTACCTTTCCGTACTCAACGAGCGCGCCGACCCCTGGACATGACCCGGAAGAGGGGTCTGCAGGGGCGCTGATTGCCGTCGCGCCACATGCTGGGGGTCATGGAGACCAACAGCACGACCGCGCCCCTGGTCGAGGTGGCCGACTTCCGGACCGACAGCCGCTACCGCCTCGTCCACTTCGAGGGCCACGGCTGGGAGCCGCTCGGCCCCGAGGAATTCGAACCCCGCGTCCACCAGCTCTTCCCCGACCTCGACCCGCACGACCCGGTCAAGGTGCACTGGGCCGACCGTCCCTGGGAATGGCCGGCCTGGCATCCCGGTGAGGCGTAGGACGCGTCGTGCGGGTCTTCGGCGGGTCCGCCAGGCCCCGCCGGACGCGGCCCGAGCCACTGATCACCGAGCCGCCCGTTCGCTACGCTGTCCGGGTGAGCGTGGATCACTTCTGGCGCCGCCTGCCGGGGCGGGCCGTGGACACCTGTTCGTCGGAGGAACTCGGCGAGCTGGTGCCCCGGCACCGCGACGTCCGGTACGACCGGCTGGCCGCCGCCGGACTCGCCCTCGGCGTCCGGCAGACTGCCGTCCTGATGGAGCTCGCCCTCACCGAGAACGGCCTGCACCCCGACCCCGCCGCCCGGCTGCCGGTCTACGGCGGGGGGCGTCGGGAGGCCGGTGGCGAGATGCCGGTACTGAGCCCCGAGCAGGTCGCGGCCGCCTCCCTGTTCCTGCGGGACTCGGCGCTCGGCGAACTCGTACGCCAGCAGGACACGGTGCTCGCCCGTACGGTCGCGCGGCTCGACTACCCGACGCCCTGGTCCGAGGCCTGGGCGGCCCAGGTGGTCAACGACCTACGCGAACTACGGGACTTCTTCGCGAGCGCGGCGGCCGCCGGCGACGCGGTGGCCGTCCGGGAGGCGGAATGAGCGCGGCGGACCGGCCGGCGGGCACGGCCGGGTACGGCGAGGCGGCGGAGCAACTCGCCGTCCAGTACGAGAGCGTGAGCTTCACCGAGGTGCACCGCTCGTTGCTGCACCTCTATCCGGCGGCGCCCGCCGCCGTCCTCGACATCGGCGCGGGCACCGGCCGCGATGCGGCCGCCCTCGCCGCCCTCGGCCACCGGGTGGTCGCGGCCGAGCCGACGCCCGAACTGCGGGCCGTGGGGGAGCGGTTGCACGCGGCGTCGGGAGTGCGATGGGTGGCGGACTCGCTGCCTTCGCTCCCGCTGCTCAACGCCGAGGGCTCGCGCTTCGACCTCCTGCTGCTCACCGCCGTGTGGATGCACCTCACCCCGGCCGAATGCCCGCCCGCGATGGACGCCCTGGCCCGCCTGCTGGCCCCCGGCGGCCGCCTCGCCCTCACCCTCCGCCACGGCCCGGTCCCGCCCGGCCGCCGCATGTTCGATCTCCCGCCCGAGCGCACCGTCACCCTCGCCGACGCGCGCGGCCTGCACCTGCTGCACCGGGGCGAGCGCCCGGACCTGCACGGGCGCGGTGGCGTGCACTGGACGGAACTGGTCTTCGAGCGAGGGCGGTAGCCCCTCTGCCGTCCGGTACGGGGCTCCAGTGGCTTCGGTGGCGTGGGCCAGCGCGTCGCTGCCGCAGAGGAGTTCCTCGTGCCGACTCCGAACGAGGGCGTCCACGACGAGGTGCGTGCCCCGGCGTCGCCCCGCAGGCGGGGGTTCGAAGACAGGCCCATGCGCAGCTGGCGCCGCCGCGGGACTTCGTCGAACCGGCCCATGGGACCGGCCCGTTACCCGCGCGGTGACGCCTTCTGGCGGTCGTAGTGCTCCTGGGCGGCGAGGAGCTCGTCTCCGTGTCTGCCGAACCACTGGATGAGTTCGGTCAGCGGCCCGGCCAGGCCGGCACCGAGTTCCGTCAGGCTGTAGGTGACCTGGGGCGGGTTGGTGGGCGCGACCTCGCGGCCGACGAGCCCGGCCCGGGCCAGTGCCTTGAGGTTCTGCGACAGCATCTTCTGGCTGATGCCACCGACTCGTTGGTGCAGCTGCGCGAAGCGGTGCGGGCCGGCGATGAGGGCCGAGATGATCAGTGTCGCCCAGCGGCTCGTCGTCTGGTCCATGATCGGCCTGAGCGCGCACTTGTTGTCGAAGGTGTCGTGGGCCAGGAGCCGGTTGGCCGTCGCGACCTGCTGAGGTTCCATCACGTCAGGAGCTTACAAAAAAGTAGGTACTTCCCGATAGTAATGGACTTTCCTATGGTGACTTCTGCAAGCACCAACGTTCGAGGAGTCACTGTGAGCAGCAGCAACGCACGTACGGCGATCGTCACGGGCGCATCGAAGGGCCTGGGCGCGGGGATCGCGAAGGCACTGGCCGGGACCGGCGCGGCCGTCGTGGTGAACTACCGGGAGGATGCGAAGGGCGCCGAGCGGGTCGTCGCGGGCATCACCGCCGAGGGCGGCCGGGCGATCGCGGTCCGGGCGGACGTGGCCCGCGGCGACGACGTGCGCCGGCTGTTCGATCGGGCGCGCGAGGAGTACGGACCGGTCGACGTGCTCGTGAACAACGCGGCCGTCGCCGCCTTCGCGCCGCTGTCGGGCATCACCGAAGAGGAGTTCCAGCGCGAGATGACCACGAACCTGCTGGGCACGATCCTCACGACGCAGGCCCTGGCCGCGCAGGACGACATCGGCGCCGCGTCGATCATCAACGTCTCGACGGCGGGCACGCTCACCCACCCGCTGTACGCCTCGCTCTACGTCGCCTCCAAGAGCGCGGTCAACGCGTTCACCATCGTCGCGGCCAAGGAGCTGGGCCCGCGCGGCATCCGGGTCAACGCGATCATGCCCGGACCGTCGGACACCGAGGGCACCAGGGCCATGGGATTCCCCGGCTCGGCCCAGGAAGCGCAGGCGATCGCCGACACCCCACTGGGGCGAACGGGCACCCCGGACGACTACGGCCCGCTGGTGACCTTCCTGGCCTCCGACGACGCGCGCTGGATCACCGGGGACGTCATCCTCGCGTCCGGAGGCATGCGCTGACACTCCGTCCGTCCGGCGGCGGGGTCCGCCGCCTGCCTGTGGTCGGCGGGCCCCTGCCGCCTGATCGGTGATCGTCCGCAGGACGCACGTGCGGCCGCCGCGGCGTGGCTCGCACATTGCGGAACGCGCCCCAGGGTTCGCGGGTGCGGCGGGGGCCCTGTGCCGGGCGCAGGCGCCCGGCTCCGGCGGCTGTGCCCGGGGACGGGACGCCGGTGGTGACGCGGTGGGTTCAGCGGAGGAGGTTGCACGGGAAGTCGGGATCGCCGACTTCCCGTGCGGCTTCAGCCGTCGCCGAAGTCCTCGGCGACGAGGCGGGTGGACCAGCGCTGGAGGGCGGGGACGACGGGTGGATGGGCGAGGTTGGCCGCAGTGGCCAGACGGTCGGCGGAGGTGGTGTCGTAGCGGTCCTCGGAGAGGAAGGTGAGGGTCTCCGGGTCGGCGCCCGTGAGGAAGCGTGGGAGGCGGCGGACGAGGGGTACGGGGATCAGACCGCGGGGTGGGCGGACGTCGAGGTGGGCGGCGAGGAGGGCGATCAGGTCCGGGAGGTCCGGGGTGGTGGGGTCCAGGACGGTGTGGGCGGCGACGGGGTCGCGGTCGTGTCCGGGGACGGCGGCGAGGAACCGGGCGAGGTGGTCGACGGTGACGACCGGCAGGAAGGTGCGCCGGGTGCCGGGCAGCAGGGGGAGGCGGCCGCGGTGGAGTTGGCGCACCAGCTGGGCGAGGCCGAGGTACTGGCCCGCTTCGCCGGTTGCTGAGTGACCGATGACGCTGCTCGGATTGACGGTGGTGAGAGGGACGCCGAGCTCGGGCGCGGTGACACGGACGGCGGCGTCGCCGAGTTGTTTGGACGCCTCGTACGCGCCGAGGCGGGTGTAGAGGGCGGCGGTGGTGCCGGGGGCGAGCGGGTACCTGGGGTGGGGGTCGCGGCCGACCCGGTAGCCGGAGAGGTGGACCAGGCGCCGCAGCCGGGGCCGGGTCGCGGACCAGCGCAGCGCGTGCAGTGCGCCGCGGACGTTCGTGGGTTCGGCCTCGGCGCGGGTGAGGCCGAACTGGTAGTGGGCAGCGAGGTTGTGGACGTCGCGGACCTCGCTGAGACGGGCGTCGTCGTCCGGGGACAGGCCGAGGCCGGGACGGGTGAGGTCGGCGGTGACGGTGGTCAGCGCGGTGGTGTCGGCGCCGTGCTCGCGCAGCCACGAGCGCAGGGCGGTGCCGCGTCCGGCGTCGCGGACGGCGGCGGCCACGGTCCCTCCTCGGCCGAGGAGTTCGAGGAGCAGCCAGCGGCCGAGGAAGCCGGTGGCACCCAGGACGAGGGTGTGCGGAGGTGGAGGGGTGGGCGGCATCGACCTTCTCCCTATCTGTAGACCGGTCTGCATATTTTTTGGACATGGGCATGGGCAAGCCGCCATTGAACGGCGGCATGTCCGAACCTACGGACGGCGGGACTTCTCCGCGCCGATGAGGTGGAGGACGGCGTGCCGGGCGTCGTCCAGTGGCTCGCGACTGCGCCTGACCGACGCCAGCAGGACCGCGCCCTCCATCAGGGCCAGCGCCTGGCCGGCGGCGGTCGAGGCCTCGGCCGGTCGGAAACCCCCGGCCGCCAACTGCTCGGCCAGGATGTGCTGCCAGCTCTCGTACACCCCGGCGCAGACGGCGCGCAGGGGCTCATTGGTGCCGGCGACTTCGAGGGCGACGGTCGCGATCGGGCAGCCCTTGGTGTAGTCGGAGCTAGCCAGGCGCTCGGCGAACACTTCGGTCAGGCGCTCGGTGAGCGCGGCGGCGTCGGCTCCCTCGGCGGCCAGTGTCGTCAGCAGGTCCGCGACCTCCTGGCCGGCCTGGACGAGCGCGGCGCCGACCAACTGGTCCTTGCCGCCGGGGAAGTGGAAGTAGAGCGAGCCGCGCGGTGCGCCGGTGGCGGCCAGGACCTGGTTGAGGCCCGTGCCGAAGTAGCCCTGCTCCTCGATCAGCTCCCGGGTGCCGGCGATCAGCCGGGCCCGGGTCTCCTCGCCCTTGGCTCCCATGGCAGAGACTGTAGACCGGTCTGCATATTTTGTCGACGCCCTCAGATCCTCGGGCCCTCAGATCCGCAGTTCGGGCGGGAAGCCCGTCCAGCGCAGTTCCTCCGGCAGGTGGCCCTGGTCGTTGAGTACGAGCACCGAGGACGGGCGGCCGGGGGCGAAGCGGAGGACGGTCAGGGCGGCGTTGGCTGCGTTGAGGCCGAGCCAGCGCCAGGTGGGGGCGTCGAGGGTGTGGCGGATCAGCCAGCCGACCAGGAAGGCGTGGGTGACGACCAGTTCGTGGCGCTCCTCCGTTCCCGCCGCCGGGCCGGTGAACCGGGCGACGGCCCGGCGGGCCAGGTCCTGCCCGTCCGCGGCCTCCTCCGCCGTGGTGCCGGCGAGGAAGCGCATCAGGGACTCGGCGCTGTCCTCGGGCAGTTCGTCGCGCGGCGGCAGGTGTGGAACGTAGTCCCCCGCCTCCGCGCAGGCCGACACCGCCACCCCGCCGCCCAGTTGCTCGCCGATCAGCCGTGCGGTCTGCGCGGCCCGGGGCAGCGGGCCGTGGTGCACCGCGGTGATGGGCCGGTCGGCCAGTCGGCGGCCGAGGAGGATGGCCTGGCGGCGGCCGGCGGCGGTGAGGTCGCTGTCCTCCGAGGCGGCCTCGCCGTGGCGGGCGAGGTAGAGGTAGCGGGTGGCGGTGTCGGTCATGCTGCGGGGCTCCTCAGGGATGGGTGATGTGACGGAGCGACGCACGCGGGGCGGTGACGGTTCCGGTCAGCCGGTGTGGGCCTGGTCCAGCAGGGCGAGTTCCTCGGCGGTCAGCTGGACGGCGCCGGCGGCGATGTTGTCCTCCAGGTGGGCCACGTCGCCGGTGCCGGGGATGGCGAGGACGTGCGGGCCGCGGTGCAGCGTCCAGGCGAGGCGGACCTGCGCGGTGCTGATGCCGCGGGCCCGGGCCACCTGCTGGACCTGGGCGGATTCGGTCTCGCCGGCGCCGTACTGCCGCCCGGTGCCGGCGATGGCGTAGAAGGGGACGAAGGCGATGCCCTGGTCGCCGCAGAGTCGCAGCAGCGCGTCCTGTTCGGCCGAGGCGCCGATGCCGTACGGGTTCTGGACGCAGACCACGGGGGCGATGGCCTGGGCCTCGGCGAGCTGGTGCGGGCGGATGTTGGACAGTCCGAGGTGGCGGATCAGCCCGGCCTCGCGCAACTCGGCGAGCGCACCGAAGCGTTCGGCGACCGAGTCGGTGCCGTGGATGCGCAGATTGACCAGGTCGAGGTGGTCGCGGCCGAGTTGGCGCAGGTTCTGCTCGACCTGGGCGCGCAGCCGCTCGGGGGTGCGGGCGTGCTCGGCCCACTCGCCGTCGATGCCGCGGGCGGGGCCGACCTTGGTGGCGATCACGAGGTCGTCGGAGTAGGGCGCGAGCGCCCGGTTGATCAGCTCGTTGGCGGAGCGCAGCGGGGAGAAGTAGAAGGCGGCGGTGTCGATGTGGTTGACGCCGAGCTCGACCGCGCGGCGCAGCACCCGCAGGGCCTGCTCGCGGTCGCGCGGTGCGGCGTCGGGCACGAGCGCGGGGCCGGACTGCGGCAGGCGCATCGAGCCGAAGCCGATCCGGTGGACGACGCGGTCGCCGAGGGTCCAGGTGCCGGAGGCGGTGGCGGTCACGGTGGTGTCGGAAGTCATGCCAGTCATGATCGGGACTGCACTAGCCTGATCGCCACTGATTCGAGCATGTGTGAATCCACGGGGGTGGGTGTTGGCGGCGGAGCTGCTGTTCACTGCGGGGGACCTGGCGCGGATGCGCTTCGCGGTATCGCCGATGTGGGAGGTCGGCCCGAGCCTGCGGCTGCTGGGCTCCGGACTCCCGCACGCCGTCCACCGGCCCTGGGCGGAGCAGGTGCGGCCCCGGCTGGCGGCGCTCGGCCCGGCGTCCGGGCTGCTCGCCGAGCTCGTCCCGCCGACCGGCTACGTACCCGACTTCATCAACCCGGCCCCGGCCGGGCCCGCGCCCACCCTGGCCGAGGAACTGGCCGCGATCCGGGCCACCCCCGCCGGGCAGGTCCGGCGCGACCTGGACCGGCTGGCGGCGGAACAGGGCCGGCTCGGGCCCCGGCTGCGGGCGCTGCACGCCGATCCGGCGGCCGGGCTGGCCCGAGTGACCGAGGCGGTCGAGGCGTACTGGGAGCTGGCGCTCGCGCCGTACTGGGCGAGGATCCGCGCGGTGCTGGACGCGGACGTGCTGCACCGGGCCCGGCAGGCTGCCGAGTACGGGGCCGAGCGGGTGCTGAACGACCTGCACGCGGAACTGCGCTGGACGGAGGACACCCTGCGGCTGCGCCACCGCACCCGTCCGCTGCCCCGGCGCGCGGCCGGAGCGGGCCTGCTGCTGATCCCGTCCGCCTTCACCGGCCCGGGCCTGTACACCCGCCTCGGCCGACAGGACCCGTCAGGCTCGCAGGACTCGTCAGGCCGGCAGGACCCGCCGCAGCTCGCCTACCCGGCGCGCGGGATCGGCGGTCTCTGGGCGGCCGCCGCGCCGGCGCCCGGCACCGAGGCGCTGGCGGCGGTGCTCGGCCGCTCCCGCGCCCTGCTGCTGTCCGAGCTCGCCGCCCCGGCCTCGACCACCGAGCTGGCCCGGCGGACGGGGCTGTCGCCCTCGGCCGTGTCGCAGTACCTGACGGCGCTGCGGGACGCGCGCCTGGTGAGCGCCCACCGTGCGGGGCGCTGGGTGCTGTACGCCCGGACGGCCTCGGCGGAGGCGATGTTGGCGCCGCTGGGCCCGTAGGCTCCGCCGGCACCGCTGGCTCCGAATGGCTGCTTCACCCGCGAAACATCACCGTCGGTTCCCGGTTCCGCCGGGGAAGGTCCGCTCACGGCCCGTAGTGTGCCGGACATGACATCCAGTCAGCGCCACCGCCGTCGCCGTCCGGCCGGCCTGGCCGCCGCGCTGCTCGCGGCCGGCCTCGGCGGCCTCTCCGTGACCGGAGCGCCCGCCATGACGCCCACCGTGACGCCCGGCGCCCGCTGGATCCGCCCGGCGGGCACGCCGATGACCGTCTTCGGCCACCGCGGCGCCGCCTCCGCCGCCCCCGAGAACACCCTGGTCTCGGACGAGGTGGCCCGTCGTGGCGGGGCCGAGTGGATCGAGGACGACGTCCAGCCGAGCAGGGACGGCGTCCCGTACGTGTTGCACGACGACACCGTGAACCGCACCACCGACGGCACCGGCCGGGTCCGCGATCTGACCGCCGCCCAGCTCGACGCGCTGGACGCCGGCTCCTGGTTCGCCCCCTCCTACGCCGGCACCCGCCTGCCCACGCTCGCCGCCCAGTTGGACGACCTGCGCATCCGGGGCGGCAGGCTGCTGCTGGAGATCAAGGGCCCGCACACCAGGGACGAGGTCGCCCGGATCGTCCAGGTCGTGCGCGAGCACGGCATGACCGGCCGGGTCTTCGTCCAGAGCTTCCAGGAGGAGGCGCTGCGCCACACCCGCGAGCTGGCCCCCGAACTGCCGCTCGGCCTGCTGCGCTCCACCCTCGACCCGGACCCGGTCGCCATCGCCCGCGACCTCGGCCTGAGCGCCTACAACCCGGCGGACGAGGCGCTGGCCACCCGCCCCGAGGTGGTCAAGGACCTGCACGCCGCCGGAGTGGCGGTCAACGTCTGGACGGTCGACCAGCCGGCCCGCTGGAAGGTGTTGGAGGCCGCCGGGGTGGACGGCGTCATCACCAACCGGCCCGCGGAGCTGGTGGGTTGGAACGAGGCCCGGGCGCAGTTCGGCGGCGCCCGCTAGGCTGCGCCCGTAGGAGTGGGATGGCCCCGACGCGCCCTGGCGGACCGGTAGGCCACCGCCGGACCCGGCGCCCCGGAGCAGGGGAGCCGTCTGCGAGGCTGAGGTCATGACGCTTCCGACGCTCCGCTGCGCCGTCCTCGACGACTTCCAGAACGTCGCCTTCAGCATCGTCGACTGGTCCCCGGTGGCCGACCGGGTCGAGGTGACGGCGTTCCACGAGCACCACGACTCGGAGGACGAACTCGCCGAAGCACTCGCCGACTTCGACATCATCGTCACCCTGCGCGAGCGCGTGCCCTTCCCCGCCTCACTGTTCGCCCGGCTGCCGAAGCTCAAGCTGCTGATCGCCTCCGGCATGCGCAACTCGGTGATCGACTACGCGGGCGCCGAGGCACACGGCGTGACGGTCTGCGGCACCGCCAGCTCCGGAACCCCGCCGGTCGAGCTGACCTGGGCACTGCTGCTCGGCCTGGCCCGGGGCATCGTCCAGGAGAACACCGCGCTGCGCGAAGCCGGACCCTGGCAGAGCACCGTCGGCGCCGACCTGCACGGACGGGTGCTCGGGGTGCTCGGCCTCGGGCGGATCGGCGCGCTGGTGGCCAAGGTCGGGCTGGCCTTCGGGATGGACGTCGTCGCCTGGAGCCGGACCCTGACGGACCAGCGGGCGGCCGAGGCCGGCGTGCGCCGGGCGGCCGACAAGGAACAGCTGCTGCGCGAGAGCGACTTCGTCTCCCTCCACCTCGCCTCGAACGAGGGCACCCGGGCGCTGATCGGCGCCGCCGAACTCGCCCTGATGAAGCCCGAGGCCTACCTGGTCAACACCTCCCGAGCGGCGATCGTCGACCAGGACGCGCTGCTCGCCGCGCTCACCGAGGGCCGGATCGCGGGCGCCGCGGTGGACGTCTTCGACATCGAGCCGCTGCCCGCCCACCACCCGCTGCGCACCGCGCCCCGCCTGCTCGCCACCCCGCACCTGGGGTACGTCTCGCGGGACAACTACCGGCGGTACTACGGCGAGGCGGTGGAGGACATCGCGGCGTTCCTCGCGGGTGAGCCGATCCGCCGTCTGGGCTGATGTCGGCACCCCCGGCCAGGCCTCCGGTCGCATACTGACCGCATGACGTGCGGAGACGGTGGCCGGGGCACTGGGCGGCGCGAGGTGCTGCGGGCGGGTGCGGCGGCGGTGCTGCTGGGTGCGGCGGGGTGTGCGAGCGGCGCCGAACCGCAGGCTCCGGCGACGAGTTCGGGTACGGCGGCGACGAAGGCGCCCACGCCGAGCGTGGCCGGGACGCCGACGCCGACCCTGCTGCCCAACCCGCCGCTCTGGCAGCCCGGCCCCGGCGAGATCCAGCCCGACGTCAAGCGCCGAGCCGTCGAGCTGGTGGCCGCGCTCGGGGCCTGGCCGCCCGGAGGGCGGGGCACGGAGGCGGCCCGGGCCCGGGTGGCGGCGCTGGGGCTGCCGCCCGGGCTGGCGGACCAGGCCGGGCCGCTCGCCCCGGCGGCGACCGAGGCGGGCCTGGAGGTGATCGACGCCCAGTACGGCGGGATCCTGGCCGACTCGGCGAGCGTGCTGGTGGTCTGCCGCCAGTGGACCAGGGACGCCGACGGTTCGGTGGTCGGGGGCGGCACCACCGTGGACGTGCGGCTGAGCCGGGCCGAGCCGCGCTGGGCCGTCACCGCGCTGCACCCGGGGGAGCCGGGCCCGGCGGCCGCCTCGCCCGCCCCGGCGGTGGCCAGGGTGCTCGCCGAGCCGAGGATCGAGCTGCCGCCCGCGGCGGCGGCCGACCTGCGCAGCGGCGCCGTCCACGACAGCGTGCCGGCGGCGATGCTGCGGCTGGCCGGCCCGTACTCGCTCTCGGTGAGCGTGGTGCGCAGCGGCCATCCGCTGGACGTCTTCGGGACGACCCGGCCCAGCGACCATCCGCTGGGCCGGGCCTTCGACGTGTGGCGGATCGACGGCCGGGCGGTGGTGGACCCGGCCACGCCCCGGCAGCTGGTCGAGTCCTTCATGCGGGACGCGGCCGCCGCCGGTTCGTACAACGTGGGCGGGCCGGTGGCGATCGAGGGGGTCGGCAACCAGTTCTTCACCGACGACACCCACCACGACCACGTCCACGTGGGGTTCGACAGCTGAGTGCGGGGCCTCAGTTGACGTTGACCGCGCTCCAGGCCGCGGCGACCGCGCCGTACTCGGCGCTGCCGGCGCCGTACAGGTCGCGGGCGGCGTTGAGCGAGGCGGCTCCGGCCGTGCGGGCACGGCCGGAGGAGGAGGTGGGGCTCACTCTGACTCCAGTGGGGGTAGCTGCAGGGAAAAGAGCTGCGACAGAGATTGACGACGATCAGTCAGGTTGAGCTAGAGGAAAGGTCATAACTTTGCCAAGTTGTGTCCTGGCCAAATCAAAAATGATCGAAAGTTAACAAGCGGTCTACGCTGCCGTCGTGACGATCGACCACCCGGCGACCGACTACCAGTGGCGCGGCGCCCTCACCGACCTCGAACTCGACACCCTGCACGCCGAGGGCTTCGGCCACCCCGTCCAACCCGGCGGCTGGCTGGCCCGGTTGGAGCGGCACAGCCTCGGCTGGGTCACCGCCCGCCGGGCCGCCGACGCGGCCCTGGTCGGTTTCGTCAACCTCGCCTGGGACGGCAGCGACCACGCCTTCCTGCTGGACACCGTCGTCGCACCGCAGGCCCAGCGGCAGGGCGTCGCCACCCGCCTGGTGGCCGAGGCCGCCGACGGCGCCCGCGCGGCGGGCTGCGCCTGGCTGCACGTCGACTTCGAGCCGCACCTGCGTGCCTTCTGCCTCGACGGGTGCGGTCTGCGGCCCACCGACGCGGGGCTGTTGGCACTCTGAGGCCCTAAGCTCTCACCCCATGGACGGATGGGTGGGGGCCTGGACCGGCGCGCGGGCGGCGGTCCACATCGGCAACGTCGCGGACTTCAACGCGCAGTTCTTCGCGCCCGGCATGGACGCGGCCCAGCGCGCCCGGCGGCTGCGGCAGGCGCACCACTACGCCTGCCTGGCCGCCTGCTACAGCCCGGAGCCGGCGCTGCTGGTGCTGCCCGCCGAGGTGGACCGGGAGTGGATCGACTGGCTGGCCCGGGAGTTGGCCTGGGGTCCGGTCGAACTGCACAGCGGGGTGGCGGTCGGCCGGACGGTGGCCGAGGCGCTCGGCGACCGGCCCGCCCTGGTCGCGCGGATCGCCGACTCCGGTCACCCGGTGGTCAGTTGGGGCCGGACGGTCGCGCAGGGCGAGGGGTCCGAGCTGGCCGCCGTCCGCCGGTACGAGTCCAAGGCCGCCGCCCACGAGCTGTTCGCCGCCCTCGCGCCCGGGCACCCCGGGATCACCGTCCCGGCGCAGGAACGCCCGGGCGGCCGCCGCCGGGCCGCCCGTCGGCTGACCGTCCGCGCAGCGCGGGGCCTGACCACCGTGCTGAAGAGCCCGCACGGCGTCGGCGGCTACGGCACGATCGTGGTCGAACCCGCCGAGCTCTTCGCCGCCGGCGGCGGAGGCGCCCTGCTGCGCCGCCTGGTCCGCTCCGAAATCCTGCCGCCCCACGGTGAGTTGCTGTTGGAGGAGTACGTCGACGCGGGCCCGGCCGCCCGGCTGCGCGACCTCACCTACGACGCCGTGATCGGCCCGGACGGCACCGTCCACCCGGTCGGCGCGGGCGCCATGGAGGTGGCCGGCACCCGCTACCAGGGCGCCACCGTCGGCCCCGGCGCGGTGCCGCGGGCCGCCGCCGAGACGGCCCGCGGCTTCGCCCTCGCGGTGGGGGAGCGGCTGGCCGCCGACGGCTACCGAGGCTGGTACGACGTCGACTTCGTCACCGACCGGCAGCGCCGGCTCGCCCCCACCGAGATCAACCTGCGGCTCACCGGCCCCGCCATCGCCTTCATGCTGCGCGAACGCCTCGACCGGGTGCGCGGCCCCGGCCACCTGGTCCGCACCCTGGACGCCATGCCGCTCGGCGCCCGGCTCGCCCCCGAGGCGCTGTACGACCACCTCGACCGGCTGCGCCCGCGCTGCGCCCGGCTCGGCGTCACCCTGCTGCCGCTGATCCCGACGGCGGGCCACGACCCGGAGCCCGCCGTCGGCCTCGCCCTGGCCGGGCCGGACGCCGAGGCGATGGACGCCGCGCAGGCGCTGCTCACGGCCGCCAACCACGCGCTGACCGGGATGTTCGAAGCGCTGCGCTGAAGCCTGGCTACTTCTTGGTGGTCTTCGGCTTCTGCAGCAGGAAGATCACGACCACGACCGCGGCCAGCATCAGCGGGATGTTGAAGACGTAGACCAGTGCGGTCTGGCGCGGCCAGTCCGTGGGCTTGGCCAGCCGGTAGAGGTTGTCCTGCGGCCACCAGGAGGCGAGCAGCCAGAACACCGAGAAGTGGGTGAGCAGCGACAGCCGGAGCGAGCGGCCCTGCCGCAGCACCGCGGGCAGGCCGAGGAAGAGGAACGCCAACCCGGTGCCGAAGGCGGCGCATTCGCAGAAGTAGAGCAGTCCGAACCAGAAGTGGTACTCGGGGGGCACCGCCGAGAGGTCCGTCGAACCGGGGAAGAAGTTGTCGGTGAGGGCCCGGGTGAGGATGGTGGTGACCACCGTGATGAAGAGCGCCAGGCAGCCCGTCACCTCGGTCGTGTTGTTCGCCCCGCCCCCGGCCTTGCCGCCGCCCTTCCTGCTACCGCCCGCCTTGGCCGACCGTGGCGCGGTGTGCTTCGGTGGGGCCGGCAGCGGCAGCTTGGTGCGGTCCAGCTTCCCGGCCCGGGTGCGCGGCAGCTCAGGGACGGTTATCACGGCGGCGGGTGTCGAGTAGCCCCTGAGCTCCGTCAGCAGGTACTGGGTGAGTGACCAACCGTCCACCGCGTCCGGCGGCCCCTGCACGGGCACCGCGTAGCCGACCATCAGCCGCTGCCCGGGCGACGGCTCCACCTCGACGACGGCCGCCTCCTGCACCGCCGGGTGCGCCCGCAGCGCGCCCTCCGCGCGGGCGGCCGCCTTGACCCGGGTGGCCACCGAGGTCGCCCGCTCCGCGCCGAGCCGCCCGACCACGGTCGACGCCCGGCCGACGAACTCCAGCACGCCGTCCGCCCGGAGCAGCCCGAGGTCCCCGGTCAGCAGCACCCGCCCGTCCGGGTCGTAGTCCGCCCGGACGAAGCGGCGGGCGGTGTCCGCCGGCCGGTTGAGGTAGCCGCGGCCCAGACCGGAGCCCGCGATCGCGATCTCGCCGACCCGGCCGGGCGCCACCGGGGTGGCGTGCGGCCCCAGCACGTATATCCGGGTGCCGGGGAAGGGGCGGCCGACCAGTGAGACCCGCTCGGCGCCCTCGGCGGCGGCCGCGCCCCGGACGTCGAAGTAGGTGCTGTCCACGGTGGCCTCGGCCAGGCCGTAGACGTTCAGCACCCGGGTGCCGTCGCCGAGCAGCCGCTGCAGGCCCAACTGCTCGTCCAGGTACCACTTCTCGGCGCCCACGGTGAGCAGCCGCACCCCGGGCAGCGAGCCGCCGGTCGCGCTCAGCAGGGCGGTGAGGCGGCGGGCGGTGCGGACGTTCAGCTCCATGGCGGTGATCCGCTCCTCCGTCACCAGGGCGGGCAGGGCGGCGAGGTCGGCGGTGCGGTCGAGGGTCAGGTTGAACGGGGCGACCACCAGGGTCGCGCCGGTGCCCAGTGCGCGGACCCAGTCGGCGGTGAAGACGTCGAACTCCAGGCTCGCCGTCTGCAGGATCCGGTCCTCGGGCGTGAGCCCGTACACCTCGCGCCAACCCGCGTACGCGGCCAGCAGGTTGCGGTGCTCGACCAACGCGCCGGTGGGCAGGCCGGTGGAGCCGGAGGTGTAGAAGACGCAGGCGAGGTCGCCAGGGGCGACCTCGGGACACTGGAACTCCCCGTCCGGTAACGCGAGGGTGTCGACGCAGACCGGCTGCGCCCCGCCCGCGTCCGCCAGCCGGACCCGGTGCCGCTCCTCGGTCAGCACCAACTCGGGCGCGGCGTCGGCCAGCACGTGCCGCAGCAGCGCGTCGGGCGCGGTCGGCTCCAGCGGAACGAACGCGGCGCCCGCCTTCAGCACCGCCAGCATCGCGACGTACACCTCGGTGCCCCGGCCCAGCGCGACCGCCGCCCGGCCGCCCGGGGCCAGCCCGCTCCGTGCCAGGTGGGCGGCCAGCCGCCCGGCCCGCGCGTCCAGCTCCCCGTACGTCAGCTCGGCGTCGCCGCAGCGCACCGCCACCGCCTCCGGCGCCCGGCGCGCCTGGTGCTCGAACAGCCCGTGCAGCGTGGTGGCCGCCCGGTCGGTGTCCGTGGTCATCGAGTCGTCCGTGGTCATCGAGTCTTTCCTTCCTCCCCCAAGGAAAAGCACAATCCTCCTCCCAACTCCCCTCGCGCAAGGGGGTTCTGGCGCGTCCACGGCTCGGACGGCCGGGGTCCGGTCCGGCCGACGGCGGTACGGTGCACACGGACGGTCGGCGCCGGCCCGTCCGGTGCGGCGCCCCCGCCCGTACCTGCCCGGCACCTCGATCGGAGATCTGGAACATGAGCGCGTCCTTCGACGGCCCACCCGATCCGGATCTCCCGTCACGAGGGCCGCTGGACGGCCCGCGCCGCCGCCCGCCGCACCCCGGGGAGGTAACGCTTCGAGCGGGGTTCGAGGGGGCGGGTATCAACGGTAAAGACTTCTTACGTAAGGTATGCCTTAGCTAAAAAGGAGGCGCCGGCCTGGTCGGCGCTTTACCCGGCCTTGGCACCCCCATGCCCTTTTCCGTTGGAGCCCCCATGCCCGCCCGCCGCCGTTCCACCGCAGCCGCGCTGCTCACCCTCGCCGTGGCGACCGCCGCCCTGGCCGGCTGCGCGTCGAAGAAGGACGACAAGGCGGGCGGTGCGGACGCGGTCAAGGTGAACGCCACCGACACCGCCTGCGAGGTCTCCAGGACCAGCTTCCCGGCCGGCCACGTGGTCCTGGACATCAGCAACAAGGGCTCCAAGACCACCGAGGTCTACGTCTACGCCGCCGGCGACAAGATCGTCACCGAGCGCGAGAACATCGGCCCCGGCACCAAGGCCACCATCAACGCCGAGATCAAGGCCGGCTCCTACGAGGTCGCCTGCAAGCCCGGCATGGTCGGCGACGGCATCCGGCAGAAGATCACCGTGACCGGCGAGGGCGGCAGCTCCGCCCCGGCGGACCCGCGCCTGGCCGCCGCCGTCGACGCCTACCACACGTACGCCCAGGAGCAGGCCGACGCCACCGTCCCGGCCGTCCAGGCCTTCGCCGACGCGATCAAGGCCGGCGACCTGGAGAAGGTCAAGTCGCTGTACGCGCCCTCGCGCACCGGCTGGGAGCGCACCGAGCCGGTCGCCGAGAGCTTCGGGGACGTCGACCCCAAGACCGACACCCGCGAGGACAAGCTGGAGCAGGGCCAGCAGTGGACCGGCTGGCACCGGCTGGAGAAGGCCCTGTGGGCCGACGCCAGGATCGGCGACGACGAGAAGAAGCTCGCCGACCAGCTGGTCGACGACCTCAAGGACTGGCAGAAGAAGATCCCCTCCGCCGAGATCACCGCGACCAGCATGGCCAACGGCGCCAAGGAGCTGCTGGACGAGGTCGCCACCAACAAGATCACCGGCGAGGAGGACCGCTACAGCCACACCGACCTGGCCGACTTCCACGCCAACGTCGAGGGCGCCCAGAAGGCCTACGAGCTGCTGAAGCCGGTCGCCGCCGAGAAGGACCCGGAGCTGGCCAAGACCCTCGACTCCGAGTTCGCCGCCATCAACGCCCTGCTCGCCAAGTACAAGCAGGCCGACGGCACCTTCACCCCCTACGACAAGGTCACCGACGCCGAGCGCAAGACCTTCTCCGACGCGGTCAACTCGCTGGGCGAGCCGCTGTCGAAGCTGGCCGCCGCCGTGGTCGTCAAGTGACCGGTCAGCGGTAGCAGTTCCCCCGCGCCGGGGCCGTGGCCCCGGTGATCCAGCGACAACGCAGTTCAGCAAGAGTGAGAAGGGCCAGCCCGCCGATGGACGCCGAGAACGAGAAGCAGTACGGCACGCCGGCCGCTGCCACCACCGACAACCGGGGCGCGGTCAGCCGACGCGCCGTCATCGGCTGGGCCGGCGCGGGCGTCGCGCTCGGCGCCGCCGCCGTAGGCTCGGTCGCCGCCGCCGGCCGCCAGGACGACGACCCGGCCCCCGCGCCGGGCGGGGCCACCGGCGCCGAGGTGCCGTTCTACGGCGACCACCAGTCGGGCATCGCCACCCCGGTCCAGGACCGGCTGCACTTCGCGGCCTTCGACGTCTCCGCGACGGCCACCCGGGAATCCCTGGTCAAGCTGCTCAAGGAGTGGACCAAGGCGGCCGCCGCGATGACCGGCGGCCGCGAGGTCGGGACCGGCGCGGCGAGCGGCCTGCCCGAGGCGCCGCCGGACGACACCGGCGAGGCCATGGGCCTGCCCGCCTCCCGGCTCACCCTCACCGTCGGCTTCGGGCCCAGCCTGTTCGAGAAGGACGGCACCGACCGCTTCGGCCTCAAGGCCCAGCGTCCCGAGGCCCTGATCGACCTGCCGAACTTCAAGGGCGACAAGCTCGACCCGCTGCGCAGCGGCGGCGACATCTGCGTCCAGGCCTGCGCCGACGACCCGCAGGTCGCCGTGCACGCGATCCGCAACCTCGCCCGGATCGGTATGGGCACCGTCAGCATCCGCTGGTCCCAGCTGGGCTTCGGCAAGACCTCCTCCACCACCCCGGACGCGCAGACCCCGCGCAACCTGATGGGGTTCAAGGACGGCACCCACAACATCGCGGGCACCGAAACCGCGAAGCTCTCCGAGCACGTCTGGGCCGCCCCCGGCGACGGCCCGGAGTGGATGACCGGCGGCTCCTACCTGGTCGCCAGGCGGATCCGGATGCACATCGAGACCTGGGACCGCACCTCGCTCAAGGAGCAGGAGGACACCTTCGGCCGCACCAAGGGCGAGGGCGCCCCCTACGGCAGGGCCAAGGAGCACGACGCCCCCGACCTCAAGGCGATGCCCGCGACCTCGCACGTCGCCCTGGCCCACCCGGACGCCAACAACGGCCTGATGATCCTGCGCCGCGGCTTCTCCTTCACCGACGGCACCGACGGCCTCGGCCGTCTGGACGCCGGGCTGTTCTTCCTCGCCTACCAGCGGGACACCCGCAAGGCCTTCGTGCCGCTGCAGCAGCGGCTCGCGGGCTCGGACAAGCTCAACGAGTACATCCAGCACGTCGGCTCCGCCCACTTCGCCTGCCCGGCGGGCGTGCGCAAGCCGGGGGAGTGGTGGGGCCAGGCCCTGTTCGGCTGATGTCACCCGCCCCTACCACCCTGAGGAGTCAGCCGTGTTCGGCAACTACCTGATCGGCCTGCGCGAAGGCCTCGAAGCCAGCCTGGTCGTCTGCATCCTGATCGCCTACCTGGTCAAGACCGACCGCCGGGACAAGCTGCCGCCGGTGTGGCTCGGCGTCGGCTCGGCCGTGGTGCTCTCGATGGTCTTCGGCGCGGTGCTGCAGTTCGGCTCCTCGCAGCTGACCTTCGAGGCCCAGGAGGCGCTCGGCGGTTCGCTGTCGATCATCTCGGTCGGGCTGGTGACCTGGATGGTGTTCTGGATGCGGCGCACCGCCCGGCACCTGAAGACCGAGCTGCACGGCAAGCTGGACGCGGCGATCGCGATGGGCACGACGGCCCTGGTGGTCACCTCCTTCCTGGCGGTCGGCCGCGAGGGCCTGGAGACCGCGCTGTTCATCTGGTCGGCGGTGCAGGCCACCGACGACGGCTGGAACCCGCTGGCCGGCGCCGCGCTCGGCCTGCTCACCTCGGTGATGCTCGGCTGGCTGTTCTACCGCGGCGCGCTGAAGATCAACCTGGCGAAGTTCTTCACCTGGACCGGTGCGATGCTGGTCGTGGTCGCGGCCGGCGTGCTCGCCTACGGCGTGCACGACCTGCAGGAGGCCGGCTGGCTGCCCGGCCTGCACAGCCTGGCCTTCGACATCTCCAGCACCATCCCCAAGGACAGCTGGTACGGCACCCTGCTGAAGGGCGTGTTCAACTTCCAGCCGGACCCGACCGTGCTGCAGCTGGTGGTCTGGCTGCTCTACCTGGTCCCCACCCTGGCCGTCTTCTTCAACATCCTCGGCGGGGGCAGCAAGACCAAGCCCGCCCAGCCCGTCACGGCCAAGCCGGCCGCCTGATCCGGCAGTTCACCACCACGCACCACAACGCACCGCCCCGCCACGGCCGTCCTGCCGTGGCGGGGCGGTGTCGTGTGCGCGGCCCGGGCACCGCCCGTCAACGGCCGCAGCGGGAGAGCAGGACGATCAACAGGACGAGCCCGAGCGTCCCCGCGACGACCCAGCGGGCAATGCCGAGGGGCCCGTACTCCTCGTCGAAGCCACGCGAGCGGGAGCCACGCGGGCCGGAGCCCTGCGCGTCGGAGTTCTGCACGTGGTGCGTGCCCCACAGGTGCTCCTGGGCCTTCTGGCGAGCGAACAACTCGGCCCGCTCGCGGTGGCCGCAGCTGTCGCACTCCACCCGCTGGACCTCGTCACGGCCCTGGGCGATCCGCACGACGTGCTGACGACCTTTCGCGTCCACGCCCGATATCCGACGTACGTCCATGACCCGCCCCCTTCGCGGCGTGCTCGGTGTGCCCGGCCCGCGCCCCGAGTATGCCGGGACCGGATGGAACCACACGGGCAGCGTGGTGTTCAC
This sequence comes from Kitasatospora sp. NPDC101155, assembly GCF_044768305.1. NCBI lineage: Bacteria > Bacillati > Actinomycetota > Actinomycetes > Kitasatosporales > Streptomycetaceae > Kitasatospora > Kitasatospora sp. NPDC101155. Next base: position 317,432 of record NZ_JBIWPN010000007.1, on the reverse strand, counting down.
CGGCCCGTGACGCGAAAGGAGCCCTCGGACGGCTCGTCCGAGGGCTCCTCTTCATGACCTGGGAGGCTACTCGCTCTTGATCGCGCCCAGGATGTCCAGCTTCGCCGCCCGGTGGGCCGGCCAGAGAGCGGCCAGCAGGCCGACCACGGCGGCCGCCAGCAGGAAGCCGAGGACCTGCAGCGGCGGTACCTCGGTGGTGATGCCCTTGAAGGTGTCCGCCAGGGTGCGCAGGCCCGCCCAGGCGACCACGATGCCGAGGACGACGCCGACCAGCCCGCCGAACAGCGCGATCAGCAGCGACTCCAGTCGGACCATCCGGCGGATACCGAGCCGGTCCAGGCCGATCGCCCGCAGCATGCCGATCTCCCGGCGGCGCTCGAAGACCGACATCGCCATGGTGTTGACGACGCCGAGCACCGCGATCACCACGGACATCCCGAGCAGCCCGTACATCATGTTCAGGATGCTGGTGACGATCTGGCGGTTCTCCGCCTTGATGTCCTTCTCGCCCTTGACGGCGATCAGCGGGTTGCCGCCGGTCGCGTCGCGCAGCGCCTGCTTCAGCTTCTCGGTCGGGCCGTCGGTGCCCTTCACCAGGACCCGGTTCGGACCGGTGCCGGGTACCGCGTGCGGGCCGACCACGGCGTCGGGGGCGACGATCCCGGCGAGCGAGGTGCTGGACTCCAGCACGCCGCCGACGGTCAGCGAGCCCTTGGTGCCGTCCGGGTAGGTGACGGCGAGCGTGTCGCCGACCTTGTAGCGGGAGCGCCCGGAGGAGCCGGAACTGACCAGCAGCTTGCCCTGCTTGAGGGCGTCCGCGGCGCCCTCCTTGACCTTGACGGTGGCCAGCTGGTCGATGGTCGCGGCGTCCACCGCCGTCAGCCACTCGGTGTCCGAGCCATCCGGGCCGTCCGAGCCGTCCGAGCCGTCCGCGCCGTGCGAACCGTTCGCGCTGTTCCCGCCGGTCGTCACCGGGACGGTGCGCTCCACGCTCATCGCGCTGACGCCGGGCGCCTTGGCGATCTGGGCGGCGACCTCGGGGGAGAGCATCGAGTAGTTCTGCATGGTGACCGTGAAGTCGGCCTTGAGGTCGCTCGCGGTCGCCTTGTCCACGGCCTTGTTCACCGAGGCGCCGACCACGGTCAGCGCGGTGATCAGGGTGACGCCGATGGTCAGCGCCGAGGCGGTGGCGGCGGTGCGGCGCGGGTTGCGGATCGCGTTCTCCTTGGCCAGCCGGCCCGGGGTGCCGTACAGCCCGCGCAGCAGCGGGGCGAACAGTGCGATCAGCGGCCGCGACAGCAGCGGGGTCAGCACGAACACGCCGATCAGCAGCGCGCCCGCGCCGGCCCCGACCAGCTTGACCTCCTTGCTCGAAGCACCCGCGGCCAGCCCGGCCGCGCCGGCCAGGGCGAACACCAGGCCGATGGTGTTGCGGACCACCAGGCTCTTCTGGGTGGCGGGCTGCTCGGCCGAGCTCATCGCCGCCACCGGGGCGACCCGGGAGGCGCGGCGGGCCGGGAGCCAGGCGGCGACCAGGGTCACCAGCACGCCGACCGCGAGCGCGGCGATGACGGTGCTCGGGGCGATCACCAGCGGGCCGTCCGGCAGGTTGGCCTCCAGCGGGCCGTTCAGCAGTGCCTGGAGCCCGGCGGCGATGCCGATGCCGGCCACCAGACCGGCCACCGACGCGGTCAGGCCGACCAGCGCCGCCTCGATCTTGACGGAGCGGGTGATCTGCTTGCGGCTGGCGCCGATGGCGCGCAGCAGGGCCAGTTCCTTGGTGCGCTGGGCGACCAGCATGGTGAAGGTGTTGGCGATGATGAAGATGCCGACGAAGAGCGCGATGCCCGCGAAGACCAGCAGGGCGGTGCTCATGCCCTTGGTGCCCTGCTGGATCATCCGGTCCTGCTCGTCGGCCAGTTCGCGGCCGGTCCTGGTGTCGAGGTTGTTGCCGTGCGGGACGGTCTGCTTGACGGCGGCGAGCAGCGCGGAGTCGTCGGTGCCCGGCTTGGCCTTGACATCCAGCTCGCCGAAGCGGCCCTGGCTCAGGTAGAGCTGCTGGGCGGTGGCGCTGTCGAACGCGGCCAGCGAGCCGCCGGCCACCACACGCGGGTCGTTGGTGCGCAGGGTGCCGGTGAGCTTGAGCTCCATCACCGGGCCGTTGACGGCCACCCGGACGGTGTCGCCGACCTTGTAGCCGCCCTTCTCGGCGGTCCTGGCGTCCAGTGCGATCTCGCCGGCGTTCTTCGGGCCGCGCCCCTCGACCAGCGGGTAGCGCGGGTCGGTGCCGTCGGCGCCCGGCACGTAGTTGGTGCCGGTGGTGGAGAAGCCGTTGCCGATCAGCGCGCCCTTCTTGTCGGCGATGCCGGCGAAGCCGCTGACCACCCCGCGCACGTCGGCCACGCCGGGCAGCGCCGCGACGGCCTTGCGGGTGTCCTCGGTGAGGGTCGGGCCGGTGTGGGCCTTGCTGCCGTGGTCGTAGCCGCGGAGGACAGCCTCCCGGTCGCTGACCGTGACGGCGATGTCGGTGTAGCTCTTGGAGTTCTGGGACCTGAGCGCGCTGCCGAGCGTGTCGGTGAAGACGAGCGTGCCTGCCACGAAGGCGGTGCCGAGCATGACGGCGAGCGTCGTCATCAACAGTCGGCCCTTGTGGGCCAGCACGTTGCGTAGTGCGGTGCGGAACATGAGGAGGTGTCAGTCCTGGGGTTGCTCGTGGGACGGGTGGCTTCGGGGTTCCGGGGCTGCTGGGCTGCCGCCGTGTCAGCTGGTGCGGCCCTTGGCGTCGAAGCGGCGCATGCGGTCCAGGACGGTGTCGGCGGTGGGGGTGTGCAGTTCGTCGACGATCCGGCCGTCGGCGAGGAAGACGACGCGGTCGGCGTAGGAGGCGGCGACGGGGTCGTGGGTGACCATGACGACGGTCTGGCCGAGTTCGCGTACGGAGTTGCGCAGGAAGGAGAGGATCTCGGCGCCGGAGCGGGAGTCGAGGTTGCCGGTGGGTTCGTCGGCGAAGATGATGTCGGGCTTCCCGGCGAGGGCGCGGGCGCAGGCGACGCGCTGCTGCTGGCCGCCGGAGAGCTGGGAGGGACGGTGGCTGAGGCGGCCGGACAGGCCGACGGTGTCGACGACGCGGTCGAGCCAGGGCTTGTCGACCTTGCGGCCGGCGATGTCCATCGGGAGGGTGATGTTCTCCAGGGCGGTCAGGGTGGGGAGGAGGTTGAAGGCCTGGAAGATGAAGCCGATGTGGTCGCGGCGCAGCTGGGTGAGCTGCTTGTCCTTGAGGCCGACGAGTTCGGTGTCGCCGATGGTGGTGGAGCCGGAGGAGACGGTGTCGAGGCCGGCCATGCAGTGCATCAGGGTGGACTTGCCGGAGCCGGAGGGGCCCATGATGGCGGTGAACTCGCCCTGGGGGAACACGACGCTGACGTTGTCGAGGGCGACGACGCGGGTCTCCCCCTCCCCGTAGACCTTGTTCAGGCCGGTGGCGCGGGCGGCCGCCCGGCCGGTGAGGACTGCGGTTGCGGGGAACGTCACGTGGACTCCTGGGGATGAATCGGATCTTCCTACCGTTCCATCCTCCCAAGCCGTTCGAATGTGACGTGTATGCCGAGGAGGCGACCGACCCCCGCCGACCCGGCGGTGCGACGGGGGCCGTCTCCTCCTCAGGTATGACGCCTCTCCCTGAGGACCAAGTCCCCGGTGGGCTACTCCACCGCGACGCCGAAGGCGGTGGCCAGCCCGGCCAGACCGTTCGTCACCGCGCGGCCCGAGGGCGCGAACTGCCATCCGCCGTCGGCCCGTCGGAACGCGCCCAGGAGCATCGCCGAGTCCGGGATGCCGCCGTTGGCGCCCGGCCACTTGGCCGGCCCGGCCGCACCCGGCCCGTACGAGGCGACGACGGCGAGCCCGTACACGTAGCCGAGCGGCAGGGCCGGGGGCTCCTCCTCCTCAGTCGAGACGGCGACCACCACCTCGTCGACAGCCGCCGGCAGCCGGTGCAGGTCCACGCTCAGCCGGGCCGCCCGGGTCGGCTCGCCCGGCACCGAGCGGGTCGGGTGCAGCCGGACGGCGCCGTCCGGGTCCTGCGGGTTGTTGAAGAACACGAAGTGCTCGTCGCTCAGCACCCGGCCCTTGGCGCAGAGGAAGGCGGTCACGTCCAGCTCCACCGCCTCCCCGCCGGCGGTGCGGCTCTGCCAGCTGACCGTGAGGGTACTCCCGGCGGCGGCCTGCTCCTCGCCGGTCCGCTCCTCCCGGGGCTTCTCCGGGGCCGGGGCGCTCCCGCCGCCGAGGCGGCCGCGCAGCCCCTGCTCGGCCAGCAGCTCGACCAGCTCCGGGCCGCTCAGCAGGGTCAGCGGCTTGCCTTCGATGTAGCTGTACGAGCCGCGGCCGAAGCCCGCGGTGGTGACCAGGATGCCCTTGATCGCGCCGTGGTGGCGGACGGTGGACTCCAGGTCGCGCACGGCCGTCGGCGGGACGGTCTTCTTGTAGCGCTTGGCCTGGATCACGATCTTGCCACCGGTCACCGGGTCCAGGTCCTCGGCGATCACGTCCACCCCGACGTCGCCGCTGCGGGCCGTGGTCATCACCCGGAAACCGCGCAGCCGGAACAGCTCGGCGATCAGCTCCTCGAACTCGATCGGGTCCATCTCGAACAGGTCCGGCTCGTCCTCGCCGCCGTGCCCGGCCAGACTGCCGCCGACCGTCTCCGGCAGGCGGTCCGGCTTCACCTCGTCCAGCCGCTCCGGGCGGGCGGACAGCTTGCCGCCCAGGCCCTGGAAGCACTCCACCGGCGCCACCCGGTCCAACGTCAGCCCGGCGAACTCGGCCCGGGTCGCGGTCAGCGTGGACAGGAAGCGCTCCGCCTCCCGGCCGGTCGCCGGGTCGATGCCGAGGACGAAACCGTTCAGCACCACCGAGTCCAGCATCCCGTCCCGGTCCGCCCGGAACAGCTCCACCGCCACCCGCAGCGCCGACTGCGCCAGCACCTCCCGGTACAGCGCCTTGCGCTCGGTCGCCGGGCGGGCCACCTCGGCCTCGCGGTCGTCCGCCTTCACGTAGCGCACCCGGGAGGCGGCCGGCACCACGTCCGGACCGGGCAGCTCCCAGTTCACCACCAGCTGACGGCTCGTCGCCTCCCAGGCCGCCACCAGCCGGTGCGGGAAGCCCTCCGGCCAGGCCGCCGAGGCGTACAGGCCGGCCGTGAAGTACTCCTGCACCGCCTCCGGCTCACCCGCCCGCAGCCGCCGCAGCAACTCCTCGGTCCCGGCCCCGCGCGCCTCCTCCTCGCGGCGGAAGCGCTCCGCCCAGGCCAGGTACTCCTGGTGGTACGCGGCCAGCCGGCGCTGCCGGTCCGCCTCCCGCGCCTGCGCGGCGTACCAGTCCTGCTCGAACCGGGCCCGGGCCTGGGCGACGTACTGCTCGTACTGCCGGCGCACCCCGGCATTGCGGGCCTGCGCCGCGTCCGGCGGCGGCACGTGGTACGCGGCGGAGGTCTGGTCGGGCATCGGCACCGGCTCACCCAGCGGGCCCGGATCGAACGGCGGCACCGGACGCGGCGCCAGCAACGCCTGCGGCCCGAACCCCGGCGCGGCCAGCCCGGCCGCCAGTAGCCCGCGCAACTCCTCGACCCGGGCGTCCAGTTCGGCCGTCTGCCGGGCCGCCTCCGCCTCCCGCGACTGCTGGTAGGCGCGCTGCGCCTCCCGCTCGTCACGGGCGGCCGCCCGCTGCGCCTCGCGCTGCGCACGCTCGTGCCGCCGCAACTCCGCCGCCTCGGCGCGCCAACGGGCCTCCTCCCGACGTTGCTGCTGCCGCTGCTCCTCCGCCCAGACCGCCAGCACCCCGCTGTTCCGCCGCCCCGCCACCATCCACCCCTTCGCGCTCCGCACCGACCCGGCCGCCCACGCCACCTCCCGGCAACACCGCCGACCGCGCCCGCCACAATAGAACGTGGACAGCTCACCCGGCCAAGCGCCTACGACCTGCGGGGCTTCGGCCCGGGCGGTGGTCGTGCGAGGGCGTCCACGGGTGGCGGTTGGCATTGGCGTAGTACCGGATCGAGGTGCCGATGGCGTTGGTGGCCCAGTAGCCGGTGGCGGGGGTGAGCATTTCCGGGGTGAAGTCACCGCTGTCAGTGGCGCCGGGTAGCCTCACCGGATCGAAGACCTCCAGGGAGGGATGCCCGTGACGGTCCCCGCACCGCAGCACCCGGACCGGCCCGCCGGCTGGGTCTCCACCGGCCTGAGCTGGCACGACGGCCGGGCCCTGCTCGGCGCCGTGCGCGGCGCCCGGGTGCACGAGCGCGCCGTCGCACCGGGTGCCGAGGTCGGCTGGCTGCTCGGCGGCCCGCGCCGCTGCGTCGGGGCCTGGCTGGCCGGCGCGACGGAGCGCACGCCCTGCCCGCACCACGCGGCGATCGACCCCGGCGGCAGCGCGACGCAGTGCCCGGCCTGCCAGAGCGTGGACCGCGGCCTGGCCCTGGCCCGGGACCAGATCCTGGACGACGGCCGCACCTACCTGCTCTACCTCGCCTGGTTCGGGGAGGGCCTGCTGAAGGTCGGCCTGACCGCCGAGCAGCGCGGCGACAGCCGACTGCTCGAACAGGGCGCGCTGGCCTACGCGTTCACCGCGCGCGGCAGCCTGCCCGCGATCCGCCGCGCCGAACTCACCGTCGCCGCCTCGGGGATGGCCCGCGAGCGCTTCAAGTCCCGGCTGAAGACCGACCACTGGTGGGCGCACGGCGACGCCCCGTACCGCCGTACCGTGCTCACCGAGGCCCGTGCCCGGGCGCACCGACTGCTGGACGGCCACGCCCTGGAGCTGTTCGCCGACCGCCCGGTGGTGGACCACGTCGAGCGCTACGGCCTGGGCGCGGGCGCCCCGGAGGCCTACCGCGAGATCACCGGGCTGGCCGCCGGGGCGGTGGTCGCGGGCACGCTGCGCCCGCCGGTCGGGCGGCACCTGTTCCTCGACCAGCCGGACGGCTCCGGCCCGCTGCTGCTGGACACCCGGCGACTCACCGGCTGGACGCTCGCGCCCGTCACCGGCCGCGGCTCCGAGGGTCTGGGCCTGGAGGAGCGGGTCCGTCCGCCGGAGCCGGACACCCAGGAAGCGTTGTTCTGAGTAGGACCTGGTGACCTGCCTCCTCGCGGACACCGCCCGACCGGCCCGGTCAGGCCGGTCGGGCGCCGGTCGGTCAGCCGCTGATCAGGGCCAGGAGCTGGTTCGCCAGGCCCAGCGCGGGCGCGGCCGCCTCGCCGATGCTCTGCGTCACGCCGGCCAGCAGGAGGAGGGTGTTGCGCCAGCCGCGCCGCTCCTCGGAGGCAGGGTCGCGCAGCACGGGGAGGGCCTCGGTCAGGCTCTGACGGTCCTCCTCGTGCACCCGTGAGTCGCGCGCCAACTCGGCCACCACGGCGGCGAGCTGGGCGAACACCGCGGCGATCTCGGGCGGCAGGGCCTCGCTGGCCTGGCCGTTGTTGTGCTGGACGCCGACGTTGTGGTGGCCGCCGTGGATGGTGACGCTGTCACCTATGTGGAACTGCGGGCTGCTGCCGCTCATTTGCTGACTCCCGTGTTGCCGTTGCCGCCGTAGATGTTGACGCTGTCGCCGAACTGGTAGTGCCGCAGGTCGACGATGATGCTGCTGACGAACTGCTGGAACTCGATCTGCGGGTTCTCGATCGCCCGCGCGACGGCGGCCTGCAGTTCGTACGCGGGCCCCGGCGATTCCCAGGCCAGCAGCGCGGTCGGCGGTCCCGCCGTGTCGACGGTCAGCGCGTACAGGCGGTTCTGGCGCAGGACCGGAAGGGTGACGAACACGAAGTAGAGCACCACGGCGACCAGCGCCAGCACCACGGGCCACCCCGGGTCGGAGCCCGGCTGGCCGCCGCCCAGTGCGCCGGCGGCGGCGCTGTTGGCAGCATTGAGCAGGAACGCGGCCGTGAGGACCGTCCCCGCGAACTTGAAGAGACGTCCGATCGCGCCGAACTTGTCCGGCACGATGATCGTGATGCTCGCCCGGGCGACGGTCGCCAGCGGGTACGCCGCTTCCCCGACCCAGAGGATGCGCTTGGTCACGGCCACCCGGATGGTGCGCCGGGTGGGTGAGAACATCGGTGGCGGCATCGGTGCGGCCGCTGGTGGAGGCGGCGGCGGTGGCGGTGGGATGAACGGAGTGGGGCCGGTGTGTCCGGCCCAGATGGAGCCAGCCGGTTCGGTCGGCTGCATGGCGCCCCCAAGGCTCGCAAACGAGGTACGACAATAAACCAGCATGTTTGAGACATGCACAAGTTTGGCGCCGTTGCACCGAACTTTGACGGTTCGTCAGAAGATCGGGCGATGCCTCGTTCGGCCGTCGGGCCGGGCCACCCCCCGGTTCAGCCCAGCTTGCTGCGCACGCCGCCCGGCCCCGAGCGGGCCCGGCGCGACAGCGGCGGCCGGGACGGGCGGACGTCGCCGCGCCCGGCGGCCGGCTCGACCCCCTCGGCGGCCCGCCGGGCGAGCGCGGCCCGGGCGGCGGCCAGCGCGATCCGGGCGAGCAGCGGATCCTCCGACTCGCCAGCCGTGCGCCTGACGGTCTGGCAGGAGGAGCACCAGAGCGGCGACGCCGGCCCGTCCGGATAGACCATGCCCTCCGGCGGCAGGTAGTGCCCACCGCACTCGACGCATTCGAAGACCAACCTCATCCGACGATCACCGTCCCGGATCCGTGGCACCGACCGCAGGGCGACCAGAAGGTGTGGATCCTGGGCACCATGCTTCCTTCCTCGTCCAGTTCGACCGTTGCCTCGGTCTTCTGGGTCCCCCCGGACCCGCCGCAGCCGGAGCAGGACTGAACCTGGGGCATATGCCGTCCTTCCGTGGCGGAGGTCCACCGTAGCGCGATTTCCCGTGTCGCAGCACCGCTGTCGGCGATCCACCACCCGTACGGGGAGCGTGAACTGCCCCCGTACGCGCCGCGGTAGACGATGTCGGCCCCCCGCACGAGCACCTGTGCGAGGGGCCGACCGATCATGGGGAGGTGTCAACTACGGGCGGCCCGCAGGAACTCCCGGTTCATCGCGGCGATGCTGGGCAGCGGGATGCCCTTGGGGCAGGCGGTGGCGCACTCGCCGGTGTTGGTGCAGCCGCCGAAGCCCTCGGCGTCCATCGCCGAGACCATGTTCCGTACCCGGGTGGCGCGTTCGGGCGCGCCCTGCGGCAGCACGTTGAGGTGCACCACCTTGGCGGAGGTGAACAGCATCGCCGAGCCGTTCGGGCAGGCAGCCACGCAGGCGCCGCAGCCGATGCACTCGGCGTGCTCGAAGGCGGTGTCGGCGGCCTCCTTGGGGACGGGCGTGGCGTGCGCCTCGGGGGCGCTGCCGGTGGGCGCGGTGACGTAGCCGCCGGAGCCGATGATCCGGTCGAAGGCCGAGCGGTCCACCACCAGGTCCTTGACCACCGGGAAGGCCGCCGCCCGCCAGGGCTCGACGTCGATGGTGTCGCCGTCCTTGAAGTGCCGCATGTGCAGCTGGCAGGTGGTGGTCCGTTCGGGGCCGTGCGCCTGGCCGTTGATGACCATGCCGCAGGCGCCGCAGATGCCCTCGCGGCAGTCGTGGTCGAAGGCGACCGGCAGGTCGCCGCGGGTGATCAGCTCCTCGTTGAGGGTGTCGAGCATCTCCAGGAAGGACATGTCCGGGCTGATCCCGCTGACCTGGTAGGTGGTCATCGACCCGGGTGCGTCCGGGCCCGCCTGGCGCCAGATGCGCAGGGTGAGGTTCATGCGTAGCTCCGCTGGGTGGGGTGGACGTGCTCGAAGTCGAGGGCCTCGCGGTGGAGGACGGGTGCCTCGCCGGTGCCGGTGAACTCCCAGGCGGCGGCGTAGGTGAACTCCTCGTCGCGCCGGGCGGCCTCGCCCTCGGGGGTCTGGCTCTCGGTGCGGAAGTGGCCGCCGCAGGACTCGGCCCGGTGCAGCGCGTCCAGGCACATCAGCTCGGCCAGCTCGAAGTAGTCGACCAGCCGGTTGGCCTTCTCCAGCGACTGGTTGAGCTCCTGCCCGGTGCCGGGCACCTTGATCCGGCGCCAGAACTCCTCCCGCAGCTGCGGGATCCGCTCCAGCGCCCGCTTCAGCCCGGCCTCGTCGCGGGCCATCCCGCACTCGTTCCAGAGCAGTTCGCCGAGTTCGCGGTGGAAGGAGTCCGGGGTGCGGTCGCCGTTGACGGAGAGGATCAGGTTGAGCCGGTCCTCGACCTCCGCCTCGACCTCGGTGAGCACCGGGTGGTCGGCGGGCACGGCGGCGAGCGGGTTTCGGGCCAGGTAGTCGTTGAGGGTGGGCGGCAGCACGAAGTAGCCGTCGGCGAGGCCCTGCATCAGCGCACTGGCGCCGAGCCGGTTGGCGCCGTGGTCGGAGAAGTTGGCCTCGCCGACCGCGAACAGGCCCGGGATGCTGGTCTGCAGGTCGTAGTCGACCCAGAGCCCGCCCATCGTGTAGTGGATCGCCGGGTAGATCCGCATCGGCACCCGGTACGGGTCCTCGGCAGTGATCCGCTCGTACATCTCGAAGAGGTTGCCGTACTTGGCCTCCACCGCGTCCCGGCCCATCCGGCGGATGGCGTCCGCGAAGTCCAGGTACACGCCCTGCCCGCCGGGGCCGACGCCGCGGCCTTCGTCGCAGACGTTCTTGGCGGCCCGGGAGGCGATGTCGCGCGGCACCAGGTTGCCGAAGGCGGGGTAGATCCGCTCCAGGTAGTAGTCCCGCTCCTCCTCCGGGATCTGCCCGGGCGGGCGGTTGTCGCCCTTGGCCTTGGGCACCCAGATCCGGCCGTCGTTGCGCAGCGACTCGCTCATCAGGGTGAGCTTGGACTGGTGGTCGCCGGAGCGCGGGATGCAGGTCGGGTGGATCTGGGTGAAGCACGGGTTGGCGAAGTAGGCGCCGCGCCGGTGGGCGCGCCAGATCGCGGTGGTGTTGGAGTTCTTGGCGTTGGTGGAGAGGTAGAAGACGTTGCCGTAGCCGCCGGTGGCGAGCACCACGGCGTCCGCGGTGTAGCTGCGGATCTCGCCGGTGACGAGGTCGCGGGCGACGATGCCGCGGGCCCGGCCGTCGACCACCAGCAGGTCGAGCATCTCGGTGCGCGGGTGGAGCTCCACGTTCCCGGCGGCGATCTGCCGGGACAGCGCCTGGTAGGCGCCGAGCATCAGCTGCTGACCCGTCTGGCCACGGGCGTAGAAGGTCCGGGAGACCTGCACGCCGCCGAAGGAGCGGGTGTCCAGCAGGCCGCCGTACTCGCGGGCGAAGGGCACGCCCTGGGCCACGCACTGGTCGATGATCTCCACCGACACCTGGGCGAGCCGGTGCACGTTGGACTCGCGGGCGCGGAAGTCGCCGCCCTTGACGGTGTCGTAGAACAGCCGGCGGATCGAGTCGCCGTCGTTGCGGTAGTTCTTGGCCGCGTTGATGCCGCCCTGGGCGGCGATCGAGTGGGCGCGCCGCGGGGAGTCCTGGAAGCAGAACTGGACGACGTGGTAGCCCTGTTCGGCGAGGGTGGCGCCGGCCGCGCCGCCGGCCAGGCCGGTGCCGACCACGATCACGGTGTGCTTGCGCCGGTTGGCCGGGTTGACCAGCTTGGCGTCGAACCGCCGCTGGTCCCAGCGCTGTTCGATCGGCCCGGCGGGGGCCTTGGTGTCGGCGACCGGCTCGCCGAGGGTGTACTCCAGGTAGCTCATTTCACCACTCCGAACATTACGGCCACGGGGACGGACAGGAAGCCGGCGGTCAACACCAACGCCAAGGTGTTGGCCGTCAGCTTCAGAACCCGGTCCCGGCGGGCGTTGTTGGCGCCGAGGGTCTGCGCGGCGCTCCAGAACCCGTGCCGGATGTGGAAGCCCAGGGCCAGCATCGCGACGATGTAGATCACGTCGCTGTACCAGCGGCCGAAGGTGCCCACCACGTTCTGGTACACGTGCCCGTGCTCGGCGACCGGGTTCACCGTGAGCGTGGTGAGGTCGAGGATGTGCCAGACGATGAACAGCCCCAGGATCACCCCGCCCCAGCGCATGGTCCGGGTCGCGTAGCTGGCGCGCCGGCGCTGGTGCACGTACTTGTTCGGGCGGGCGGCCAGGTCGCGGCGGCTGAGCTGGTACGCGGACACGCCGTGCAGCGCGACGGCGGCCAGCAGGCCGGCCCGGGCGATCCACAGGAACCACTCGTAGCGCAGGAAGGGCTCGCCGAGCGTGCGGAGCCAGTGCGCGTAGCCGTTGATCTCGTCCGGGCCGAAGAACACCTTGAGGTTCCCCAGCATGTGCGCGACCAGGTACAGCAGCATGACCAGTCCGCTGACGGCCATGACCGCCTTCTTGCCGACGGTCGACCGCCACAGGGTCAGCAGGGTGGACGGATGCCTGGCCGTCCGAGTCGCGGTTGTCATGTCGGCCACCGTAGGGAGCGGTGGGACGGTGTGTCCAAGACATGATGTGGCTCGCGACGATAGGCAGTGTCTATCGAGACGCCGTACGCTGGGTGGATGCAGCTCCAGCAGCTCCGTTACTTCCTGGCCGTGGCAGATACCTGCCATTTCACCCGGGCGGCCGAGGCCGTGCGCGTGGCCCAGCCATCCCTTTCGCAGCAGATCCGGGCACTGGAACGGGAGTTGGGTGCCGAGCTGTTCCACCGCACCCGGGGCAACATTGCCCTCACCGACGCGGGCGACGCCCTGCTGCCGCTGGCCCGGCGCATCGTCGCGGACGCCGAGAGCGCCCGCCTCGCCGTCCAGGAGACGGTGCAGCTGCGCCGCGGCCGGGTCCGGCTGGGGGCGCCCCCGAGCCTGTGCACCAGCCTGGTGCCGGACGTGCTGCGCGTGTTCCGGGACCGCTACCCGGGCGTGGCGCTGGGGGTGCGCGAGGGCGGATCGCGCGACCTGGTGCGCTGGCTGGCGGCGGGGGAGCTGGACCTCGCGCTGATCATCACCCCGCCGAGCGGGGAGGCGGTCCCCGCCCTCGCGGTCACCGAACTGCTGCACGAGGAACTGGTGTTGGTCTCCGCCACGGGGCGCGCCCGGCGCGCCGTGCGGGTGGCCGAGCTCAAGGGACGGCCGCTGGTGATGTTCCGGGAGGGCTACGACCTGCGCGAGGCGACCCTGGCGGCCTGCCGGGCGGCCGGGTTCGAGCCGGAGTTCGCGGTGGAGGGCGGCGAGATGGACGCGGTGCTGGGCTTCGTCCGGGCCGGGCTCGGACCGGCCGTGGTGCCCGGCATGGTGGCGGCTCGCTCGGGCCTGACCGTCACCCCGTTCGCCGGGCCGGGCCTGGGCCGCACCATCGCGGTCGCGCACGGCCACGAGGTGCCGCTCACCCGCGCCGCCGAGGCGCTGCACACCACCCTGCTGGCCCACCTGCACGACGCCGCCCGCAGCGGCGAACTCCCGCCGGGCACACGGCTGCTGCTGCCGTGATCCCCCTCCCGAGCCTGCGCGGGGCGCGGGAGGGGGCGTGGGTTCGGCCAGGCCGTTTCGTTTCCCTACCTCGCCAGACCTCGCGCTGTGGCAAGCAACACCTCGTCCAGGTCGGTCGGGGCGACGCCGAGCGCGCGCTCCGTGTCGGTCGAGTCGAGGACGTGCGGGTTCTCGGTGGCGTACAGCATCTCGATGAGTTCGCCGAAGAGGGGGTTCCGCTCCGCGAGGGTGAGGAGCGCATCGCGGTCGAGACGCTCCAGGCGCGGATCGGGGGAGGCTGTCAGCTTCGCGAAGCGTTCCGTCAGTTCACGCACGAGGATGTTCGTCGCCGGCACGTGCCAAGCCCGTCCCCAGGAGCGGGTGTCCTGGGCGGCGGCCACCAGTGTCGAGGCCACGTCCCCGGCGTGCGACCAGGACTGCGGTACATCGAGACGTCCGGGATAGGACGCCACCTCGCCCGCCAGAACCTGTGGGGCGATCGACAGCGTGAAGGTACTCAGCACCCCCTCGCCCAGGAACGCTGCCGCGCGCACCTCGGTGACCTCCACGCGCCCCGCCTCGTAGGCGGCCAGAGCGTCCAGCCACATCCGGGCGCGAACCCGGCCCTTGGCCGAGACGGGCGCCATCGGCAGGTCCTCGGTGATGGGCCCGTCCACATGCCCGTACCCGTAGAGATTCCCGAGCATCACGTAGCGTGCGCCCGTACGCTCTGCAGCGGTCAGCAGTGCGGCCGCGAGAGGCGGCGCATCGGTGATCCAACGGTCGTACGGAGGCATCGCGCAGTTGATCAACACCTCGGCCCCCGCGACGAGCCCGACCAGGCGGTCGACATCACGGGCGTCGGCGGCGACCCGTTCGACCAGCGGGTGTTCCAAGCCGGTGCCGCGACGCGTGATCTGCCGCACCGGCACACCGCGCTCCACGAGCAGCGCGGCGACGGCGCGGCCGGTGGCGCCGGCTCCCATGACGACATAACGGGACATGAAAACCCCCGGAAGGCTTGGTGAGTGACAAGGGAATGCCCAGGCCGCAGTGAGGAGTTGCAGCTCAAGCGGCCGTGCCCGTCCAGCCTCCGCCATCGGTGGCGGCGCGGCCACCAGGGAAGAGGACAACGAACCGGAGGTTCTGGCCACCATGCACCGAGTCGCCGTCCTGGTCGTCCCCCCGGCCACGGCCTTCGACCTGTCCATCCCGGAACTGGTCTTCGGGGCGGTGCAGGTGGACGATGCACCGGGCTACGAGGTACGTGTCGGCACGCCAGAGCCCGGCCTGGTGGAAACCCTGGGCAGCCTCCAGGTCTCGATCCCCCACGGGCTGGACATCGTGGACACGGCCGACACGGTGATCGTCACCGGCACCGGGGCGCGCAGCGACGCCGATCCGCGCGTGCTCGACGCCGTGCGCCGCGCAGCGGAGACCGGCAGCCGGATCGCGTCGATCTGCACCGGCGCCTTCGTGCTGGCGCAGGCCGGCCTGCTGGACGGTCGCCGAGCCACGACCTACTGGCCCTTCTCCGGGGAACTCGCCGCCCGCTTTCCCGAGGTGGACGTTGTCGGCGACGTCCTCTTCGTCGAGGACGGGCACGTGTTCACCGCTGCAGGCCTGGCTGCGGGCATGGACCTCTGCCTGCATCTGATCCGCTCGGACTACGGCGCGGCAGTGGCCAACGCCGTAGCCCGGCTGACGCTGCTGGCCCCGACCCGCACCGGAGACCAGACCCAGACGGTGACCTCGCCGGTTCCCTCGACCCGCACGTTCTCCTTGGCCGAGACGAGGGCCTGGGCGATGGACCGCCTCGACGAGCCCCTCACGCTTGCCGAGCTGGCCGAACACGCCCACACCAGCGTGCGGACCCTGACTCGCCGGTTCCAGGCCGAAACCGGCCTCACCGCGCTGCAGTGGCTGTTGCAGCAGCGCGTCGACCGGGCCTGCGAGCTTCTGGAAACCACGACTCTTCCCGTCGACCAGGTCGCCGAACGCAGCGGCCTGGGCAGCCCGGACTCGCTGCGCCAGCACCTGCTGCGCCGGGTCCGGCTCACCCCCACCGCGTACCGCGCCCGGTGGCGGGGCACGACGGCGGCCCGGCGCGCGGCATCCAGGGGCTGAGCTTCCCGCGAAGCGCGAAGCCCCCCGCTCTGCGATCGAAGCGGCCCCGTTGAGACCACGGATGAGGCTACGAACGCAGAAGGCCCGCACCGGTCTCCCGGTGCGGGTCTGCCTGCGGAGGATACGAGATGCGAACTCGTGAGGGGGTGCCCCCGACGTCCGGCCGCCCGAGGAGGGCCGCAGACGTCCTGACCTGGGGCGGAGCGGCCCGTCGGCTGACGTCCGAACGACGGTGGACGAGGGTGGATGCAACCAGAACGGCAGCCACGCCGAGCGTCGGTTGCCGCTGGTCAGCAGGGAGGCGTGGCTTCGCGGTCGAGGGTGCGCTTGATGACACGGATTCCCTGGTCGACCATCTCGGCGATGGGTTCCCCGAGGCTGTCCGGCGTCACGTCGGTGATCCAGACGAAGCGGCTGCGGTTCTCGGCGTCACCGAAGACCTGCATGGACGCATGGTGGTGTGTGGGCTCCAGCGAGCCGCCGACCACCGTGTAGGCGATGCGCCGGGCCTCGTCGTCGATGTCGACGATGAGCTCGCGCACCACGGCGCCGTTCGCGAAGGTCACGATCCTGATGTCGTCCTCGACGCGGGTGTCGGTGACGAATCCCGGTGCGAGGCGCTTGTGGACCTCGCCGAAGTCGCGCAAGGCTGCCCAGACGTTCTCGGGGGCATTGTCGATCAGGACTTCGCGGTGGATGGATGCCATGGGTTGATCTCCTCTCTGTGGGTGCTCACTCGCCGGTGGTTGCGGAGATGAGGCAGAACGGGTGGCCCTCGGGGTCGGTGAGGACGATCCACTGGCCGTCGCCCGGCTGGAACTCGGGCCGGGACGCTCCGATGCCGAGCAGTTCCTCGGCGGCGGCGTCCACGTCGGTGACGGTGAAGTCGAGGTGCACGTGCTTGGCGCCGTCGGGCCAGCCCGGCGACCGGTAGCCCTCGACGCGGGCGAAGGCGAGTTGGACCGGGGTGCCGTTGCCCAGCGACACGAAGTCCTGGTCGCTGTGGGTGATCTCCCAACCGGTGGCCTTCTGGTAGAACGCGGCGAGCGCGGTCGGATCGGCGCAGTCGACGACCACGGTGCTGAGCTGCTTGAGAACGGGCATGCCGATGACTCCTGGGTATCCGAACTGAACGAGGCGGGCGGGGACTTGGCCCCTCACGCCCCGTCAGCATGCTCGTGACGTCAGGTCCCGGTCTTGAACATCCTTGCGTGGTTGTCAGACCCGCCGCGTAGCGTTCGCAAGGTGCTCACGGCTATCCCTGTCGCCACCCGTCCCGACTTCGGCATCAGCGCGGTGGCCTGCCACGCGGACCACACCCGGTGGTCGGCGCCGGAGGTCCGCAGCGACTACCGCGTGGTTCTCGTGCGCCGCGGCCGGTTCCGCAGGAGGGCCGCCGGCGTCCCCGTCGACCTCGACGCGACCGTGGCCTACGTGGGCGCACCGGGCGAGGAGGAGAGCTTCGCCCACCCCGCCGGCGGCGACCACTGCACCGCGATCGGTGTGACGCCGCAGCTGTGGCGCTCCCTGGCCGGCGACGGTTCCGAACGGGCCGCGCAGACGCTCTACGTCGACCCGCGGCTCGAGCTGGCCCACCGGCGCCTCATCACCACCGCTCGCTCGGGCGACGTCGACTACGCACTCACCGAGGACCTGCTGGCCCTGCTCGCGACGGCCATCGGCCGCACCGTGGCCGGACCGACCCCGCTCGGCAGCACATCGGCCGAACGCGATCGGAGCCTGGTAGCGGCTGCCCGCGAGGCGATTGCCGACGGACACCCCGCCACTGACACGCTGTTCTCGCTGGCCGAGCTGCTGGGCGTCTCGCCCTACCGCCTGAGCCGGGCGTTCCCGCGCGAGCTCGGCGTGTCGGTGACCCGCTACCGCCACCGCGTCCGCATCGGCCGAGCGCTCGACCGCCTGGAGGCAGGCGAGAACAGCCTCAGCACCCTTGCCGCCGACCTCGGTTACGCCGACCAGGCCCATCTGACCCGGACCATGCGCCAGTACCTGGGCCACACCCCGACGAGACTGCGCCAGCTTCTGACGCCCGCACCCTGAACGCGCGCTCCGGCGCCGCGTACGCTGAGCTGGCCAGGAGGTCCGACCCTTCCGTCACAAGATCCTGGAAGTCCGGGAGTCCCAGGCGTGCCGCGCTTCGCCGGAACCTGCCACCGACGTTCCGTCGAGTCCCCTGATCCGCGCCATGCCGAGGAGCTTCCCCCGATAGCCTGGCGGAGCCGGCAGGATGGTGCGATCATCCACTGATCGCTCCGGTCCACGACGGCGGCCGGACCCGGACCGGCCAGGGGAGTTGGACGTGCCCAGCACCGAACTGAGCCGCAGCTACGACATCGCGGCGACGCCCGCCGCTGTGCTTGCCCATCTGACGCGCCCCGAGAACTACATCGGTCTCTCCCCGCTGCTCGTGGACGTGCGGGACGTGCGGTGCGAGGGCGGGGTCACGTACTACGTGGCCGTCGAGCGCTTCCGGTTCCTCGGACTGGTCCGGCACGACAACGTCATCCGGGTCAGCCTGCGCTCCGAGGACGCCCGGCTGCCGGATGAGGCGACGGTCAGTGGCGAGGTGGTCAGTCCGGGCGGTGTGCGGATGGACTACCGCTTCACCGTCACCGCCCGAGGCGACGGCGGCTCCCTGGTGGTCGACAGACTGCGGCTGCACGCGCCGTTCGGCCTGCTCCACTACGCGGCTGGGAAGGCCGGAGCAGTGCAGGCCGAGCGCGGCCGGGTGTTGGCCCGGCGGTTGAGCGGCGGCAACTGAGGCGGACGGGCCTACGGACGTCGCCGGGCGGGTGGGTGGTCTCATCTGGCAGGTGGCCAGGAGCGTCGAGGAGGACGGCCCGATGGCCGACTGAAGGCCCGTTGAGACTACGAACGACGAAGGCCCCGACCGGAACCCGGTCGGGGCCTTGCGTCTGCCCAGGTGGGCAGAGGCGGAGGATACGAGACTCGAACTCGTGAGGGGTTGCCCCCAACATGCTTTCCGATTCGCTCAAATCCTGTCCGCCGGCGTCCGTACTCGTTCTGACCTGCGGGGAAGAGAACCGTTGGGCAGGGGTCGAACCCAGTCGGACGGGGTGAATGAGACCAGAACTGGGACCAGAGCCAGGCCGGGCTCTCCCAGGTTCATCGGCAGACTCCGGGCGAGCTGCGCCATCCGCCCCCGCCTTCGGTCGGGAGGTGCCCCCATGCCGCTCGGATGGCCGGATCGAATGCCCGTGACGTTGTGGAGTCGTGGAGTCGTGGGGGCCGGTCATTTGACCAGACCCGGGCAGAGGACAGCGACTTCGCGTGTTCTGCGGTACCCGTGTTCGGTGGTCAACCGGCCTTGCCGTCGTCGTCCTGCAGGAGTTCGACGATGATCTCGATGCCGAGCGCGTAGGCCGGCGTGCCCGAGGTGATGAGCGCGGTCTCGGCGACTCCGATGAGGTCGGCGATGCCGGCGCCCGCGTGGAGTGCTCCCCGGGCGTGGATCCGGGCCGGTTCTGCCCGGCCGAGAGCCAGCAACTGCCCGAAGTGGACGAGCTGTTGCACTCGGCCGCCGAGTGGGCTGTCGGCCAGAACTATGTGGCGCAGGGCCGTGAACGCCTCCTCCGTGGGGAGCCGGCCGAAGGCCTGGGCCACCCGCAGACGGTCCTCCACCGCGCCCGGGACGGCTCCGAGCGTCGTGCGGTAGCGAGCCCGGAGGACTTCGGAACGCTCGGCGAAGGTGTGGTCGGTCATGACGAGACCCGTGCGATCGAGGCCCGGACAGCCTCCAGGGCGCCCTCGGGGAAGTCCACGGCCCCGCCGAGCGCCGCAGCGGCGATCTCGGCCTCGGCGCTTTCCTCGATCGCCACGACGAGGTGGGCGGCGGCCGCCGCGTCCGGGCCGAACACCAGCAACCCGTGGTTGGCCAGGAGGACCGCGGACGTCGTCGGGCGTCGTTCCAGGACGTCGGCGACGCCCCGGACCGACACGTCCGACCCACGCGGGCCCCAGGGCACCACCGGTACGTCCTCGGGCTGTCCGAAGCGGAGCATCGGTTCGGTGCGGCACGGCAGCGGCCGGTGGGCCACCGCGAAGGCCGTCGCGGAGGGTGAGTGGGTGTGGATGATCGCGCCCACGTGCGGACGGGCGCGGTAGACGACGCTGTGCATGGTGATGATCTCGGAGCTGACGGAGCGCAGTTCTCCTTCCAGGACCTGCCCGTCGAGACCGACGGTCGCCAGGTGGTGGGGCTCCAGGTCGCGGACGAACCCCGGGGTCAACAGGAAGCGGCCGGCGTCGAGCCGGACGCTCAGGTTGGCGTGCCCGGAGTGCGACATCACCCCCGCTGCGAAGAGCTGCCGGGCCGCCTCGACGAGCTGGTGGGCCCGGTTCTTCGCTTCTGGTACGTCTGTCATCTCTTCATCTCCCAATTCCCTGTCAGCGGTGGCCGGTTCGCCGCCGCTGCACGTGCCAGCCACTCTGCGACTTGAACTAAGGTTCAAGTCAAGCGTCAGGCTGGCGCGACGAGACGACGAGAGAAAGAGGATTGGTGGAGCATGCGCATGACGATCGGCCGGCTTTCCGAGATCACCAACGTTCCCGCGTCGGCCATCCGGTTCTGGGAACGCCACGGTTTGTTGCCTGTGCCCGAACGTCAGAGTGGGCAGCGACGCTATCCGCCGCAGGCCGCAGAGCGGATCGTGCTGCTACGCAAGTTCCAGCAAGCCGGGCTGAGTCTGGCCGAGGTCAGGGAGTTCCAGCGGGACCAGCCGCGGAGGCAGGCGATGATCCGCGCCAAGGTCGCCGAGATCGAGCAGCGCATGGTCGACCTCGACCACGCCCACCAGCTCCTGACCCATGCCCTCCAGTGCAGCCAGACGGACATCGTCAGCTGCACGACCTTCCGGGAGCAGATGGCGACGTGGAGCCAGTCCAGCTGACGGCGAAAACTGCGGCCAGGAGACGACGAGGGCCCGGGGTGCGGGCCTTCCAGAGCTTCGGCGTAGTCGGATGGTGTCGCGTTCATGACGGTCTGTCGGGTGGCAAGCCTGTAGGACGTGCGGGGTTCGCCGGCTGTGTGAGACATCCCTCTCCCGTCGTCGTGGCGCTGGTGGCCCGGGAAGGTTGACCATGTGGTCATGACTTCCTCGCCCCGCCCGCCGCACGTCGGTGGTCTACCGGATCCGACAGACGGGACCACCGCGCTCGGTGGAGAGCCCGCTCCCGCCCGCGGGTACCTGCTGGACAACGCGCGCGCCGAGGCGGGCGAGCGATTCGTTTGGCTGGCCGAGCTGTTCGACGGTGTGACGCGCGGGCACGTCGATCGACTGGGGGTCGGGGCCGGCTCGCGCTGCTGGGAAGTGGGGGCCGGTGGCCCCGGTATCCCGGAGGCGCTCGCGGCGGCCGTCGGTCCGACCGGGTACGTGCTCGCCACGGACATCGACCCGTCGTGGCTGAAGGCGGGCGACGGCTACGAGGTTCGCCGGCACGACGTCGCCGCTGATCCGCCCCCGGAGCCGGGGACGTTCGATCTGGTGCACGCCCGGCTCGTGCTGGTCCATGTGCCCGACCGGGCTCGCGCGTTGGCCACGATGGCGGCAGCGCTGCGGCCCGGCGGCTGGCTGCTGGTCGAGGACGCCGACACCGCTCTGCAGCCACTGGCGTGCCTGGACGACAGCGGCCCCGCGCAGCGGCGGGCCAACCGGCTGCGCGACGCGGTCCGGGAGCTGCTGAGGAGCCGCGGCGCGGACCTGAGCTACGGCCGGACACTGCCGCGGGCACTGCGTGAGGCCGGCTTGGTGGACGTCGCCGCGGCGGGTTCTTTTCCGGTCGGCGGGCCGGCCTGCGACCGGCTGGAGGCGGCGACCATCCGGCACGTGCGCGGCGAGCTGCTCGCGGCCGGCCTGGCCGACGACGCCGAGATCGACGCGCACCTGGCCGCCATCCACGCGGGCGAACTCGACCTGACACTCGCGCCGCTGATCTCGGCCTGGGGACGCCGTCCGGCCGAGCACCCTCCGGCACTCGGTTAGGTGCGGAGCCCCACCCCGAGGAGATCCCGGGGCTGCGTTTCCGAGCGTGCGCGAGCGCGAAGGCCCGGAGCCGCGAGCCCCGGGCCTTCGTCGCGCGTGTGCTCAGGCCGGCAGCACGGCCTCGATCGCGGCGATCAGCTCGTCCGACTCCGGCTCGACGCGCGGACGCAGACGCGCGACGACGGTGCCGTCCGGCGAGATCAGGAACTTCTCGAAGTTCCAGCCGACGTCCCCGGACTGGCCGTCGGCGTCGGCCACCTCGGTCAGCCGCTGGTACAGCGGGTGCCGGTCGGCGCCGTTGACGTCGATCTTCTCGAACAGCGGGAAGGTCACGCCGTAGGTGGTGGAGCAGAAGCTCTGGATCTCCTCGGCGCTGCCCGGCTCCTGCCCGGCGAACTGGTTGCACGGGAAGCCCAGCACGGTGAACCCGCGCCCGGCGTAGCGCTTCTGGAGGTTCTCCAGGCCGGTGTACTGCGGGGTCAGGCCGCACTTGGAGGCGACGTTGACGATCAGCAGCGCCTTGCCCTTGTAGTCGGCCAGGGAGGTGGCCTCGCCGGCCAGGGTGCGCAGCGGGATGTCGTACAGGCTCACGGTGGTGGTCCTTTCGGCAGGTTGGCAGGGGGTGTCGCCCGGGCACACGGTAGCGGCCCCGGTTGTCAACCGTTGCGGCCCCGCCGGTGTTCCGCCTGCGCGGGGGCGTACGGAGCGGCTCGTACGCCCCCGCATCCAGGCGGGGTCGGAGTGGCGACCGGTCAGAGGGCCAGCGTCTTGATCGCGGTCGGCGCGTGCTCGGGGAGGGTGGCGAGCTCCTCGAACTCGTTGACCTTGTCGATGTCGGCGGCGGCCATCGAGATGTTGGTGACCCGCTCCAGGATGGCCTCGACCACGACCGGGACGCGGAACTCGGCGGCCAGCTTCTTGGCCTCCTCGAACGCGGGCAGCAGACCCTCCGGCTCGGTGACCCGGATCGCCTTGCAGCCCAGGCCCTCGGCGACCTTGACGTGGTCCACGCCGTACACGCCCAGCTCGGGGGCGTTGATGTTCTCGAACTCCAGCTTGACCTGGAAGTCGATGTCGAAGCTGCGCTGCGCCTGACGGATCAGGCCCAGGTAGGAGTTGTTCACCAGGACGTGGACGTACGGGATCCGGTGCTGGGCGCCGACCGCCAGCTCCTCGATCATGAACTGGAAGTCGTAGTCGCCGGAGAGCGCGACGATCTGGCCCTCGGGGTCGGCGGTGGCGACGCCGAGCGCGGCCGGGATGGTCCAGCCGAGCGGGCCGGCCTGGCCGCAGTTGATCCAGTGGCGCGGCTTGTAGACGTGCAGCATCTGGGCGCCGGCGATCTGCGACAGGCCGATGGTGGTGACGTAGCGCGTCTCCGGGCCGAAGGCCTTGTTCATCTCCTCGTACACGCGCTGCGGCTTGAGCGGCACGTTGTCGAAGTGGGTGCGGCGCTGCAGCTTGGCCTTGCGCTCCTGGGTGGAGGCGGCCCACTCGCTGCGGTCCTTGAGCCGGCCGGCGGCCTTGAGCTCCTCGGTGACCTGGACGAACAGCTCCAGGGCGGCCTTGGCGTCGGAGGCGATGCCGAGCTCGGGGGCGAAGATCTTGCCGATCTGGGTCGGCTCGACGTCCACGTGGACGAACTTGCGGCCCGCGGTGTAGACGTCCAGGCCGCCGGTGTGGCGGTTGGCCCAGCGGTTGCCGATGCCGAGGACGAAGTCGGAGGCGAGGAAGTTCTCGTTGCCGTAGCGGTGCGAGGTCTGCAGGCCGACCATGCCGGCGTTCAGCTCGTGGTCGTCCGGGACGATGCCCCAGCCCATCAGGGTCGGGACGACCGGGACGCCGGTCAGCTCGGCGAACTCCAGCAGCAGCTCGGAGGCGTCGGCGTTGATGACGCCGCCGCCGGCCACGATCAGCGGGCGCTCGGACTCCTGGAGCAGCGCGATGGCCTTCTCGATCTGGATCCGGTTGGCGGTCGGCTTGTAGACCGGCAGCGGCTGGTAGGCCTCCGGGTCGAAGTCGATCTCGGTCAGCTGGACGTCGATCGGCAGGTCGATCAGGACCGGGCCCGGACGGCCGGAGCGCATCAGGTGGAAGGCCTGCTGGAACACGCCGGGGACCTGGGCGGCTTCCAGGACGGTGGTCGCGGCCTTGGTGACGGGCTTGGCGATCGAGGCGATGTCGACGGCCTGGAAGTCCTCCTTGTGCAGCCGGGCGACGGGCGCCTGGCCGGTGATGCACAGGATCGGGATGGAGTCGGCGATCGCCGAGTACAGGCCGGTGATCATGTCGGTGCCGGCCGGGCCCGAGGTGCCGATGCACACGCCGATGTTGCCGGCCTTGGCGCGGGTGTAGCCCTCGGCCATGTGGGTGGCGCCCTCGACGTGCCGGGCCAGGGTGTGCTTGACCCCGCCCGAGGCCTTGAGGGCGGCGTAGAAGGGGTTGATGGCGGCGCCCGGCACGCCGAAGGCGACCTCAACGCCTTCGAGCTTGAGGATCTCCACGGCCGCGCGGGCGGCTGTCATACGAGGCATCGGGTTTCTCCTGCGTCGGCCCGCAGTGGCTCGGAGGGCTCATCTCCTGAATTCCACCATACGGAAGAACGGTTTCTGTATGTGGAAACAAGGTAGGGTCGGGTCGTCGGAGCGTCAAGGGGGATTTCAACAGAATGTGGAAGTCGGGCGTGGTGGGGTGGGGTGCCGGGCGGGGGTGGCCGAGCGGCGAGGGTTCGCACGTCTGAGCTGTGTTCGCGCTGGTGTACCCGGGGAAGCGGACGTTCCGGCCCGGAAAGCGCACCCGATGTGCAAGGCGGGTGAAGGGACGGTGCCCGAGGTCGGCCCGCCCCGCCGACCTGGGTACCGTCGGTGGCACGCCGGGCCCGTGACGTCCAACTGAGGCCGCGGCAGGGGGGTTTGGGAGCGCCGGGGAGCAGGGGAACCCGCCGGCGGTCCCCTCCTGGACCAGCGCGCCCGGTCCGCCGCACCCGAGCGGAGGACGCACCGCACCCCCTGGCCGCACCGACCCGACACCCGCCGCCGCCCTCCGGCCCGCCCGGACGCGCGGCCGTACCGCTGTCGCCCCCCACCGTGCGGTCCTCACCGTCTCTTCGCCCCGCCTCCTCCTTGCCACTCCTCGCCGGTTCCGGCCGTGCCGCTCCCTGCCCTGCTGCTCCCGGCCCTGTCGTTCCCGGCCCTGTCACTTCCGGCCCTTGCCACTACCGGCCCTGTCACGGCGTGCCCGCAGCGGCGGGCGCGCGGAAGGAACGTCCCCATGCGCTGCACCCCTGCCCGACCCCCGGCGGTGGCCGGGTGAACCGACCGCCGCGCCGGCGCAAGAGCCCGCCGGGCCGCCCCCGGAAGAACGCCCCGCCGGGCCGCCGCCGGCCCCCGCTCGCCGCGCTGCGCGCCGTCCCCTGGCGGCAGGACCTGCCCGCCTCGCTGGTGGTGTTCCTGGTCGCCCTCCCGCTCTGCGTCGGGGTGGCCGTTGCCTCCGGGGTCCCGGCCGAACTGGGCCTGGTCACCGGCATCGTCGGCGGCCTGGTCGTCGGCGCGCTGCCCGGCAGCAGCCTCCAGGTCAGTGGGCCCGCCGCCGGGCTGACCGTGCTGGTCGCCGACGCCGTCCAGCGCTTCGGTGCCGGGGTGCTCGGCCTGCTGGTGCTCGGCACCGGCCTGCTCCAGCTGGCCATGGGTGCCCTGCGACTCGGCCGCTGGTTCCGGGCGATGTCCGCCTCCGTGGTGCACGGCATGCTGGCCGGCATCGGGCTGACCCTGCTGTTCGGCCAGCTCTACGCGCTCGCCGACCGCCGTGCCCCCGCCACCGGCCCGGAGAAGATCGCCGGGGTGCCCGCCCTGCTGACGGACGCGGCCACCGCCGCGGCCAATCCGAGCGCCGTCGCCCTGGGCCTGGGCACCCTGCTGGTGCTCGTCGCCTGGAAGCACCTGCCCGGGCGGCCGGCCCGTACCGTCCCCGCGCCGCTGGCCGCGGTCGGCCTGGCCGCCGCCGTCACCGCCGCGGCCGACCTGCCGGTGGCCCGGGTCCGGGTCGCCGGCCTGCTCGACGTCGTCCACCTGCCCGAACGCGACTCGCTGGGCGCGCTGGCCGGCACTGCCGGGCTCGGCACCGTCGTCGCCTTCACGCTGATCGCCTCCGCGGAGACGTTGTTCAGCGCCGCAGCCGTCGACCGGATGCACCACGGCCCGCGTACCGACTACGACCGCGAGCTCACCGCCCAGGGCCTCGGCAACACCGTCTGCGGGCTGCTCGGCGCGCTGCCGATGACCGCGGTGATCGTGCGCAGCGCGGCCAACGTCCAGGCGGGCGCCCGCACCAAGGCCTCGCGCTTCCTGCACGGGCTCTGGCTGCTGCTGTTCACCGCGCTGCTGCCCGGCGTGCTCGGGCTGGTCCCGCTCGCCGCGCTGGCCGCCGTCCTGGTCCACGCGGGCGCCAAGCTGGTGCCGCTGCGCCGGATCGCCGGGCTGTGCCGCGAGCATTGGGGCGAGGCGCTGGTGCTCGGGGTGACGGCGGCGGCGATCATCGCCACCGACCTGTTCGAGGGGGTGCTGATCGGCATCGGGCTGGCGGTGGCCAAGTCCGCCTGGCAGACCTCGCACCTGCAGATCGCCGTGGACGAACTGGTGCTGCCGTCCGGCCGGCCGCTGCACCGGGTGCGGCTCAGCGGCAACGCCACCTTCCTGCGGCTGCCCCGGCTGCTGGACACGCTGGAACGGCTGCCGGACGACCGGCCGGTGGAGCTGGACTGGTCCGGGCTGCGCCATCTGGACCACGCCTGCACGCTGGCCCTCGCCTCCTGGGCGGCCCAGCACCGCGCCCGCTCCAGCGAGCCGCTGGCCGTCGAGCCGCCGCTGCCGACGGTCGCCTGATCATCGTTGTGGATAGCCTGGTCGCGGCCCGGATCCGGTTCGGGCCGCGACCAGTGCCGTCGGGCGTCAAGCCGGGTGTGCAAAGGCGTCAAGCCGGGTGTTCAAAGGAGCGCAGAGCCGTGATCGCAGCCTTTTCGGTGACCCCGCTGGGGATGGGCGAGGACGTGGGGGAGGCGGTGGCCGCCGCCGTCCGGGTGGTCCGGGCGAGCGGGCTGCCGAACCGCACGGACGCGATGTTCACCAGCGTCGAGGGGGAGTGGGACGAGGTGATGCCGGTGATCCGGGAGGCGATCGAGGCGGTGAAGGCCTACAGCAGCAGGGTCAGCACGGTGATCAAGATCGACGACCGGGCCGGGGTCACCGACGGCCTCACCGCCAAGGTCGCCTCGGTCGAGCGGCATCTCGCCGAGGGCTGATCGTCGGAACGTCGAGGTCGACCGGGCGGCAGGTTCGGCCGTCCGGGCCCCGGCTGTACCTGGCAGGAAGCGGCCAGTGGCCTTTCTTGACCACTCGGTCCAGAAAGGTTTAGCGTCCTCCCATGGCGCGAACGAAGGAATTCGACCCGGACGCGGCGCTGCAGGCGGCCCTGGAGCTGTTCTGGCGACGCGGCTACGAGGCCACCTCGATGGCCGACCTGGTCGAGGGGCTCGGCATCGCCCGGGCCAGCATCTACGCCACCTTCGGCAGCAAGCGCGAGCTGTACCTGCGCGCGCTGGAGCGCTACAGCGAGCAGCAGGACCCGGACCGGCTGAACGACCTGTCCCGGCCCGGTCCGGTGCTGCCGGCCGTCCGCGCCCTGGTGCGCCGGTACGCGGAGGCGGGGGAGGAGGACCGCAAGCGCGGCTGCTTCGTCACCAACACCGCGGTCGAACTCGCCCCGCACGACCCGGCGGCCGCCCGTAGGGTCGAGGCCAGCCTCGACCACCTGGAGACCGCGCTGACCTCGGCCCTGCTGCGGGCCCGGGCGCAGGGCGAACTGCCCGCCGGCCGGGAGCCGCGGGCGCTGGCCCGGATGCTGGTGGTGCTCATGCAGGGGATCCGCGTCGTCGGCAAGGCCGCCGACGGCGGGACCCGCGCGCGGGACGCCGCCGAGCAGGCGCTGGCGCTGCTGGACTGACGCCAGGCCCTTCGGGCCTCGGTGGCTTCCGCTGTTTTGGTGTCTTCTGCTGTCTTTATTCTGGACCGAACGGTCTCTATAGATTTGTCGGGGGGTTTCATGAGTGTCGCCAAGGCCGGCCGGTCCGGCTTCGCACTGCTCGGCGTCGTCCAGGCGGTCCTGATCTTCACGATCATGATCCTCACCGTGCCGCTGCCACTGGTGGCCCGGGAGTTCGGGCTCGGCCCGTCCGGCGTGCTGCTGCTGAGCGCCGCCTACGGACTCTCCTTCAGCTCCCTGCTGCTGCTCGGTGGACGGCTGACCGACCGGCACGGCGGCCGCCGGATACTCCGCTCCGGCCTGCTGCTGCTCGGCGGCGCCTCGATCGCCTGCGCCCTCGCACCCGACTACCCCGTCCTGCTGGCGAGCCGCTTCGTCCAGGGCGCCGGCGCCGCCCTCACCGCCCCGGCTGCGGTCGCGCTGGTCCGGGTGCTCCACCCCGAACCCGCCGCCTACCGACGGGCGATGGCCACCTGGGGCGGTCTCTCGGTGCTCGGCGCGACGGTCGGCAGTGTGGTGTCGGGGGCGGTCGCCGCCGCGGTCTCCTGGCGGTGGCTGTTCACGGTCCCCGTCCTGGCCGTCCTCCTCGGCCTCGCGCGCTCCGCCGCACTGCCCGCCGCCGCACCCCTCGGACGCCGACCGGCCCTGGACCTGCGCGGCGCGGTCCTCGCCACCGCCGGTGTCTGCACGGGCAGTTACGCCCTGGTGGCGTCCGCCGAGCACGGCTGGCGGGCCCCCGAGGTGCTCGCGCCGCTGGCCGCCGCACTCGCCCTGCTGCTCGCCTTCGCCGGAGCCGAACGCCGCACCGCCGACCCGCTGCTGCCGCCCGGCTTCCTGGCCGACCGGCGCCGCGCCGCCGCGCTGGCAGCCGTCATGGCGACCGCCGCCGGCACCGCGCTGACCTTCGTCCTACTCTCCCTCTACCTCCAGCAACTGCGCGGCTGGAGCGCCGCCGGCACCTCCGCGGCCTTCCTGCCGTACGCGGCCGCCCTGCTGCTGGCCGGCCGCCTGGCCGGGCCGCTGGTCCTGCGGTACGGGCCGGTTCCGGTGACCGCCGGCGGCCTCGCCGCCGCGGCCGGCGGACTCGGCCTGCTGGCCGGGCTGGCCCCCGGCAGCCACTACGCCACCGCCCTGTTGCCCGGACTGCTCCTGCTGCCCGCCGGAGCCGCCGCCTCCTTCGCCGGAGCGGCCGTCCTGGCCACCGGCGGGGTGGCCCCCGAACGGACCGGCCTGGCCGCGGGCGTCTTCAACACCGCCATGGAACTCGGCCCCACCGCAGGCCTGGCCGTCCTGATGGCCCTCGCCGCCACCCGCCCGAGCGTCGTCGGCGGCTACGCCGCGGCCTTCGCGGCCGCTGCCGCCGGGCTGGCACTCACCGCCCTGGCGGTCGCCGGCCTGCCCCGAACCACCATCACCGCATCAGAACGCACCACTCGGATCAAGGAGTTCACACCATGACCACGCGTTTCGCCGACAAGTCCGTCCTGATCACCGGCGGCGGCAGCGGTATCGGGCGGGGCATCGCGCTCGCCTTCGCCCAGGAAGGCGCCCGGGTCGCCGTCGCCGGGCGCAGCGCCGGGCCGCTGGCCGAGACCGTCGAGCTGATCGAGCGGGCCGGCGGCAAGGCCGTCGCGCTGACCGGCGACGTGACGGATGCTCAGGACGCCGCCCGGCTGGTCCGGGAGACCGTCGAGCGGTTCGGCGGGCTGGACGTCGCCGTCAACAACGCCGGGGTGTTCGGCGCGCCCGGCCCGGTCGCCGAGATCGACGAGGCCGACTTCCGGCGGGTGTTCGAGATCAACGTGACCGGCACCCTGCTCGCGATGAAGCACCAGATCGGCCACATGCGGGCCCACGGCGGCGGCGCGATCGTCAACGTCTCCTCCAACCTGGGCGCCCACAAGCGGATCGAGGGCGTCGGGGCCTACGCGGCCAGCAAGGCCGCCGTCACCGCGCTCACCCGGGCCGCCGCCCGCGACCACATCGGCGAGGGCGTGCGGATCAACACCGTCAGCCCCGGCCCGGTGGACACCCCGATGTCCAGCCGGCCCGGCGAGAGCGCCGAGGACAAGACCGAGCGGATGAAGGCCGAGGTGCCGGTCGGCCGCTCCGGCTCGGTGGCGGAGATCGCCGCCGCGGTGCTGTACCTCGCCTCGCCGGAGGCCGGCTACACCGTCGGCGCCGACCTCGTGCTGGACGGGGGAATCAGCGCCTGATCGGCCGGGCTCAGCTGCTCAGCCAGTCCCCGGGCACGGCCTCGTAGAGCGCTTCCAGCGCCTCCGGGGTCCGTGCCCGGGCCATCATCCAGGCCTCCTCGACCACCCCGATCAGCACGTTCGGCCCCTCGTGCCAGCGGCAGCCCCGGCCGAGTGCGGGCAACTCCCGGAAATCGTCGGGAAGTTCAATGTCGGACTCGACGAAGTCGGTCAGCTCGTGGTCCTCCAGCAGCTTCTCCGTCATCGCCATCACCGCCGCCGCCGTCGAGAAGCGCTCCTCCCAGGGCTCCCACCTCTCCTG
The DNA here is from genome assembly GCF_044768305.1 of Kitasatospora sp. NPDC101155. Lineage (NCBI taxonomy): Bacteria > Bacillati > Actinomycetota > Actinomycetes > Kitasatosporales > Streptomycetaceae > Kitasatospora > Kitasatospora sp. NPDC101155. Next base: position 287,335 of record NZ_JBIWPN010000007.1, on the reverse strand, counting down.
CGACTTGTCCGCCAGGTCCGGCCGGACCACCGTCGGCGGGTCCTCCCGCTCCAGGTCGCCCAGCAGCACGCCCCAGTGCGCGCAGCCCTGGTTCTCCGCCCGGTACACCAGCGCGCCGTCCAGCACGTACAGCTCGTCCGGCGTCAGCAGCACGTCCTGGCTGCTGGTGAGATCGGCCCGGCGGCCGAACAACCGGTACGCCTCGCGCAGCGCGGCCGGCAGCCGCACCCCGAGCCGCCGCTCGGCCGCGTCGAGCTCGGCGTCGGTGTAACCGTCGGCCGCCGCCAGCGGCTCGCCCCAGTGCGCGGCGAAGCCCCTGACGAGTGCCCAGGCGCCCTCGCGGCCGCGCAGGGTTTCGGCCATCGCGGCCCGCATGTCGAAATCCGTGTCGTTCACCCGCGCACGGTACGACATCCCGCTGACAGCGCCCCGGGGCCGAACCCTCGTCAGCGCACCACTGGCCGAATTTGACGCGAACGCGTAAGTCCGGGGACACCTGCTGATCACCACGGGGTTTCCGCGCCGTCGTTCGGGCAAGACACGGTTTCGGCCGGAACCGACACACGAAAGGCGGACGCGCAACCGATGCCGACCGCACCGCACACCGCGCCCCTGCCGGGACGCCGCTCACGACCACATCGAGGAGGGCACTGGGGCGAACACGGGCTCGCCTGGGCCTTCCTGCTGCCCTCCCTGGTGGTGTTCATCCTCTTCATCGGCTACCCGCTGGGCCGGACCGTCTACCTGAGCGGGCACGCCAACGACCTCTTCGGCGCGCCCTCCCGCTACGTCGGGACGAAGCACTACACCGACCTGCTCGGCTCGGCCGACTTCGGCCGGACGCTGGTCACCACGGCGCTGTTCACCCTGCTCACCGTGGTGCCCGGCGTGCTCGGCGCGCTGGTGCTGGTGCTGCTGCTGGAGAACCGGATCCGCGGTGTACGGCTGCTCCGCTCCGCCTTCGCGCTGCCCTTCGCCTTCTCGGTGGCCAGCGCCTCGGTGGTCTTCGCGGTGTTCTTCAACCCCGCCAGCGGGGTGCTCAACGGCCTGCTCTCGCACGTCGGCCTCGGCCCGGTCGGCTGGCTCACCGACTCCCGGTACGCGCTGGTCTCGGTGGCCGTCACCACGATCTGGATGAACCTCGGCTACAACGTGCTGGTGCTGTCCGCCGGCATCGGCTCGATCCCCGGGGAGGTCGTCGAGGCGGCCCGCATCGACGGCGCCACCGGCCTGCGGCTGGCCCGCTCGATCACCGTCCCGATGCTCGGCCCGAACCTGTTCTTCCTGACCGTGGTCTCCACCGTCCACGCACTGCAGAGTTTCGGCCAGATCCACATCCTCACCAAGGGCGGGCCGGACGGCGCGACCCGGACCCTCGTCTACTCCGTCTACGAGAAGGCCTTCGCCTACAACTCCAGCGACTTCGGCACGGCCAGCGCCCAGGCCGTGGTGCTGCTCGTGGTCGTCCTCGCCTGCACGGCCGTCCAGTTCGGCGTCCTGGAGCGGAAGGTGCACTACGCATGACCACCATCGTCAGTGAGACCGAAGCGCCCCGCCCGCGCACCCGGGTGCTCGCCGGGCGCTCCCCGCGCGACCTGCTCGGCCGGGCCGCCGTCTACCTGCTGCTCGCCGTCGCCGTGGTCACCGTGGCCTTCCCGGTGTACTACGCGATCGTCGGCGCCTTCATGGACCCGTCCGAACTCTCCTCCTACCCGCCGGCGCTGGTGCCGCACTCGATCACCGGGCGGAACTTCTCCGGCGCCGTGGACACGATCCCGCTGGCCCGCCAGTACGCCAACTCGGCGATCGTCGCCACCGCCATCACCCTCGCCCAGCTGTTCACCTCGATCCTGGCCGCGTACGCCTTCGTCTTCCTGCCGCTCAAGGCACGGGCCGCGGTGTTCGGGGTGTTCCTGGCCACGCTGATGGTCCCGTGGGAGGCCATCATCATCCCCAACTACCTGACGCTGTCGGACTGGGGCCTCGGCAACACCTACTTCGGCCTGGTGCTGCCCTTCCTCGCCTCCGGCTTCGGCACCTTCATGCTGCGCCAGGCCTTCCGGCAACTGCCCGGCGAACTGCGCGACGCCGCCCGGATCGACGGTGCCGGGCACTGGCGCTTCCTGTGGCGGATCGTCGTCCCGCTCAACAAGCCGGCCCTGGCGGCGCTGTCGATCTACGTCTTCCTGTCCGCCTGGAACCAGTACTTCTGGCCGCTCATCATCACCCGCACGGCGAACATGCAGACCCTGCAGATCGGCCTCACCTCGCTGCGCGACTCCGAGATGGCCGACCCGGGCCTGATCCTGGCCGGCGTCGTGCTCTCCCTGCTGCCCACCCTCGCCCTGGTGGTCTTCGGCCAGCGCTTCATCGTCCGCGGCCTCACCGCGGGCGCCGTCCGCTGACCCGCCTCCCGCTGGATCGTTTGTCCCGCTTCCGGAAAGAAAGAGAACCCCCGTGAAGAAGAGTGCGCGCGCGCTCGCGGCCCTGCTGGTGGCCGGCTTGTCCCTGACCGCCTGCAGCTCCTCCGGCTCCGGCTCCGGATCGGGCGGCTCCTCCGACGCCGCCGCCCCCGGCGCCCAGACGCTCGACCAGGCCTCGGGCGTCACCACCGTCGAGTTCTGGCACTCCATGACCGGCAAGAACGCCGACGTGCTGAACGGGCTGGTCAGCCAGTTCAACGCGGCCCACCAGGGCAAGATCGAGGTCAAGGCCGAGTTCCAGGGCAAGTACGACGAGCTGGTCGCCAAGTACAAGGCCTCGGTGCAGCAGAAGGGCACCCCCGCCCTCGTGCAGGTCTACGACATCGGCACCCGCTTCATGATCGACTCCAAGCAGACCGTCCCCGCCCAGGCCTTCGTGGACAAGGACGGCTACTCGCTGGCCGACCTCGATCCCAACATCCGCAACTACTACTCGGCCGGCGGCAAGCTGGTCTCGATGCCGTTCAACTCCTCGATGCCGCTGCTCTACCTGAACACCGACGCCTTCAAGGAGGCCGGCCTCGACCCGGCGCAGCCGCCCAAGGACCTGGGCGAGCTGGCCGACATGGCCAAGAAGCTGACCAAGAAGGACGCCGACGGAAAGACCGTCCGCTACGGCTTCGGTGCCGCGATCTACGGCTGGTTCGTCGAGGAGCTGCTCGCCGAGTCCGGCACGATGTACTGCGATCACGACAACGGCCGCAGCGACAAGGCGGGCAAGGTCGTGTTCGACTCCGCTCAGGGCGCGCAGATCGTCCAGTGGTGGGCCGACCTGGTCAAGGGCGGCTACGCGGCCAACACCGGCCGGGTCACCGACGACGCCCAGGCCGCCTTCAAGGCCGGTACGGTCGCGATGCACCTGGAGTCCACCGGCGTGCTGCGGGGCTACACCGAGGCCGCCAAGTTCGGCGTCGGCACCGCGGCCTTCCCCAAGGTCACCGCCGCCGACCAGGGCGGCCCGGTGATCGGCGGCGCCTCGCTGTGGATCAGCGGGCCCGGCCACTCGGACGCCGAGAAGCGCGCCGCCTGGGAGTTCGAGAAGTTCCTGACCGCCCCCGAGCAGCAGGCCGCCTGGCACACCGGCACCGGCTACTTCCCGGTCAACACGAAGTCCCTGGACGACCCCAAGGACAAGGAGTGGGTGGCCAAGTACCCGCAGTTCCAGACCGCCGTCGACCAGCTGAAGACCACCAAGCCCACCCCGGCCACGGCCGGCTGCCTGCTCGGCGTGATGCCGCAGGCCCGCAGGGGCGTGGAGACCGCCATCGAGCAGACCATCGCCGGCGGCAAGACCGCCCAGCAGGCGCTCGCGGACGCGGCCAAGGAGCTCCAGCCCGCGATCGAGAGCTACAACAGCTCGGTCGGCTGACCGGTCCGGCCTCTCGGCGGCGGCCCGCCCGGCGGGCCGCCGCTGCCGTCGTCGCTACCGGAATCGCAGTGCGCCGGGCTTCAGCCCGGTGGTGAAGTGATTCCGGACGCTGCTCTGGGCTGGGTCCGGCGCACCCTCCCGCACTGTGGACTTCGGCTCGGACGGGCCGGTTCTGCTGCTCGATGTACTGCCGGAGGATGCTCAGGGGTGCGCCGCCGACCGATCCGGCGAAGTACGACCCGGGCCAGAGCCGCTGTGCTCGCCAGTAGCGCCGGACCAGGTCGGGGAACTCTCCCCCGGAGGGGGCACCCCCAGACGCAGGCGTCGGGAGCTGACGCCCCTGAGGCTGTTGACCAGCTTGGAGGTCGCCACTTTCGGCGGGAAGTTCACCAACAGGTGGACGTGGTTGGCCTCGCCGTTGAACTCCACCAGCTCGGTCTCGAAGTCCGCGCAGATTGCCCGCATGATCTCTTCCATGCGTTTCAGCTGGGCGTCGGTGAACACGCGGTGCCGATAATCCGTCACAAAAAACCAAATGAGCGTGCATGACGAAAGCACAATGCCTGCCTGCGTGTGCGGATGTTCTGATACTCGGCCATAAACGAACTTCAGTTAGTACAGTGATTGCCGTGCAGCTTCGGTACAGCTTCCGCCTGTACCCGGATGGGCCTCAGTGTGCTGCGCTGGCACGGGCGTTCGGGTGTGCGCGGGTGGTCTTCAACGACGCCCTTCGGGCTCGTGAGAGCGCCCGTGCGGACGGGTTGCCGTTCCCGAGGATCGGCGACCTGTCGAAGCTGCTGATCACCGAGGCGAAGAAGACCCCCGAGCGCGCATGGCTCGGGGAGGTGTCGGCGGTCGTCCTGCAACAGTCCCTCCGGGACCTGGAGAGCGCGTACTCCAACTTCTTCGCCGGCCTCAAGGGCGCCCGCAAGGGCCCGAAGGCCGGTGCGCCCCGCTTCAAGTCCAAGCGGGACGCCAGACAGTCGGTGCGGTTCACCGCGAACGCCCGGTGGAAGATCACGCCGGGCGGGGACCTGTCGTTGCCGAAGATCGGCGATGTGCGGGTGAAGTGGTCCCGCACGCTGCCGTCCACTCCGTCCACGGTGACCGTGGTCAAGGACAGCGCGGGCCGGTACTTCGCATCGTTCGTCATCGAGACCGATCCGAACGCCGACCTCGGGCGCATGCCCGAGACGGACGGTCGGATCGGGATCGACCTCGGTCTGACCCACTTCGCCGTCCTGTCGGACGGCCGGAAGATCGACAGCCCGCGTTTCCTGCGCCGGGCCGAGAAGCGCCTCAAGAAGGCGCAGCGGTCCCTCTCTCGCAAGGAGAAGGGATCGAAGAACAGGGACAAGGCCCGCGTCAAGGTCGCCCGTGCTCACGCGCGGGTGGCCGACGCCCGGCGCGAGTTCCACCACCAGCTCTCAACGAAGATCATCCGCGAGAACCAAGCGGTTGCCGTTGAGGACCTGGCGGTCAAGGGACTCACCCGGACGAGGATGGCCAAGTCCGTGCACGACGCCGGATGGTCGGCATTCCTCACGATGCTGGAATACAAGGCCGCCCGGTACGGGCGCATCTTCACCCGCATCGGCCGGTTCGAACCGACATCGCAGGTCTGCTCGAACTGCGGCGTCAAGGACGGCCCCAAGCCCCTACATGTCCGCGTCTGGCAGTGCCAGGCATGCCGGGTGTGGTTGGACCGGGACATCAACGCCGCCGTCAACGTAGCCAAGGCCGCCGGACTGGCGGTGACAGCCTGTCGAGCGCGGGTAAGACCGGGACCTGTCCCGGCGCAGCGCGAAGAAGCAGGAACCCACCGAGACGGTCAGACGACCGTGGTAGGAATCCTCCGGCCTTAGCCGGGGGAGCGGAAGTCAAGCGGAGAGCGCCTCGCCGCCCTCGGGCGGCGCGCAGGCGGCCGCCAGCTCGTCCAGCGAGAGGTCCAGCGCGTAGGCCAGCGCCGCGATGGTGAAGAAGGACGGCGTCGGCGCCCGACCCGTCTCGATCTTCCGCAGCGTCTCCGCCGAGACGCCGGCCACCGCCGCCACCTCGACCATGCTGCGCTCACCACGCGCCTCACGCAGCAGCGCCCCGAAGCGCTCCCCACGCTCGCGCTCCCACGGGGTCAGCGGAGTCCTCACCATGGCGCCGAGTCTAGTGTGTCGCCGCTCCTGCTACCCCTGGGGCCAGTTGGGGAGCGGGACCGGGCCTCCTGGTCGCTCGGTGTTGAGGGCGAGGCAGAGGATGACGACGGTGGACGTCCGCTTCTCGGTGTAGGAGCCGAAGACCTCGGGCCCCTCCGCCTCGCACGGGCGGTACTGGCCCTCGTCCCGGATGGCCTTGACGACCTTGTACTGCGCCTCGGGCTTGGTGCAGCTCACGATCTCCATGCTCGCTTTGGACCCGGTGTCGAGAGTGTGCGTGCAGTCGCCGGCCTTGGCCGCCTGCGCCTCGGACTTGCTCAGCTGGCCGGAGACCAGGAGGCCGGCGGTGGCGAGGGAGACCAGGATGAGCGGTGCCCGCACGGCCTTGCCGAAACGGCGCAGCCGCGAGGGGGAGGTCGGCCCGGAGGCCGTCGGGTCTGGGTTGGCGGCGCGGAGCAGCGGGGACGTCACGTCAGGTCCTTGTGATCGGTTCATCGGATTGCGGCGCCGAACAGTAGCGGATCTTGTACCGGGCTGGCGTGGCAATTTCCCCCTGGCCGCGTCGGGTCGCCCCGGTCCCGCGCCGTCCGCCCCTGCGGCCGGACTGCGGGATGGCGTTCACCGCTCTCGACCGTGATACAAATACCGGTATAAGAATTGGATCCAGGAGAGTGGTTGACCATGGTCGAACTCAAGTCGGACGCCGCCCTCGCCGCGATGCGCGAGGCCGGGCGGGTCGTCGCCAACGCGCTGGCGGCCGTGCGCAACGATGCGGCGGTCGGCGTCAGCCTGCTGGAACTGGACGAGGTGGCGCGGGGTGTGCTGGGTGCCGCCGGGGCGACCTCGCCGTTCCTCGGCTACCGGCCGTCCTTCGCGCCCGTCCCGTTCCCCGCCGTCATCTGCGCCTCCGTCAACGACGCCGTCGTGCACGGCATCCCCGACGGCTACCGGCTGCGCGACGGTGACCTGGTGAGCATCGACTGCGGCGCCGTGCTGGACGGCTGGTGCGGCGACTCCGCCATCAGCTTCACCGTCGGTGCCGCCCGTCCCGAGGACACCGAGCTGATCGCGGCCACCCGGCGCGCCCTGGAGGCCGGGATCGCCGCCGCCGTGGTCGGCAACCGGATCGGCGACATCGCGCACGCCGTCGGCAAGGTGGCCCGCGCCGGGCGCTACGGGATGCCCGACGGCTATGGCGGGCACGGCATCGGCCGCCGGATGCACGAGGACCCGCACGTGCCCAACGAGGGCCGTCCGGGCCGGGGTTACCCGCTGCGCCCGGGCCTGGTGCTGGCCATCGAGCCGATGCTCACCGCGGGTGGCCGGGACGGCTACGCCACCGACCCGGACGGCTGGACCCTGCGCACGAACGACGGCAGCCGGGCCGCCCACATCGAGCACACCGTCGCCGTCACCGAGGACGGACCACGCATCCTCACCCTCCCGTGAAACCGGCAGGTGACGGACGACACGCGGTGCCGCCCGACCGCCCGGAGTACTGTGCGGGGCATGACAGACCAGGACTTCGCCACGCGGGTCACCGTCCGCGGCTATGAGACCGACACCCAGGGCCACTTGAACCAGTCCGTGTACCTCCAGTACGCCGAGCACGCCCGCTGGGAGTACCTCCGGGCCGCCGGCATCCGGCAGGCCGATCTGGTGGCCAAGGGCGTCGGCCCGGTCGTCCTGGAGACCACGATCAAGTACCTGCGGGAGCTGCGCGCCGGCGATTCGGTGGACATCAGCTGCGCCTTCTCCTGGCGGGACGGCAAGACCTTCCACGTGGTGCAGCGGCTGGTCCGTGAGGACGGTGTGCTCGCCGCCGAGATCACCGGCGTCGGCGGCATCCTCGACCTGGTGGAGCGTTGCCTGGTCCCGGACCCGCGCGAGCCGCTGCGCGCCCTGGCCGCGAACCCGGGCCTGCTCGGTCTCTGAGCACCGCCTCCGTCCACCCGTCAGGACCTACCGGGCGTGCCCGTGCCGCCCGGCGAGACCCGCCGCCGCCCGAGGATGGTCGGCGGCGGCGATCAGGGCGGCCAGCCCGGTGGTGACCGGCACCGAGGCGACCAGCCCGATGCTGCCGACCAGGGCGCGCGCGACCTCCTCCGCCACCAGCTCGCTGGTGGCCACCGACACCACGTCCCGGTGCGCGATCGAGAACAGCAGCAGCAAGGGCAGCGCGGCGCCCGCGTAGGCGAGCACCAGGGTGTTGACGGTCGAGGCGATGTGGTCGCGGCCGATCCGCATGCCCGTCCGGTAGAGCTTGCCGGCGCCCATCGTCGGGTCGGCCTGGTGCAGCTCCCAGACCGCCGAGGTCTGGGTGACCGTCACGTCGAACAGCACGCCCAAAGAGCCGATCACGAAGCCGGCCAGCAGCAGGCCGCGGATCTCGATCCCGGGGTAGAGCTCGTGGACCAGCCCGGTCTCCGCCGAGGTGTTCCCGGTCAGGTGCGCCCAGGAGGCGAACACCAGGCTCAGCACCCCGATCAGCACCAGTGACACCAGGGTTCCGAGCACCGCCACCGAGGTCCGGGCGGAGAGCCCGTGGCACAGGTAGAGCGCGATCAGCATGATGGCGCCGGCGCCGACGATCGCCACCAGCAGCGGGTCCGCGCCGCGCAGGACGGCGGGCAGGATGAACAGCGACAGCACCGCGAAGCTGATCACCAGCGCGACCAGCGCGGCCACCCCGCGCCAGCGCCCGACCAGCACCACGATCGCCGCGAACAGCCCGGCCAGCACGCCCATCGGCAGGTGCCGCTCGGCGTCCAGCGCGCTGGAGCGCAGGTGCTGGTCGAGGCCCGCCCCGGTGTGCGGGTGGGCCGGGACCCCGCCCGGCCAGAGCACCACCAGTCCGACCAACACGGCCACCGCGAACGGGATCAGCACTGCCGCGATCACCTTGCGCAGGCGCGCGGAGACCGGCACGGCCGGCCCGTGGGCGTGCGAGTGCCCCACCGACGCGCCGTCGCCGCCCGCGCGTTCGTCCTCCAGTGTCCCTGCCGCCACCTCACGCCTCCTCAGTTCTCCGGCCGCCGCGTCGAATCCGCCGCGACCTCCGAATCATCGGGGTCCGGCCCGCCGTCGCCCCGCAGGGCGCGAACCGTGGGCGCGCCGTCGGCAGGCCACGGGCACGCCGCGAGCGGGCGCGACCGGGTGCGGGGTCCACCCCGGCGCCGGGGGATTACCCCACCCCCGACCGGCCAGCTGCCCGCATGGGCCCAAGTCCGCTGTCCCAGCAGACTTTTGGCCATGACGAACACCATCCGACGCACCGCCGCCGCCACCGCGGCCGCCGCCATCGCCGTCACCGCGCTCACCGCCCTGCCCGCCGCCGCCGATCCGGAGCGCACCGGCCGGGACCGCCTCGCCTGGTCCGCCTGCGGGGGCCAGAGCGACCCCCGCCAGCAGTGCGCCGACCTCACCGTCCCCCTGGACTACAACGACCCAGGTGGCCGACAGATCACGGTCGCCGTCTCCCGGATCGCCACCGCCAAACCCGGCCTGCGTCACGGCGTGCTGATGATCATCCCCGGCGGCCCCGGCGAAAACGGCCTGGACCGCCCCGGCAGCGTGGTCCAGCGGCTGCCGCAGTCCGTGGTGGACCGCTTCGACCTGGTGGGTTTCGACCCGCGCGGTGTCGGCCGCTCCACCCCGGTCAGCTGCGGCCTGGACCACTCCGACCTGGCGATGGTCAAACTCCGCCCCTGGCCCGCCGCCGACGGCTCGATCGACGGCAACCTCGCCGGCGGCCGCCACTTGGCCGAGGCCTGCGCCCGCAACGGCGGCCCGGTGCTGCGCAGCATCTCCACCGCCAACGAGGCCCGCGACATCGACAGCATCCGGCGCGCCCTGGGAGAGCGCCGTCTCTCCGCCTGGGGCACGTCGTACGGCACCTACGCGGGCGCCGTCTACGCCACCATGTTCGCCGGGCGCACCGACCGGATCGTGCTCGACAGCAACGACGACCCGGACTCGTCGCGGGTCGGCCGCGGCTGGCTCGCCGCCTACGGCCAGGGCGCCGAGGACCGCTTCCCGGACTTCGCCAAGTGGGCCTCGGCGCCCGGCAATCCGGACCGCGTCGCGGACACCCCGGAACAGGTCCGCCCGCTGTTCCTGGACCTCGCCGCCCGCCTGGACCACACCCCGCTGCCCTGGCCCGGCGCCAACCCGGCCGAGCTGGACGGCAACGGGCTGCGCGAGGCCATGCTGCAGAGCCTGGCCGCGGACGCCAGGTTCCCCGGCCTGGCCCGGCTGATGCTGGCCGCCCAGGGCCGCCGCTCGCTGCCCGCCCCGGTGACGGCGCCCGACGAGGTGCTGCAGAACCACATCGCCGCCTCGGCCGGCACCCTGTGCAACGACGTCAACTGGCCCACCGACCCGGCCGCCTACACCAAGGACGTCGCCGCCGACCGCGCCGCCCGGCCGCTCACCGCGGGCATGCCGGTGAACGTGATGCCCTGCGCGTTCTGGCCGTTCGCCCCGGCCGAGCCGCCGGTCCGGGTGACCGGCCGCGGCCCGGCGAACGTCCTGCTGGCGCAGAACCTGCGCGACCCCAACACCCCGTACCGGGGCGCGCTCAAGCTGCGGGAGGCCTTCGGTGACCGTGCGCGGATGGTCACCGTGGACTCCGGCGGCCACGACGTCTACCTGGCGAACGGAAACGCCTGCGGCGACGCGGTGGTGACGGACTACCTGGTGACCGGCCGACGTCCGGCCGACGACGTGTTCTGCCCGGCGAGCTGAGGTTCGACGACACCGTCCGCGGGGGCAACCGGCCGTGAACGAACGGCCCTTGCCCGCGCGTGAACCCCCATACGACCCCCGAAAGTGAGTCGAAGCTGTCGCGATTTTGTGACAATAGTTCGCCAACAGGCTGCCCACGAGGGGGTTTCACGGCCTTAATGTTCGAACTATGTCACCGAAGAGCCGCATACCTTCCCCGGACCCGGGCGACACCTGGGTGCCGCGCCCGAGGCGCCGTCAGACCCCGCTCGGAATCCTGCGCCATGCGGCCACCTACCTCGGCTCCTGCGTGCTCGGCGGTGTGCTGCTGGCGGGCCTGATCCTCCCGGCGGCCGGCGCGGTCGGACTGGGTGCGAAGAGCGGCGCCGAGAGCTTCGAGAGCATCCCCGACGACTTCAAGGCCCCGCCGTTGACCCAGGCGACGCAGATCTTCGACGCCAAGGGCGGCCTGATCGCCAAGGTCTACGAGCGCGACCGCACGGTGCTGACGGCCGAGCAGATGTCCCCGCTGGTCCGCCAGGCCCAGGTGGACATCGAGGACGCCCGCTTCTACGAGCACGGCGCGGTGGACCTCAAGGGCGTCCTGCGAGCGATCACCAAGAACGCCGAGAGCGGCGCCGCCGTCCAGGGCGCCTCCACCCTGACCCAGCAGTACGTGAAGAACGTCAACGTCGAGATGGCCGGCGACGACCCGGTGGCGGTCCGCGAGGCGCAGCGCAAGACGCTCGGCCGCAAGATCCAGGAACTCCGGTACGCCATCAAGCTGGAGGAGGACCTGAGCAAGGAGCAGATCCTCACCAACTACCTGAACATCACCTTCTACGGCCACCAGGCGTACGGCATCGAGGCCGCCTCCCAGCGCTACTTCAGCAAGTCGGCCAAGGAGCTCACCCTGCCCGAGGCGGCGATGCTCGCCGGGCTGGTGCAGAACCCCTCCCAGTACGACCCGAAGCTGCACCCGGTGGCCGCCCAGAAGCGCCGGGACACCGTCATCGACAAGATGGTGGAGAACAAGCACATCACCGCGGACCAGGCCAAGGAGGCCAAGGCGGCCTCGCTCGGCCTCAACTACAAGGACCCGCAGAACGGTTGCATCACCGCCCGGGCGGGGATGGGCTTCTTCTGCGACTACGTGCGTCACGTGGTCAAGCAGGACCCGGTGTACGGCAAGAGCGCCGCCGAGCGCAAGAAGCTCTGGGACACCGGCGGCCTGAACATCTACACCACGCTGGACCCGGACAAGCAGGCCGCCGCGCAGAACGCCGTCTCCACCAAGGTGTACGTCACCGACCCGGTCTCGGCGGCGATGACCATGGTCGAGCCCGGCACAGGCAAGATCCTGGCGATGGCCCAGACCCGCCCGTACGGCCTGGCGAAGGAGCAGAACCAGACCGTCGTCAACCTCAACGTGGACTCGGCGATGGGCGGCGGCATCGGCTTCCAGCCCGGCTCCAACTTCAAGCCGATCGTGGCCGCCGCCGCTCTGGAGGCCGGACTGCCGCCCACCCAGCAGTACGACTCGCCGAACCGGATGGACTGGCCGACGATGAAGACCTGCGACGGCACCTGGAAGAACCTGAGCAAGGGCAAGAAGGAAGGCACCATCCCCAACGAGAGCACGCGCGAGGTCGGCCCGTACGAGCTCAAGGAGGCGATGGCCCTCTCGGTCAACACCTACTTCGTGCAGATGGAACAGGAGATCGGGCTCTGCGCCGTCAAGCAGATGGCCAACAAGCTGGGCGTGACGGCCAAGGCGAGCGGCGATCCGCTGCAGGAGGTGCCCGCGCTCGGCCTGGGCACCCAGGAGGTCAGCCCGCTGACCATGGCGAACGTCTACGCGACCTTCGCCGCCCGGGGCAGCTACTGCGCGCCGCTGGCGATCAACCGGATCACCACGGTGGACGGCAAGGACGTCCCGGTGAACCAGGTCCACTGCGACCAGGTGATGTCCACCGACACCGCCGACGTGATCAACAGCGTGCTGCTCGGGGTGACCGAGAAGGGCGGCACCGCGCGCGACCTCCGGCTGGACGACGACCGCCAGATCGCGGGCAAGACCGGTACCACCGACGAGAAGAAGTCGGCCTGGTTCACCGGCTACACCGGCAACCTGGCCGCCTCGGTCTGGCTGGGCAGCCCGGGCACCAAGGTGCCGATGCGCAACATCCGGATCGGCGGCCAGTACCAGGCGGAGGTGTTCGGCGCGACCGGCCCGGGGCCGATCTGGCAGCAGGCGATGAGCGACGCCGTCCGGAACATGCCGGACAAGGAGTTCACCACCGTCTACATCCCGGACCCGGTCAAGCGCGACCCGGGCTGCGGCACCGCCACCGCCACGCCGGGCTCGGCCACCTGCACCGGCGCCCCCAACCCGGGCTCGACGGGCACGGCGACGGGCCGGCCGCGCGGCACCAACCCGTCGGGCGGCAACCCGACCGGGCGCTCTGCCCCGTCCACCCCGCCGGACGACGGGGACCAGTGAGCCACCGATGAGCCGTCGGCCCCGCACGAGTACCCGTACTCATGCGGGGCCGCGGCCGTTCGGCGGACGATGGCGCCATGTCGCACGGTTTCCTCGGCGTCCCCGCCGTCCTCCGGACCTCGCCGCCCACGCCCTCGGGCTGACGTAGCGCCGATCAACGCGCCTCGACCGGCTCGCCGCTGTCCTGGTCGAGGTTGAACACCCGTCGGTAGGAGTCGGTCACCACGGTCACCTGCGCCCGCCCGGTCCAGCTCGCGTCCACCAGCCGGGCGTCGTCCGGGCCGCCGCCGACGTCCGCGAGCAGCCAGCGCCGGGCCGACCAGCCGTCGCCGCTCTCCAGCAGCACCTGCCAGTGGTCACCGGTCTGCGGCCCGGAGCCGTACGAGCGGTGCACCACCACCAGGGCCCGCTCCGCCCCGGCCGGGGCGTCCTCCCGGCTGCGGGTCTCGGCCGCCGACGACTTGTGCGCGGCCACCACTCCGAGCACGAACACCACCGCGGCGGTCACCGTGACCGCGCGGGTGGCCGTCCGGACGGCCGTGCGCCGGTCGCCCAGCCAGGCGGCCGCCATCAGCGCGGCCAGCGCCGCGCCGAGCAGCAGCTCCGGCTGGTTGAGCCGGTCGGCGACCAGCATCAGCCCGCCCGAGCGGCTCTCCCACTGGCCCTCCGTGTACAGCAGGACGGCGGCCACCCCGCAGGCCGCCAGCATGCGGACCAGGGCGCGCCTGGCCCTCGGTGTCCGGTTGCTCAATCGGTTGTCCATCGTCCCCCCCGGTCATGTGCTCACAGCTCCGCGAGCAGCTTTCGGCCCTCCGGCCAGTCACCCAGCCCGGAGGCCGAGTTGATGTGTCCGTACGCGCCCGGTTCGACGTACCGGGCACGCCACGCCTCGGCGAACTCCCGGGCCCGCTCCGGGCTCACCCAGGGGTCGTCGGTGGAGGAGACCACCACGGTCGGGAACGGGAACGGCTCCAGCGCCACCGGGCGGAAGCCGACCAGCTCCGGGACCTCGGCGGTGTCGATGTCCGCAGGGGCGACCAGCAGCGCGCCCCGGACGGCGGCGGTCAGCTCGGCGGAGGCCCCGGCCACCCAGCGGGCCGCCGTGACGCAGCCCAGGCTGTGCGCGACCAGCACCACCGGTCCCTCGGCGGCGGCCGCGGCCACCGCCGCGTCCACCCGGGCCACCCAGTCCCGCTGCTCCGGGTGGTCCCAGTCCGCCTGCTCGACCCGGCGGAAGGCCGCCGGCTCGGCCGCCTCCCAGTGGGTCTGCCAGTGCTCGGGGCCCGAGTTCTGGTAGCCGGGGAGGACGAGGTAGGTGGCGCGGTCGGGCATGGGCTCCCCCAGGAGGTGAACGGATCGGTGACGGGCAGCAGGAGTCTAGGACCCGGCAGGGCCGGTGCGGCAGCCGGGCACTGCTGCCGGTCAGGGGCCCGGCGCGCACGGCTCGCGACCGGCGCGCGAGACCAACCGCGCGCCGCGGTGCGCCCGGTGCGCCCTGTTGCCAACGGTGCGGCCGGTGCGGGAGGTTGGACCGGGCCCGGTGCGGCGGCCACCGCGCCGGGCCCGCACCAGCTCTGACGATCGATCACGTGGAGGGATGTCGGCGATGGCATCGAAGATCCTGCTGGTCACCGGGGACGCCGCCGAGTCGCTGGAGGTGTTCTACCCGTACCAGCGGTTGCGCGAGGAGGGCTACCGGGTCGACATCGCGGCCCCGACCAAGAAGCGCCTGCAGTTCGTGGTGCACGACTTCGTGGACGGCTACGACACCTACACCGAGAAGCCCGGCTACACCTGGCCCGCCGACATCGCCCTCGCCGACGTCGACCCGGCCGACTACGTCGCCCTGGTCATCCCCGGCGGCCGCGCCCCCGAGTACCTGCGCAACGACCCGGATGTGCAGCGGATCGCCCGGCACTTCTTCGCCGGGGACAAACCGGTCGCCCAGATCTGCCACGGCCCGCTGATCACCGCGGCCGCCGGGGTCCTCGACGGCCGCCGCACCTCCGCCTACCCGGCGCTGGCCCCCGACATCAAGGCGGCGGGCGCCGAGTTCGTCGAGGGCGAGGCCGTGGTGGACGGCGTGGTCGTCTCGGCCCGCGCCTGGCCCGACCACCCGGCCTGGCTGCGGGCCTTCATCGAGATCCTGCGCGACAAGGCGCCGGTCGCCTGACCCGTACCGACCCGGTCGCCCGGCCCGTGTCAAGGTGCCCGTACCCCGAGACGTCTCGGGGTACGGCCCCAGGAGCGGTCCGGGTCCCCCCTCCGCCAGGCCGAGGACGCGCCGCCACCGAACTGCCATGGTGTCGGACAACCATGGAAACGGTCGGAGTTGCCGCACCGTCCGGCCCGTCCCCGGGAGGACGGCATGACCGCCACCGACCGCACCGTCCGGCGCCGCAGGCCGTTCCTGCGCGCCGCCGTCGTGACCGCCGCGGGCGCGGGCCTGCTCGCCACCCTCGCCCCGGCCGCCGTCGGCCAACCCGCCGATCGCTCCCTGGCCTCCGGCTGCCACGGCGCCGTCCACCTCACCGCCGCCGACCGCACCGACCGGACGGACTCCGCCGACGGCCGGGCCGACTGGGCCGCCGCCGACGCCGCCCTGGCCGGCCTCACCCGCCCCGGCTACAGCACCTCCGCCCTCGCCGCCGTCCGTGAGAACGGCCGACTGGTCTGGCGCAACTCCACCGGCGTCGCCGACCTCGCCACCGGCCTGCCCGCAGACCCCGAGGGCCGGTTCCGGATCGGCAGCACCACCAAGACCTTCGTCGCCGCCACCCTGCTCCAACTCGTCGGCGAGCGGCGGCTGGACCTGGACGACCGGCTGGAGTGCCTGCTGCCCGGCATCGTCCCGAACAGCACCCAGATCACCGTCCGCCAGCTGCTCAACCACACCAGCGGCGTCGCGAACTACACCCAGGACCCGGCCTTCGAGTTCGACGACCAGGGCTGGCTGACCGCCCGCCGCTTCAAGCCGTACTCCCTCCAGGACCTGGTGGACATCGCCAACAAGTACCCGCCCGCCTTCCCGCCGGGCCAGGACTGGCGCTACTCCAACACCAACTACGTGCTGATCGGGATGATCATCGAGAAGCTCACCGGCCGCAGCTGGCAGGAGGAGGTCACCCGCCGGATCATCCGCCCGCTGCACCTCACCGGCACCTCGATGCCCGGCCACTCGCCCTTCATCCCGGGCTCGCACGCCCACGGCTACCTCAAGACCGACACCGGCCCGGTGGACATCACCCTGCTCGACCCCTCGATGGCCGGCCCCGCCGGGAGCGGCATCTCCACCACCGCCGACCTGACCACCTTCATCGGCGCCCTGCTCGGCGGCCGACTGCTGCGCCCGACCGAACTCGCCGCGATGCAGCAGACCGGCACCTCCGGCGGGGGCGTCGGCTACGGCCTGGGCCTCCAGCGCCTGGACACCCCGTGCGGCACCTACTGGGGCCACGCCGGCGGCATCCCCGGCTACAACACCCTGATGCTCGGCTCGGCGGACGGCAAGCGGCAGTTCGCCTCCGCCGTCACGGTCTACGACGTCGCGGACGCGAACGCCGCCAACGCCGCCTGGAACCGGCTCACCGTCACCGCCCTGTGCGGCGCCCAGGCCCCGGCACTCGCCGCCGGGTCCGTACCCGACCTCGCCCGCATCACGCCCTGACCGGCCCCCTACGCTGACCGGCGACAGTACCGCCGACCGTCGTCAGGAGGACGAGACATGGCAGAGCCGATGATCGCCGCAGTCGGGGGCAAGGTGCCCGCCGTCGACCCGAGCGCCTTCCTCGCACCCAACGCCGTCGTGGTGGGGGACGTGACGGTGGGCCCGGGCGCGAGCATCTGGTACGGGGCGGTGCTGCGCGGCGACGCCGAGTCGATCACCGTCGGCGCGGGCAGCAACATCCAGGACAACTGCACCCTGCACGCCGACCCCGGCTTTCCGCTGGTGGTCGGCGAGCGGATCTCGGTCGGCCACAACGCGGTGCTGCACGGCTGCACGGTCGAGGACGAGTCCCTGGTCGGGATGAACGCCACCGTGCTCAACGGCGCCCGGATCGGCGCCGGTTCGCTGGTCGCCGCAGGCGCGGTGGTGCCCCAGGGCATGACCGTCCTGCCCGGTTCGCTGGTCGCGGGCGTCCCCGCCAAGGTCCGCCGGGAGCTGACCGAGGAGGAGCGGGCGGGCATCAAGCTCAACGGCGAGGGCTACCTGCTGCTGGCCGACGCCCACCGGGAGATCTAGACGGATCTAGACGGTCGTCATGACGGCGGCGGCAGGCTCGGACACCGGGGACACCGGCCGGCGCCGGTCCGCCGCCCAGGCGAGCAGCGCGACCAGGGCGCCGGAGGCGGCCAGGCCCGAGCCCACCAGGGTCGGCGAGGTCCAGCCGAACCCGGCGTCCAGCGCCAGCCCGCCGAAGTACGCCCCTTGAGCGTTGGCCAGGTTGAAGGCGCCCTGCACCGTCGCCGAGGCCAGCGTGGGCGCGCTGCGCGCCTTCTGCAGCACCAGGGTCTGCACCGCCGGGACGATCGCGAAGCCGAACAGCCCGATCAGCACCACCGTGACCGCCGCCGACCAGCGGGCCTGCGCGGTCACCGCGAACAGCGCGAGCGTCGCCGAGAGCAGCACGAAGGCCGCGCAGACGGTGGGGCGCAGCGCCCGGTCCGCGGCGAACCCACCGAGCACGTTGCCGATGGTCATGCCGGTCCCGAACAGCGCCAGCACCAGGGTCACCGAGCCGGTCGCGTACCCGGAGACCTCGGTGAGCAGCGGCGCAATGTAGCTGTAGCAGGCGAACATGCCGCCGCAGCCGAACACCACGGTGGCCAGCGCCAGCCAGAGCTGCCCGCTGCGGAAGGCCCGCAGCTCGTGCCGGAGCCCGACCTGCCCGGGGGAGGGGAGGGCCGGCACCAGCCGGGCGATGGCGAACGTCCCGGCGGCGGCGATCAGCACCACCACCAGCATGGTCGTCCGCCAGCCCAGGTGCTGGCCGAGCAGGGTGGCGGCCGGGACGCCGACGATGTTGGCGACGGTCAGTCCGGAGAACATCACCGCCACCGCCCGGGCCCGCCGGTCCGGCGCCACCAGTTCGGCGGCGGCCACCGCCCCGGCCCCGAAGAAGGCGCCGTGCGGGAGCCCGGTGATCAGCCGGGCGGCGGCCAGCGTCCAGAAGTCCGGCGCCACCGCGCACAGCAGGTTGCCGGTCGCGAACAGCGCGGCCAGCGCGACCAGCACCGCCTTGCGGGGCTTTCCGGCGGCCAGTGCGGTGAGCAGCGGCGCGCCGATCACCACCCCCAGCGCGTAGGCCGAGATCAGCCAGCCCGCCTGCGGGATGGAGACGTGCAGACTGTCGGCGACCTGGGGGAGCAGCCCCATGGCGGCGAATTCGGTGGTGCCGATGGCGAAAGCGGTGACGGCCAGCGCGAACAGCGCGAGAGGCAAGGGGGTGACTCCGGAGTGATGCCCGCGCCGGGTACGGGCGCGGCGGGCGATTCGTTCGTCCGGCATCCTAATCCGCCCGGATGACGCCCCTGTGAGGCGGATGTGACGAAAGGGGGTCGCCGACACGGCGCCCGCGCGCGAGACTGGGGGCATGTGCCGCAACATCAAGACGCTGCGACCGCCCGTGACGCCCGACGCCGCCGACGACGACTTCCGCGCCGCCGCGCTGCAGTACGTCCGCAAGGTGTCCGGCTTCCGCGCCCCGGCGGCGCACAACCGCGAGGCCTTCGACCGGGCCGTGGACGCGGTGGCCGAGGCCACCGCCCGGCTGCTCGCCGAGCTGGAGGTCCGCGGCTCGCACGCCCGGGCCGCCGAGGCCACCGTCTGACGCGGACGGGTCACCGACAGGGAGCAGGAGCCGGAGATGAACCCCGCCAGTCGTTACGCCCTGACCTTCCCCGGCACCCCCGGCACCCAGGCCCCGCAGGACGTGGTCGTGGTCACCCGGACCGACGCGAAGGGCCCGGGCGGCCACCCCGTGTACGAGGACACCACCGGGATCGTCCGTGCCGAGATCAGCGACGCGGGCGAGGTCCGGATGATCGCCAGCGGCGGCCACCAGAGTCCGCACCTGCCGGTCCACGCGCATCCGCTGCCGTAGGGCCTGCGTCCGTCGCGTGCGTCCCGGTTTCCCCGGACCGCCCGGCGGACGATCGGCCGTGGGGCACAATCGCCGGTATGACCACAGCGAGTTGGCAGGGAGTCGTCGTCGCCGAGAGCGATGACACCGTCGTCGTCGAGGGCAACCACTACTTTCCGGCCGAGTCGGTCCGGGCCGAGTTCCTGCGGCCCTCCGGGACCACCACGGTGTGCGGGTGGAAGGGCACCGCCGGTTACTACACCCTGGAGGTGGCCGGGCTGACGAACCCGGACGCCGCCTGGTTCTACGCCGACCCGAAGCCGGAGGCCGAACACGTGCGCGGCCGGGTGGCGTTCTGGCGCGGGGTGGAGATCACCGGGTAGGGCGCACCGGAATCGTCCGCACCCCGCGCGCCAGGACCCGACCGCGGCTGCCGTTGCCGCGGCCGGGCCGACGGTCGAGGGCCGGGGCACCCGTCGGCGAGCCCCCCTTGCGGACGCGCTAGCCCGTGGGTGACGGCGGGGCCACCGCTCCGCGCCCCGCCTTGACGCCGTTCACCATCGCCTGGTGGATCGCCCGCGCGGTGGTCTCGTCCGCCGCGGGCACCGGGCTGCCGGTGACCGTGTACCAGTCCAGCGCGCCGGTGTACTGCACGGTCAGCCGCGCCTCGCCGTCCACCCATGTGGTGTGCACGGTGAGGTCGCCGGAGATCGGACCGACCTCGGCGGTGGAGACCCCGCCGGGGCCGCTGATGATCGACTGAGTGGTCCAGGTCGCCCATGCGGTGCGCGGATCCACGGGCGGCTGAGGCTGCCGACGGGTTTGATCGTGTTCGGTCATGCGCCTATCCTCCCCCGCCGGTGAACCGCCGCCCGGGCAGTGACACCTGCGGTCGCAGAGACCGCCCGGTCCCGCCGGGCGGTCGAATCGGTGTGGCGGACGGTCAGCTGGTGGAGCCGGGTTCGTCCAGCATGGGGTCGCCCTCCGCCTGTGAGGTGTCCTGTGCGTGCAGGTTCTGCATCGAGGTGATGCCCTCCTCGGGATCGGCGGCGCGGACGTCCTCCTCGCGGTCGCTGCTCACCTCGGAGCGTTCGCTCATGTCCGTCATCGCGGGCTCCGTCTCCTCGGCCGGTCCGCGCGCCGGATCTCAGGCGCGGCAGGGCCGAACTGTCTTTCGCCCTTCAAGCCTGCCTCCGCCCCGGCACGGGGGCCAGCCGGGTGACCCGGCGGGCCTTCCGGCTGCCCGGGCTGCCCGGACCCCGACGACCTCCCGGACCGCAACGGAGTGCGGTCACCAGGCCACCGGGAGCGAGCGCATCCCGTAGATGAACGACTCCGTGCGGAACTTCCGCTCGCTCGGTTCGACGGCCAGCCGCAGCCCGGGCAGCCGGCGGAACAGGGTCTCCAGCGCGATCTGGAGCTCGGCGCGGGCCAGTGGCTGGCCGAGGCACTGATGCACACCGAAGCCGAAGGCCATGTGCCGCCGGGCGTCCCGGTCCAGGTCCAGCTCGTCCGTCGCCCGCTGCTCGGCACCGCCGAACATCGCCTCGTCCCGGTTGGCGGTGGAGAGCATCGCGATCACGCCCTCCCCGGCCCTGATCGTCTCGCCGCCCAGCTCCACGTCCTCCAGCGCCACCCGGGGAAGCCCGGTGTGCACGATGGTCAGCAGGCGCAGCAGCTCCTCCACCGCGCCGGGCAGGGCGGCCGGGTCGGCCAGCCTGGCGATCTGCTCGGGCCGCTCCAGCAGCAGGGCAGTCGAGAGGGAGATCATGTTCGCCGTCGTCTCGTGCCCGGCGACCAGCAGCAGCGACCCGGTGCTGGCGACGGCGTCCACGGTCAGGTCGTCCCGTGCGGCGAGACGGCTGAGGATGTCGTCCTCCGGCCGCTCGCGCTTCCGGGTCGCCAGGCCGCGGAGGTAGTCCAGGATCTCGGCCTGGGCCGCGGTGAGCTGTTCCAGGGAGCTCGTGTTGCTCAGCAGGGTCCGGCTCAGGCCCTGGAAGTGGTCGCGGTCGTCGTAGGGCACGCCGAGCAGCAGGCAGATCACCAGCGAGGGCACCGGCAGCGCGAACTCGGTGACCAGGTCGGCCTCCGTCCGGCCCTCCGTCATGGCGTCCAGCGTCTCGTCCACGATCTGCTGGATGCCCGGGCGCAGCGCCTCCACCCGCTTGACCAGGAAGTCCCCGGTGACCATGCGGCGCAGCCGGGCGTGCTCGGGGTCGTCGAGCCGCAGGAAGCTCGGGTTGGCGGCGAGCATCTCCCGGCGGCCGGGGGCCAGCAGCGGGAAGGACGGGTGGCGCACGTCCGCGCTGAACCGGTGGTCGGACAGGACGGTGCGGACCTCGGCGTAGCCGGTGGCCAGCCAGCAGAGCTCGCCGCCGGGCAGGTCGGCGCGGACGATCCGGCCTCTGGCGGCGGCATCGGTGTACGCGGGCGGCGGGCCGAACGGGCAGCCGCTGGAGTGGGGGGCTGGGACGGGGACGGCCTGGGTGGTGGGCGTGCTGGTCAAGGTGGGGTCTCCTTGCGTCGCGGTGTCCTCGGGTGGGGCTCGGCTCGATGGCGGATCGTCACATCGGTTCCCCGGAACGGGGAATGGCCTATCCGGCCGTCGATTCGGACTCCGGCTCCGAACTCGACTCCGGCTCGTCCTCGACGACGGTGATCGCACCGCCCGGGCAGAGCTCGGCGGCCAGTCTGACGTCGGCGAACTGGTCGGGCCGGAGGGTGGTCTGACGGAGTTTCACCAGGCTGTCGTCGTCGTCCTGGTCGAACACCTCGGGGACGTTCATGACACACATCCCGGAGCTGCAGCAGCGGTTCCGGTCGACGCTCACCTGCATGGTCGGGCACCTCTCGCCAGTGCGCCGCCGGCTGTCCGACGGCCGCCTCTCGTTGTCATTGCCAACCTAGCCGCCACTGCTCCGCGCACGGAGGGTGCGGTGGCCGGATTGCCGAGAACGGCCGATTCGCCCCCTGTCGCGGCTTCCTTGCCGAACGGCAGGTTTGAATTTGACGTTACTCCGCCAAACGGTCTCTGTCACAGCCCCTCGGTGGCGACGGTGCCGGCCTCGGCGGCCTGCCGTCCGTCCCTGCCCCGGACGGCCCGGGGCTGGTCGGATCCCCGGCATCCGCGGCTCGTCAGCGTCGCCGGGCCGCGAGGTAGTCCTTCGCCTCCTGGGGCGCCTTCCGGTAGGAGCCGGCGTCGAAGGGCGGCTGGGGGTCGTACTCGATGGCGAGCTGGAAGGCCTCGGCAGCGACCCGGCCTGCGGCGAGTTCGGCCAGGCGAAGGGCCATGTCGATGCCGGAGGAGACGCCGGCGGCGGTGATGATGCCGCCGGGCTGTTCCACGACGCGATGCTCCGTGTACTTGGCGCCGTACGACTCCAGGAGGTCGACGGCTCCCCAGTGGGTGGTGGCCTCCAGGCCGTCGAGCAGGCCGGCTGCCGCGAGCAGCAGGGCGCCGGTGCAGACCGATGTGGTCCACCGGGTCGTGGCGTGGACGCGCTGGATCCAGTCGAGGAGCGGCTGGTCGGCCAGGAGGCGACGGGTGCCCGGACCGCCGGGCACCACCAGGATGTCGGCTGACATGACGTCCTGGAGGGACTCCGTCGCGACCAGGCCGAGCCGCCCCTCGCCGTCCGCGTACGTGCCCGGCGCGGCGGCGGCGAAGACGACGTCGGCGTCCGGCAGCATCCGGAGGATCTCGTAGGGGCCGACCACGTCGAGTGCGGTGAACCCGTCGAAGAGCGGAATGACGATGCGCACGGGCGTGCCTTTCAGAGGGTGTGCGGGGAGAAGCCCGCTCATCATGGCGCAGGCGGCGAGGGCGGGTACGCCGAGGTCGTCGTCGGGGTGGTCGGCGATCCGGGCGAGGACCTCGTGCGGTGGTGCCCGGTCCGGGCGGACCAGTCGGCGAAGGACCGCTCCTCGCAGCCGCCGACGGGCGCCTGAGGTCGCCTGAGGCCACCGAACCGGATCAGGAGCCCTCTCCGCGCACCAGCCGCAGGGCGGGCCTCGGGCGCCCCCACTCCACTCCCACCTCCGCCTTCGCCGCCTCCGCGGCCTCCTCTGCCCGGAGGAGTTCCGCCTCCCGCGCGCCCATCGCGCGGAAGCGGGCCTTGCGCTCCTCGTCGGCTTCCGCGGTGCCCGGGTAGAGGACCACGTAGCGGCCGCCCTCCCCGTCCTCCCACGCGTAGCTCCGGTACTGCGGGGTCGGCTCATCCGCCACGGGGAACCTCCGGTCGTCGCCCTCGGGGTGACCCACCGTAGGCGACGGGCCCGGACCGGGGAAGGCGCGTCACTCTTCCGGGTGGTCCGCCGGCATCGGGGAAGCAGCCGAAGTGGCGTGCGGGGCACCGGGTGTTGGCCGCGGTGGAGATCGGCGGCCGGGCCGGCGGGTCGTCATGCTGGCTCTCCACCGTCCACCCGATCGAGGGAGACCGAGTTGAGCACCACCGCCGTGAACCGTTGGACCGTCGGCGTGCCGGAGGCCGGCGACTATCCGGCCTGGCGTGAACTCTTCCGTGGCTACTGCGAGTTCTACCGGATGCCGATGCCGGAGGAGAAGACCGAGCTGGTGTGGTCCTGGCTGATCGACCCGGCGCACGAGTTGGAGGGCCTGCTGGTCCGGGACGCGGACGGGACGCCGGTCGGGCTCGCGCACTTCCGGCCCTTCTCCCGGCCGCTGCACGGCGCGGTCGGCGGGTTCCTGGACGACCTGTTCGTCGCCCCCGAGGTGCGGGGCGGCGGCGCGGTGGACCTGCTGCTGGCCCGGCTGCGGGAGATCGCCGCCGAGCGCGGCTGGAGCACCGTGCGCTGGATCACCTCGGACGACAACCACCGGGCGCGCAGCAAGTACGACCAGGTGGCCGTTCGGACCATGTTCGTCACCTACGACATGGTCCCGGAGGGCCCGACCCGCTGAGGTTGTCACCAGGCTGACGGACATTCGTTCGGACTTTCTGTTATCGGCGCACCGCCGGGGGGTCTCCCAGGTGTCGGCACCCGAACCCGCCGACCTGGACAGAAAGCAGTGGCCACGTGAACAGCGACGACAGGACGACCATCATCCCGGCGAGCGGCGGCCCCGGCGGCTCCCACGGTCGCCCCGGCGGGCGGGCCGCGCGGCGGGCAGCCCAGCGGCTGGGCGGTCGTGGCCGCCGGGCGCGAAGGCGCAGCGGGCTGCTGCCGGTCACCGCGGTCGTCGCCGCCGTGGCCGGGACGGGGCTGGTCGCGGCGCTGGCCGGCGCCGGGTACGCGGCCTACGGCGGCAAGCAGACCGACCGGGACCTCGCCGGGCAGGCGGTCGCGGCCGACGCGCTGATCGCCGCCGAGCTGGGGACGCACCAGGGCATCCAGGTGCCGGGCACCGGGGGAGCGATACCCGTGCCCGGCGGCGGTACGCCGGGCAGCGCGGGGGCCACCGACCCGTCGGCCACCCCGAGCGCGCCGGCCTCCCAGAGCGCGACCGCCTCGGCCTCCCCGACCGCCCAGCCCACCGCGACGGCCACCGCGACCGCCCAGCCCACCGCCACCGCCAAGCCGAGCCCGACCGCGACCCGCTCTGCCGCGAGCGGCGCCGGAGCCGGGGCCGGTGGCGCAGCAGCGGCCGCCGCCCAGCGCGCCGTGGCCAGTTCGGCTCCCACCCCGGTCGGCGGCGGCCCGTCCTCCTCGTACGCCCAGCAGGTGGTGGACCTGGTCAACGCCGAGCGGGCCAAGGCCGGTTGCGGACCGGTCGCCGCCGAACCCCGGCTGGCCAGCGCGGCCCAGTCGCACAGCGACGACATGGCCGACCGCAACTACTTCGACCACGCCAGCCCCGAGGGCTACCACGCCGACCACCGGATCGAGGCCACCGGCTACCAATGGAGCACCTGGGGCGAGAACATCGCCCGCGGCCAGAAGGACCCGGCGGCCGTGATGGACGCCTGGATGAACAGCCCCGGCCACCGCGCCAACATCCTGAACTGCGCGTTCAAGCAGCTCGGGGTGGGCGTGCGGACCGGCTCCGGCGGTCCGTGGTGGACCCAGGTCTTCGCCGCCCCCTCCTGATCGTCACCGGGCATCTCCACCGGGCGAGGCGGCTCCGGCACCGGGCCGGAGGAGGCTCCGGCACCGGCCCTCGACCGGGCCGATTTTCCGATTCCGCGCACATTGCTGTTATCTGATCACTCCCCACAGGTCTCCGAGGAGGCAGCGGCGGACGGAAACACGGCAAGACGGAGTGCGGACCATGAACGCTGATGTGCAGAACAGAGCCGGGACGACCCTGGTACTCGCGGCGCAGGCAGGCGATCGGCAGGCCCAGGAGGCGCTGGTCGCCGCCTGGCTGCCGCTCGTCTACAACGTGGCCGGCCGCGCCCTCGGCGGCCACGCCGACGTGGACGATGTCGCCCAGGAGACCATGATCCGCGCCCTGGACGGCCTGGACGGGCTCCGCGACCCGGAGTCCTTCCGGTCCTGGCTGGTCGCCATCACCATGAACCAGGTGCGCCGTCGCCATGCGGCGGGGCAACAGCAGCCCACCGTCGGCGGTCTGGACGAGACCTGGGAAGTTCCGGACCCCCGAGCCGACTTCACCGATCTGACCATCCTGCGCCTGGGCCTCTCCGGCCAGCGCCGCGAGGTGGCCGAGGCCACCCGCTGGCTGGACCCGGACGACCGCGAACTGCTCGCCCTGTGGTGGCTGGAGGCCAGCGGCGAACTCACCCGCGCCGAGCTCGCCGAAGCCATCGACCTGTCCCCGCAGCACGCCGCCGTCCGCGTCCAGCGGATGAAGAAGCAGCTGGAGGCCGGCCGGATGGTGGTCCGTGCCCTCGGCGCCTACCCGCGCTGCCCGGGGCTCGCCGAGGTCACCGCCGGCTTCGACGGCACCCCCAACTCGGTCTGGCGCAAGCGCATCGCCCGGCACATCCGCAGCTGCGGCGCCTGCGACGGCCTCGGCCGCGACCTCTTCCCCGCCGAAGGGCTGCTGGCCGGCCTCGTCCTGGTCCCGATCCCGCTGGACTCGCCCGCCCTACTGCACTTCCAGCACACCGCGGCCACCGCCGCCACGACCGCCGTGCACTCCACCGCGGCCGCGGGGGGCGGCGCGGCCGGAACCGGCGGAGGCGCCGGAACGGGCGGAGGCGCGGGCACCGGAACGGCCAGCGGCTCCGGCGCCCACGGCGGTTGGGCCGGCACCGCCGCCCGCAAGGCCGCCCTGGCGAGCGGCGCGGCCGCAGCGGTGGCCGTGACCACCCTCGCCCTGGTCTGGCCGAACCACGCCGAGCCGCCGCGCGTCACCGCACCCGAACCGACCGCCCCGGCCGCCGCCCTGGAGGCCCTGCCGACCCTGGTCGCGACCCCGTCGGCCACCCCGACGCCCACGCCCACGCCGACACCCACCACCGAGACCCCGACGCCGACTCCCACGCCGACCACGACCCGGCCGACCACCGCCGCGCCGTCACCCACTCCGGAACGGCAGCTTGTGGACCTGGTCAACGCCGAACGGGCCAAGGCGGGTTGCGCCCCGCTGCGGATCGACCCCCGGCTGCACAGCTCCGCCCAGAAGCACGCCGACGACATGGCCGCCCGAAACTTCTTCGACCACGTCAACCCCGACGGTGTCCGTCCCGACGCCCGGATCACCGCCGCCGGCTACCGCTGGTCCCAGTGGGGCGAGAACCTCGACCGGGGCCCGACCGCGCCCGCGACCGTCTTCTCCCGCTGGATGGACGGCGGCATCCACCAGTCCAACATGCTCGACTGCGGCTTCAAGGACATCGGCATCGGCGTGGCCGGCAGCCCCGCCGGCACCCTGTGGACCCAGGACCTCGGCGCCCCGCTGTCCTGAGCGGCTCCCTCCCGCAGGCCCGCCTGGTCGCCGACCGGGCTAGGCGGGCGTGACCGGGACCAGTCCGTCCGCGGGCCCGGTCACGTAGCCGGTGGCATGGCCGACCACGCCGCCCGCGTCGCCGACCTGCCCGGGCAGCGCGTCCGGCGCGCTGGTCAGCGAACCGGGCAGGCCCTCCTGACCGCCGACGGCACTGGCGTGCGCACTCGGCGCGGTGAGGGAGGCCACGACACCCACGGCGAGCGAGGCGACGGCGAGCATGCTGCGCTTCTTCATGGCCGGTCCAACGACACTGCGCCGCAAGGGTTACGGGCGGTTCCGGATCCACCGGGTCACCCGACTCGCACAGCGCAGCCCCCTCAGCGCCCCAGCGCCTCGCGGTCCCCCATCACCACCACCGGGTGCAGCGCCGGATCCAGGGGGTCAGCAGCAGTTCGCGCATCAGGTCCTCGCTCATGCCCACGCAGCCCGGTGGGCCCGGTAAGCCAGCCGTCACCGTCGTTGCGGTAGAGGACGGCGTGACCGGGAGAGGAGGCGGGCCCGTCACCGGTGACCACCAGCGCCTGCCGCGCCGCCGGCGGAATCGACGCCGCCAACTTCGGTCCGACACCCGGCAGGTGGCGTGGAAGCTCGGGTGGTGCGGGTCGCGCCGCGGTGGCAGCTGGCGTGCTGGGAGGAGGCGGCAGGGCGGTGGAGGGCGCCGCCCGGGCATCGAGGACCGGGCCGGACGGGGAGCCGGAGGGCATGCAGCCCGCCAGGAGCAGCGCCGTCAACCCCACGAGGGCGTGACGGGGTAGGGACATGGCGAATCCGTTTCGTCAAACGAGTGGTCAGGAGGACGGGCGGAAGGTCAGGGGGCGACCCGGAGCGACTCGAGCACCTGCTGCACCTGCTGCAGCGTCCGGTCCGAGGGCGCCCGCACGCAGGCCGTCAGCTCGATCCGCACGCCGGTGCTCCGGAGGGCGAAGCTCCGGTGGCCGACGAGCTCCCGGTTGCCGTTCTGGACGGAGCAGTCCTTGTCGACCGCGATGTCGACCATGCCCGTGCTCTCCCCGTAGACCGGCCCGGCCGAGTCCGCCACCCCGACCACCTTCACGGTGAGGAGAGCCCGGTCCGAGGTCAGCGCTCCGATCGGCGGACAGAAAACGGCCGTCTGGGGGCAGGGGACCTTCGTATCGAACTGCCGGTTGGCCAGGTATCCGAGGTGGTCCCCCGGCCCGCCCACGGCGGAGACCTGTGCGTACCAGCCAGGCGGCAGTTCCGCGGTGAGACCGTCGGCCTGCGAGAAGCTCACGAGGCTCCCGGCCTGCGTGGGCGACACGGACGGCGTCGGCGCGTACGAGGGCGAAGAGGTGCCCGCCGGGCGCTCTGCTGCCGGTCCGACGGCGCCCCGGTCCGGCGCCGGGGCGATCGCCGGCGCGGCGGCCAGTACAGCGGCGAGCAGCCCGCCGCTGAGGCCGAGTCCGAGCCCGGTGGCCCGCCGCCGTCGCCTGCTCCGGTCGGCGCGCGCGAGCACCCGCTCCATCCGGTCCTCCGGCGCGGCCAGGGCGGGGACGGCCCGCTGTAGCAGGACGCGCAGCTCCTCCTCCTCGGTCTCCCCGCCGTCGCGCCTCGGCTCAGACCAGCTCACGGCTTCCCCCGTCCAGCAGTAGTTCCCGGGCCGGGAGCCGTCCGCGCAGGGCGGCCAGCGCCCGGTGCGTCTGGCTCTTCACCGTGCCGGTGGTGCAGCGCAGCACCTCGGCGGTGTCCTCCACGCTCAGGTCCTCGAAGAAGCGCAGCACCACCACGGCGCGCTGGCGCGGCGGCAGCGCCCGGACCGCCTCGGCGACCACCTGGCCGAGCACAACCCCTTCGAACGGGTCGGCGGTCGCTGGCTCCGGCTCCGGCAGTTCTCCGTGCGGCAGTTCCCCCGTCCAGCGCCGCCGCCACCAGGAGATGTGGCAGTTGACCAGCACCTTCCGCAGATAGGCCTCCGGCCGGTCGGGCGCAATCCGCTCCCAGCGTGGCCAGACCTTGGCCAGCGCGGTCTGCAGCAGGTCCTCGGCCTGGTGCGGGTCGCCGGTCAGCAGCCAGGCTGTGCGCAACAGTTTCGGACTGCAGGCGGCGACGAACTCCGCGAAGTCCGGTGTTGCGTCCCTCATCCTGCCGCCGTCCCCGCCATGGTTCCCGTACCGTTCCTGTCAGCCGTGGCGGCCGGTCGGGCCGCGTCCTCGATGGTGTCGTTCTCACGGCTGCTGAACGCGGTGGGCGGCGGTGCGGGTTGCCTGCCAGCGGCGGAAATTTTCTCACGGCGGGCAGGCGGGCACGAGGGCGGGCGGGCCGGGGACGTTGGACGGCCCGCGAGCCGGCCGGGACTCGGCCGGGCGGCGGGCGGGCCGTGGGGACCACCATGGCCCGCCCGGCCCCGCCCGGTCAGGGGCGCGCGGGGAGCGCCCGGACGCACTGTCCGGCGCGACCGGGCGGGCGAAAGGCATCAGACCGTACGAAAGGAGATCAGAGCGTCCCCGACCCCTCCGACCCCTCCGACTCCTTCGTCACCTCCGTCCCGACCTGCCGCGTCGCGGCGGGCGGGGTCGAGGACACCGGCCCGACCGTCCAGTCCGGGTGACCCGGCATCGGCGGTGTGCGCGACCCGTACAGCCAGTCGGTGAGGAACCCGTCGAGGTCCTGCCCCGACACCTCGGAGGCCGTGCGGACGTAGTCGTGGGTGGTCGCGGTGTCGTAGCGGTGTTCGCGCAGGAAGGTGCGCTCGATCCGGTCGAAGGTGTCCGCGCCGACCTTCTCCCGCAGCGCGAACGGCACCAGCGCGCCGCCGGTGTAGCGCTGGCTGTCGAAGAGGTGGTCGGCGGTGGGGGCGGCGACCGGTCCGGCGTCGTGCCGCCACTGGTCGCCGAGGCCGTACAGGTGGCGCATCCGGTCGACCAGGGTGGTGTGGCCCCAGTCGTCGGGCCAGCCGCGCTCGTAGCGGTAGTCGAGGCCGTAGAAGTCGGCGTGCCCCTCGTTGAGCCACAGGTCGGCCCAGGTGGCGGGGGAGACGCTGTCGCCGAACCAGGAGTGCACCAGCTCGTGCATCATGTGCGGCCCGATCGCCGGCTCTCCCTGGCGCAGGAAGTCCGGCTTGTAGAGCGTGAGGGTCTGGGTCTCCAGGCCGGTGAAGGCGAAGGCCGCCGGGGCGTCGGTGTTGGCCGGCATCAGGCCGTAGGCCTCGAACGGAAACGGGCCCAAGCGCCGCTCGGCCCATATGAGTTGGTCGGCGGTGAGGTCCAGGGCCGGGGCCAGCTCGGCGGCCCGGGCGGTCGGGACGACATCGCGCAGCGGCAGCCCGTGCGGGCCGGTGCGCTCGCGGACGGTGTAGTCGCCGACCGAGACCTGGACCAGCTCGGTGGCCATCGGCTCGCGGGAGACGTACCGCCGGGTGGTGCGGCCGTCGCCGAGCCGCTCGGTCTGCGTCGACTCCCCGTTGGCCACGCCCAGCAGCTGGTCCGGGGCGGTCACTGCGATGGTGAAGCGGGCCTTGTCGCTGGGGTGGTCGTTGCAGGGGAAGACGGTGTGCGCGCTGGCGGGCTGGCCGGCCACCGCGAAGCCGTCCGGGGTCGGGACCCAGCCGGTGTGCGGCAGCCTGGCGCGCGGGTCGGCCGTGTACTCGACGGTCAGTCGCGTGGTGGTGCCGCGGTGCAGCCGCTTCGCCGGGGTCACGGTCAGCTTCTCGTCATGGGTGGTGAACCCGGCCGGCCGCCCGTCGACCCGGACGGCGCGCACGTTCAGTCCGAGCGCGTCCAGCGACAGACTGGCGAGCGTCCGGTTCGGCCGGGCGGTGATCACCGCGGTGGCGTCCACCGTGCGGGTGTCGGCCCGGTACTCGAAGGCGAGGTCGTACGCGAGCGCCCGGTAGCCGGTGTTGCCGAGCGAGGGGAAGACCGGGTCGCCCAGCCCGTCGGCGGCGGTGGCCGACGGCACGCTGGCGGACAGCACCGCCGCGCTGAGCGCGAGCGTCAGGGCGAGACCGGCACGGGGCCTGAGTAGGGTGATCACCGCATTTCGGGAGCCGACAGTCGGGGCCGTGCAGCGGTACGCACGCGACGCGCCGGGCTCGGATGCTAGTGGACCGTCAGGCCCGCGAGGTCGGGACGGCCCGGATCGTGACGACACGCGGACATCCCCCGGACGGCTCACGGCGCTGGCAGGGTGCCCGGGCGGGGTCTAGTGTTCGAGGTGCTTCGTCCCCTGACGGACGGGGCCACGGCCGTCGGAGAACCTGGCCAGGTCCGGCGGCCGTACTTTCATGCCCTGACGACTCCCGGGCACACCCCGTAGGCTGACGGCCGAGACGACGCCCGCCCACCGGATGCCAGGAGCCGCAGTGACCAGCCCCGACGCCCACGTACTGGTGATCGGCGAGTGCGTCGCCGACATCGTCCGCACGGACGGGGCCCCGGATGTCGTGCACCCCGGCGGCAGCCCCGCCAACCTCGCCTACGGCCTGGCCCGGCTGGGCCGGTCCGTCGTGCTGCTCACCGAACTGGGGCCGGACGCCAACGGGCGGCTGATCCGCGCGCACCTGGAGTCCGCCGGGGTGGAGGTCCGGGCCGCGGAGGTGGCGCGGACGCCCTCGGCGGTGGTCCGGCTGGATGGGCAGGGCCGGGCCCGGTACACCTTCGACATCGGCTGGACCCTTCCGCCGACCGACCTCACCACCACCCCCGTGGCCGTCCACCTCGGCTCGATCGGCGCGGTCAGCGAGCCGGGCGCGGCCTCGGTGCTGGCCCTGGTGGAGCGCTGGCGCGGCCGGGCGCAGATCAGCTACGACCCGAACGTGCGCCCCGCGCTGATGGGCGAGCGGGCGCAGGCCGTCCGGCGGGTCGAGCGCTGCGTGGCGCTGAGCGACCTGGTGAAGGCGAGTGACGAGGACCTGGCCTGGCTCTACCCGGGCGAGCCCGCCGAGGCCGTCGCCGAGCGCTGGCTCACCCTGGGCCCCACCCTGGTCGCCGTCACCCTCGGCGCCGAGGGCGCCTTCGCCCGCACCTCCGACGGCGGCCGTGAGCAGGCCCCGGCCGTCCCGGTGGCGGTCGCGGACACCGTCGGCGCCGGGGACTCCTTCATGGCCGCCTTCCTGCACGTCCGCGCCGGCGGCACCGACCTCCGAGGCTGCCTCACCCAGGCCGTCACCGCCGCCGCCCTCACCGTCTCCCGCCCCGGCGCCAACCCGCCCTCGGCCGCCGAACTCGCGGCGGCGTCGGCCCGCTACTCGGAGGCCGGCGCGAGGTAGCGCCCCCGCTCTCAGCGATTGGTCAACTCGACTGCGGGGCGAGCACGGTGAGGTCCTTGCCGTACCACACCTGGGCGTACGGCCCGTTGTTGTAGGCGGGGATCTCCTGGTAGCCGTTCCGCAGGTACAGCGTGCGGGCTTCGATCAGGTCGAGGCGGGTGTCGAGGATGATCCGGTCGGCGCCCATGCTGCGGGCCGCCTCGTCGACGGCGGCGAGGAGGGCGGCTCCGCCGCCGGTGCCGCGGAGGGCGGGGCGGACGAAGACGCGGGTGAGCTCGACGGTGGTGGCGTCGTACCGGCGCAGACCGGCGCAGGAGTGGGCGGTGCCGTCGTGGCGGCCGAGGAGGAAGAGGCCGGTCGGTGCGGCGAGGTCGTCGCTGGGGGACCCGGCGAGGCCGGTCTCCAGCTCCTCGGGGGTGCCCTCCCGGCCGAGGTGGAGGCGGTAGTAGCTGTTGGCCACGTCGTAGTAGTAGTCGCGCAGCAGCTCCAGGGCCTCGGGGGCGGTCACGTCGGCCGTGGTGACGGCCCAGAGGTCGGAGCGGCGGGGCGCGGTATTCGTCATGTGCGCATGATCCGTTCCGGGGTGCCGTCGCCGCAAAGGGTTTTCGATCCGACCGATTCCCGAGGCGTCCGACCCGCTTCCGGTCCGGTCGCGTCCGGCCGGTTCGGCAAAGGAACGGCAAGGCGAGCGGTGCGGCGTTGCCCCGGGCGGGTGATGGGGGGATTGGTGGGGGTGCGCGGTGGGGGAGCAGTGCAGCTATGAACAGACCATCAGGTTGTCACAAAAATAGGGGTTTGATGGCGAGTCAGAACCAGCGGAGCGGTGTGCGGGCCGGCCTGCTGGCCACCGTGTGCCTCTCCGTCGTGGTCGCCGGCTGTGCCGGGCCCGCCGGGTCCACCCGGCCCGAGGCCGCCCCGGCCGAGGCGGGCGCGGCACCCGCCGCCGGGGGCGGTTCGGCGGGCCACGGCGCGGCCCGACCGCCCGCCGAACCGGCCAAGGTGCCGGGGCTGGCCCGCCAGGAGGAGGAGACCAGCGGCGAGGCGGCGGCCCGTCAGGAGTCCGTCGCCGGCGCCGCGCTGGAGACCGCGCTGCGCTGGGGCCTGGAGCGCCCGCCGCTGAAGGCACCGCCCCGCCCGGCGACCAGGGTCGCGCTCACCCCGGTGCAGGGCGTCAAACTGAAGGACGGCCGCCCACCCGTGGTCTTCCGGGTGCCGACCAAGGACAAGGTGGTCTTCCTGACCGTCGACGACGGTAACGAGAAGGACCCGGCGTTCTCGAAGATGGCCGAGGAACTGGGGATCCCGCTCAGCGCCTTCCTCTCCGACTACCTGGTCCGCGACAACTACGGCTACTTCCGGGACCTGCACAAGCAGGGCGTGGAGATCAACAACCACACGATCAACCACCGCAACCTCAAGGTCCTCGACTACGAGACCCAGCGCAAGGAGATCTGCGACCAGCAGGACCAGCTGAAGCAGCAGATCGGCGTCCGCCCCCGGCTCTTCCGGCCCCCGTACGGCGAGTACAACGACGACACGCTGCGCGCGGCCGCGTCCTGCGGGGTGCAGGCGGTGCCGATGTGGAACGAGGAGGCCTTCCCGGACCACATGGAGTGGCGCTACGACGACCAGAAGCTGCACCCGGGCGACATCATCCTCACCCACTTCCGGGGCACCTCCGAGTGGAAGGCCACCATGCCGGACCTGCTGCGCAAGGTGGTCAACGACGTCACCGCGGCCGGCTTCTCGCTGGGTCGCCTGGACGACTACCTGTAGGCGCCGCCCGGCAAGGGGAGCCTCAGTCGAGCGAGAGGGCGTCCAGGTACACCCAGGCGCCCTCGTACCGGACGAACCGGCTGTGCTCGGCGAGCACCCCCTCCTCGCGGCCCTCCGTCCAGTGTGCCCGGAAGGCGACCGTCCCCTCGGCGTGGAAGGCGCCGCCCTCGGTGGTGGAGAGCACCTCCAGCCGGGTCCAGCGCAGCGTCGGGTCGAAGTCCACCTCGTCCGGCCGGGTGTCCGGGTGCCAGGTGCGCAGCAGGTAGGCCGCGTCCTGGACGGCGAAGGCGCTGAACCGGGAGCGCATCAGCGACTCGGCAGTGGTGGCCGCCGCCTGGCCGCGGTGCAGTCGGCCGCAGCAGTCGCCGTAGGCGGCGGGCAGGCCGCACGGGCACGGGGAGGACGGCAGCAGCCGGGGAGTGGTGGCGCGGGGCGCGGAACGACGTCGGGACATGCGGTCCATTCTCCCCCACCGCGGTCAGGCTTCCGCCGGGCCCCGTCCCGCCACCTGCGCCGGGCCCGGCCCCACCGCGCACGGTGGGGCCGGGCCCGAGGGCTGCCCGCCGTTACTTGGCCCGCTGGAAGGAGTAGTTGAACTCGGCGTCGCCGAAGTGCCCCATCATCCGGAGCCAGAACGGCATCATCATCTCGGTGGCCCGGGCGCCGGTGATGTCCCCGAGATCGACGATCCACCCGGCCGGCCAGCCGAACTCGCCCAGCAGCGCGACGGTGTCGGCCTTGGCGTCCGGGTCGTTCCCGGCGATGAACAGATTGTGCTCACCGGCCAGCTTCCCCGGGTCGACCATCAGCGCGCAGTTCAGCGTGTTGAGCGCCTTCACCACCCGGGCCTCGGGGAACTCGTGCTGGATCCGCTCGCCGACGCTGTCGGTGTTCACCGGGTCGAGGGTCACCCCGTCCGGGCCGAACACCAGCGGGTTGGAGACGTCGATCAGCAGCTTCCCGGCCAGGTGCTCGGCCCCGGCCGCGCGCAGCGCCGCGAGCGAGACCGTCCCGCCGGTGGCGTTCAGCACCACCTCGCCGAAGGCGGCTGCCTCGGCGAAGGTGCCGGTGTGCCCGTCGGGGCCGGCCTGCTGGGCCCAGGCCAGCCCCTTCTCGTTGTCCTTGCCGCGGGAGCCCAGCGTCACCTGGTGGCCGAGCGAGACCAGCTTGCTGCCCAGGGTCTGCCCGACCACTCCCGTGCCGATGATTCCGATGCGCACCGTTTCCCCGTCCGTCCGGTCGAGGCCCGTGCCTCGTGGAACGGGCTGCGACGACCATAGTTGACTGTCGGTCACCTGGTCGGGAATCCGGTGTCACATGCTGTTCCCGGCGTTCATGATCGCCAGTACCTCCACCACCAGCGCGGCGACCGGGACGAGGCAGACGGTCACCCGGGCCCGCTGGAACAGCCAGGAGGCCGGCCACTGGAGGACGAGCGCGACCGTGGCCGCGATCAGCGCCGCGGAGGCGGCGGCCAGGTACGGCACGGCGGGGCAGGGGCCCGGACTGGTGCAGGGGTCGGTGGCCATCTCTCCCAGGCCGCGCAGGACGACGGCCCAGGGCAGCAGCATCAGGGTCACCGCGGTGGAGATCGCCGGGGCCCGCCACCAGCGGCCTCGGTCGGACCCGGCCGGGGCGGCTGCGGTACGCGCGGATTCGCTCATGCCGTCCATGCTCCCGGCCACCCCTGCCGCTGCGGCAGCGGCGAGGTACTCAGTCCACCCGGGTACGGGTACTCAGGCGCGCGGCGTGCCGAACCAGGTGCGCAGCGTCCGTTCCAACCCCGTCGGGTCCGCCTCGCCGACCCCCGACGCCCAGGCGACGTACCCGTCCGGGCGTAGCAGCAGCGCCCCGGCCGGCGGCTCGGCGCACTCCGCGGTCACCACGTCCACCCGGTCCTTCCACCCCGCCGCCCGGTCCGCGAGCCCGAGTGCGCCGCCGGTCAGGTCGAGCAGCAACGCCCGCCCACCACGGGCGAGTTCGGCGAGCCGCAGATCCCCCTCGGCGGTGGTCAGCGCGAGTTCCGGCGCGAAGCCCCCGGCCCACGGGTGCGGGCAGTCGGTGTCGTAGCGGACGTCGCTGCCCGCCATCAGTGCGGCGATCCGGGCGAGGTTGTCCTCGTGCGAGAGCAGTTCGCCGACCAGGGCGCGTAGCGCGGTGGTCCCGGCGCCGGGGGCCATCAGCGCGATCTGGGCCTGGGAGTGCATGAACACCCGCTCGCCGATCGGGTGGCGCTCGCGGTGGTAGCTGTCCAGCAGGCCGGGCGGGGCCCAGCCCTGGAGTTCGGCGGCCAGCTTCCAGGCGAGGTTGGCGGCGTCCTGCAGGCCGAGGTTGAGGCCGGGGCCGCCGGT
Organism: Kitasatospora sp. NPDC101155; assembly: GCF_044768305.1. Classification (NCBI taxonomy): domain Bacteria; kingdom Bacillati; phylum Actinomycetota; class Actinomycetes; order Kitasatosporales; family Streptomycetaceae; genus Kitasatospora; species Kitasatospora sp. NPDC101155. The sequence goes on along the minus strand of NZ_JBIWPN010000007.1, from coordinate 250,795 downwards.
CGCGGCGTGGACGTGGGCGGCGTCGCCGACCAGCAGGACGCGGCCGTCGCGGTAGCGCTCGGCGAGCCGGGTGTTGTGGCCGACGGTGCGGCGCGGGGTGAACGGACCGGCGGTGCGGGCCGGGGTGAGTTCGAGGTCGGCGCCGGTCACCCGGCGGATGCTGGCGCGCAGTTCGTCCAGGGTGAGCGGGGCCCGCTGGTCCACCGGCAGGCCGCCCCACTCCATGGTGGCGATCATGACGGCGTCCTCGTTGAAGGGGGAGATGACGAACACGCCGTGGTCGGTGCGGGTGTGGGTGTACGGGCGGAACGGGGTCGGGCACCCGGGCAGCAGGACCTCGCCGCTGGCGGTGGTGCGGAGCCCCTCGGGCAGCCGCACATGCGCGATGCGGGAGACCGGGTCGGGCGAGGTGACGCCGGGGAAATCGATGCCGGCGAGCTTGCGGACCGTGCTGCGGCCGCCGTCCGCGCCGACCAGGTAGCGGGCCCGCGCCTGCCCGGTGCCGTCGGGGCCGTGGAAGTCGACGGTCACGCCGGTCGCGTCCTGGGTGAAGCCGGAGACCTCGCAGCCGCGGCGCACGGTGACGCCCAGTTCGAGGGCGCGCTCCTCCAGCACCTCCTCGATCCGGTGCTGCGGTACGGGCACGGCGTGCAGCGGGTTGGCGTCGAGCCGGTGCAGCTCCAGCGGGAAGGCGCCGAACACGAAGCGCGGCACGGGCTGCGGCGCGCCCGGGAGGCCGCTGAGCGGCTGGTGGAGGCCGCGGTGGTCGAGCAGGCGGAGCACCTGGCCGACCAGCCCGTTGGCCTTCTGCTCGCCGGAGCGCTCGGGCAGCCGGTCCAGCACCACGGGCTGCACTCCGGCCAGCGCCAGTTCGCAGGCCAGGAACAGCCCGACCGGGCCGGCGCCGACGATGATGACGTCGTTGGTCATCTCGAATCCCCCTCTGAGACGGTTCGTTCATGTGGACGACGGATCGGGCAGCCCGGCCGCCAGCTGCCGCAGTGCCTCGGCGAACAGCGGCTTGAAGGGCACCACCGGATCGGCGGTCAGGTAGTGCTCGTTGGCGACCTGCAGCGCGGAGAGCGCGGCCGCGGCGACCAGCTTCGGGTAGAGGTCCCGGTCGGCGTCGGTGCCGGTCCGGGCGGCCACCGCTGCCGTCAGTTCGGCCCGGGTCCGTGCGCCGCCGCGCGACAGCTCGGCCTGGAGCGACGGTTCGCGCAGCAGCAGCCGTATGGCGGCGATCCAGCGCTGGTCGGGCTCCGCTTCCGCGCCGTCGAAGGGCTCGACGAGGGCCTGGGCCAGCGCCTCCCACAGCGGTTCCTCCGCGGGGCGGGCCCGCAGTGCCTCGGCGGCCTGCAGGATCCGGTTGCGGTGCCGGAAGACGATCGCCTCGGCCTTGCTGGAGAAGTAGTTGTTGTAGGTGCGCGGGGAGACCCCGGCCGCGGCCGCGATGTCCTCCACCCGGACGTTCTCCAGCCCCCGTTCCGCCGCCAGGCGCAGTGCCGCCCAGCTCAGTGCCTCCCGCGTCGCGGCCTTCTTGCGTTCCCGCAGACCGGGCTGCCCGTTCGTCATGGCCACCACTGTCCCGCAAAACGTGCGCGTCACGCAATAGTGCGTGGCACGCAAGTTTTTCCCGGGTGTGCGGGCTGTGGCGAGCCGTCTCCCACCTGCGGTTCGTCGCTGGTAGTAGTTGCCTGATTGCGGAGCGATCCCCGGTAAGAGGCCCATTCCCGCAGGTTTCCGGCGGGACGACTCGACAGGACTTGAGGAGCGGTCATGGGTGGCAGACAGCGTCCGCCGAGAGCACGCACACCCCGCCAGGGCAGGCCCGCCGACAACGGCGGCGGCCGGGTGGCCTCCCGGGTGGGGATCGCCCGCATCGAGGGCTTCCTCGCCTGGGAGGCGGAGGTCGCGGCGGCCGAACGGGACGCCCGGGCGTTCGCCGCCCGGTTCCCCTGGCTGCCGGACGTGGAGCGGGAGAGCCTCGAACAGGCCTACGCCGCCGACCGGCTGCGCTACGCCGAGGAGGTCGTGGACCGCGCGGTCGGGCGCTGCCGCCGGCTGGCCGCCCGCTACCGCGCCGAGTGCCGCCGGATCTGCGCCCGCTGGGCGGCGCTCTGCCTCGCCGTGGCTCTGGCGGCGGCGCTGTTCGCCGTCCTCCCCGCGGCCCTCAGGGGCTGAGCGTCGCCGAGCGTGCCTGCGGCACGACGAGGGCCCGCTGCGCCGATTCCGGCGCAGCGGGCCCTCCGGGTTTCGACCCGGGGATCAGTGGTGGCCGTGGCCGCTGCTGATCTCCGCGTGCTCCTCGACGGTCGGCTTGGGGATCTGGCTGCCCTCGCCGTAGAAGCCGCGGGACAGCTTCGCCCGGGTGCGGGTCCACAGCCCGGCCTTGCGGACCACGCCGTTCTCGTCCACCTCGGGCTCCAGCACGGTCGGCTCGGGCTGCTCGTGCGCGGTGAGGGTGTACAGCCGGCCCTGCGGCAGCGGCGCGTGCACCTCGACGTACTCGCCGTGCTGCAGCCGGTTGATGACGCCGGTCTCCCGGCCGTGCAGCACCTTGTCCTTGTCCCGCCGCTGCAGACCCAGGCACCACCGCTTGGTGATCACGAAGACGACCACCGGCACGGCGAAGAAGCCGGCCCGCACCGCGTAGGTGATCGCGTTGATCGACAGGTGGAAGTGGGTCGCCAGCAGGTCGTTGCCGCCACCGGCCAGCAGGATCAGGTAGAGGCTCACCCAGGCCGCGCCGAAGGCCGTGCGGACCGGCGCGTTGCGCGGCCGGTCGGCGATGTGGTGCTCACCGCGGTCCCCGGTGACCCAGGCCTCCAGGAACGGCCAGCACCAGATGGCCAGCAGGACGGTCGGGAAGATCATCAGCGGGACGAACACCCCGAGGTTCAGGGTGTGGCCGCCCCAGACGCTGATCTCCCAGCCTGGCATCACCCGGATCAGGCCCTCGGAGAAGCCCATGTACCAGTCCGGCTGGGCGTCGGTCGACACCTGGTCGGGCCGGTACGGGCCGTAGGCCCAGATCGGGTTGACCGTGGCGATCGCCGACATGAACGCGACCACGCCGAAGACCAGGAAGAAGAAGCCGCCCGCCTTGGCCATGTAGACCGGCATCAGCGGCATGCCGACCACGTTGTCGTTGGTCCGGCCGGGCCCGGCGAACTGGGTGTGCTTGTGGTAGAAGACCAGGATCAGGTGCGCCGCGAGCAGGCCCACCATGATCCCCGGGATCAGCAGGATGTGGACGGTGAACAGGCGCGGGATGATGTCGGTGCCCGGGAACTGGCCGCCGAAGATGAAGAACTGCAGGTAGGTGCCGACGATCGGGACGGCCAGGATCGCGCCCTCCATGAAGCGGATGCCGGTGCCGGAGAGCAGATCGTCCGGCAGCGAGTAGCCCATGAAGCCGTCGAACATGCCGAGGAACAACAGCAGCGCGCCGAAGACCCAGTTGATCTCGCGGGGCTTGCGGAACGCACCGGTGAAGAACACGCGCAGCATGTGCGTGAACATCGAGGCGATGAAGACGATCGCGGCCCAGTGGTGGATCTGGCGCATCAGCAGGCCGCCGCGGACGTCGAAGCTGATGTTGATCGTGGAGGCGTAGGCCTGCGACATCTGGATGCCCTTGAGCGGGACGTACCGGCCGTCGTAGACGACCTCGCCCATGCTCGGGTTGAAGAACAGGGTCAGCCAGACGCCGGTCAGGATGATGATGACGAAGGTGTAGAGCGCGACCTCGCCCAGCATGAAGGACCAGTGGTCCGGGAAGATCTTGCGCAGATTGGCCTTGGCCAGGGAGTAGATGCCGAGCCGGCCGTCGGTCCAGTCGGCCAGGGCCTGGGCCTTGTTCTCGGGCTTGGTGCGCTGGCTGGTCACCGGTCCCGGCTGCGACTGCTGGTCGGTTCTCACGACGGGCTCCCCGGCGTTCTCGGCGTGCCGTGGTGGAAGCCCGCCAGCGGGAACGCCGGCCGGCGAAGTGTTGTGATCATGGGACCTCTCGATACGGGTCCGCCGGTCGGACCGGCGCGCGGACCAGGTGCTCCGCCGGACCCGTTGCTCAGGGTGATGGAGCGCTTACTCTGTCATGCTGTCGGCAGGGGGCCGACTGTGCACGTCCATCGGCCCGTCCGGCCGTGCGTGTCGGGCCGGACGGGGGTTCCCGGCGCCCGATCGGCTGGCCGCCGCTCGGCCCAACGGACGCCGATGCTGCGCTCGGGTGCAGCTGAACCGTTTCGGCGCGCGCCGCGTCCGGAGGTCCTGTGGGGTGGGGCCTACGCTGCGCCAATGGTGGATCACCGTGAACTCTTCGAGGACGTCGCCGCGGCCCTGGCCCGCGCCGGGTTCGACACCGCACCGGGCCCCTCGCCCCTGTCGATCGGCCACCACCCCGAGGGCGTGGTGCTCGGCTGGTCGCCGGGCGCCGGGCCGGACGGGCCACCCTCCGGGGAGGCGCGAGCGGCGGTGAGCGGCGCGGCCGCGCTCGTCCTGCGCGAGTGCGGCTTCCTGGTCACCGAGACGGAGGAGGGGGAACTGCTGGTGCGCTGCGCCGAACCGGTGACGGTCCCTCCGGAGCCGGCGGCGCCCGAGCAGTGGTGGGGGTGACGCCGGCCTCCCTCCGGCCCCGTGACCTGCCGGGTTGACGGTCGTATGGGTGTTCCCATACCGAACCCTTACCTGAAGCAGGGGTGCACTTGACCGCAGCGGCTCTAAGGTTTGCCTAAGCTAAGCGAAACGCCCTGGACCCCGGTGTCCGGGGCGTTCGCCGTGCCGCTCCGCCGCCACCGCGGTGGTGCGCCGAGGACAGGTACAACCCGGGGCGGCCCGGGGGAGGAGCCCGCTGCATGTGGGATGAGGCGTTTCCGAGCTTTCTGATCGGGCTACGCGAAGGCCTGGAAGCCGGCCTGATCGTGTCGATCCTGGTCGCCACGCTGGTGCGGGCCGGTCAGAAGGGCCGACTGCCCCAGGTGTGGACCGGCGTCGCGGCGGCCGTCGCGCTCAGCCTCAGCTTCGGCGCGGTGCTCACCTTCACCGCTGCCAACCTCTCCGGCCACGCCCAGGAGGCGTTCGGCGGGGTGCTGAGCCTGATCGCGGTCGGCTTCGTCACCGCGATGGTGTTCTGGATGCGCCGCTCGGCGCGCACCCTCTCCGCCGACCTGAAGGAGAAGGTCCAGGCCTCGCTGGCGATGGGCGCCGGCGCGCTGGTGCTCACCAGCTTCCTCGCGGTCGCCCGCGAGGGCCTGGAGACCTCGCTCTTCCTGTGGACCAACGCGCGCACCGCCGGGGAGTCCACCGGACCGCTGATCGGCGCCGCCGTCGGCCTGCTGCTCTCCGTCGGCCTGTGCTGGGGTCTGTACCGCCGGGCGCTGAAGATGAACCTCACCCGGTTCTTCACCATCACCGGCGCCGGTCTGATCGTCGTCGCGGCCGGTGTGCTCGGCTACGGCCTGCGCGACCTCCAGGAGTCCGGGCTGATCGGCGGCGGCACCACGTACGCCTTCGACCTGAGCGGCCATCTGGACGCCTCCTCCTGGTACGCCACGCTCGTCCAGGGCACCCTCAACCTGACCGTCACCATGACGGTCCTCCAGGTCGTCGGCTACATCGCGTACCTGAGCATCGTGATGACCCTGTTCATCGAGGGCATCCGGGGCGGAAAGGCGGCCCCGGCCCCAGCCGCCGCCGAGAAGAGCACGAGCGCCGAGAAGGCCGCGGGCGCCGAGGAGAAGGCCGAGCCGGTGCGCGCGGGCCGTCCGCGCTGGGTGCTGCCGACCGCGCTGGTCGCCGTCCCGGTCGTGGTGGCCGGCGTCGTGATCGCGGCCAGCGACGGCAAGCAGGACAGTGCCGCCACCGTCTCGGTCTCCGAGCAGGAGTGCGGCAAGGGCTTCGCCGACCCGCAGCCGGGCCAGCAGGTCTTCCAGATGCACAACACCGGCGACAAGGTCTCCGAGGTCTACCTGGTCAACCCGGGCACCGGCGCCGTCTACGGCGAGATCGAGGGCCTGGCCCCCGGCACCACCCGCGCGCTGACCGCCACCATCGGCTCCGGCGACTACGCCTGGCGCTGCGTGCCCACCGGCGGCAAGTCCGTCACCTCCGCCGCCGTCCACGTCAGCGGCGGCGCCGAGGTCAAGGCCGTCAAGCCGGTCAACGAGGACGACCTCAAGGCCCCGCTGGACAGCTACAAGGACTATGTCAACAAGGGCCTCGCGACCCTGATGACGCAGACCCAGAAGATCCAGACCGACGTGCACGGCGGCGACCTCGCCGCCGCCAAGGCCGACTGGCTCACCGCCCACCTGCAGTACGCCTCGCTCGGCGCCGCCTACGGCACCTTCGCCGACCTCGACAAGAAGATCGACGGCCGCGCCGACGGCTTCGCCGACAAGGCCGACGACAAGGACTTCACCGGCTTCCTGCGCCTGGAGTACGGCCTCTGGCACGGCCAGTCCGCCGCCGACCTGACGCCGGTCGCCGACGAGCTCGCCCAGAACGTCGCCAAGCTGGTGCACGACTTCCCCACCCAGGACTTCGACCCGGGCGACCTGCCGCTGCGCGCCCACGAGATCCTGGAGAACACCCTCCAGTTCGAGCTGACCGGCGACACCGACATGGGCAGCGGCACCAACCTGGCCACCGCCCAGGCCAACCTGGCCGGCACCCAGGAGCTGCTGACCCTGCTGCAGCCGCTGCTCGACGAGCGCGACCCGCAGGTGCTGGTCCGGGTCAACGCCGGGATGAAGCGGGTCGGCGACCTGGTCGCCGCCGCCCACACCGCCGACGGCTGGACCCCGCCGGACAAGCTGCCCGCCGAGAGCCGCCGTCAGCTGAACGGCGCCACCGGCCAGCTGCTCGAAGACCTCTCGCCCATCCCCGCGCTCCTTGAGATCCGGAAGGCCGCCTGATGACCGACCAGACCGCAGCCACCGGCTCCTGCCCGTTCCCGCACGCCGCCGCGGCCGTCCAGGCCGCCGAGCAGGGTGGCTGCCCGGCCGGCCCGGCCCGGCGCAGCTTCGTGCGGGCCGCGCTCGGCGCGAGCGCCGGCGCCGCCGTCCTCGCCGGCGGGGCCTTCACCCTCGGCGCCGGCCCGGCCGCCGCCGGGGACAGCCACCAGACGGCGACCGGGGCCGTCCCGTTCCACGGCGACCACCAGGCCGGCATCACCACCCCGGCCCCGGGCTACGCCGCCTTCATCTCCTGCCAGGTGATCGCCCAGGACCGCAAGGGCCTGGAGGATCTGTTCAAGACCCTGACCGAGCGGATCCGCTTCCTCACCGCCGGCGGCACCCCGCCGGACCTCGGCGTCGGCGCGCCGCCGTCCGACAGCGGCATCCTCGGCTCGGTGGTGACCACCGACAACCTGACCGTCACGGTCGGCGTCGGCGCCTCGCTGTTCGACGACCGCTACGGGCTGGCCAAGGCCAAGCCGGTCAAGCTGGCGCCGATGAAGACCTTCCCCAACGACAACCTGCAGGCCGCCGAACTGCACGGCGACCTCTCGCTGCAGATCTGCGCCGACCGGCAGGACACCGTGCTGCACGCGCTGCGCGACATCACCCGGCACACCCGCGGCGCGCTGCAGATCCTCTGGCGGATCGACGGCTTCCAGAACCAGTCCCGCCCGGACGGCGCCCAGCGCAACCTGCTCGGCTTCAAGGACGGCATAGTCAACCCGGACACCACCTCCTCCCGGGAGATGGACCGGCTGATCTGGGTGACCGACGGGATGGGCGAGCCCGCCTGGGCGACCGGCGGCAGCTACCAGGTGATCCGGATCATCCGGATGCTGATCGAGTTCTGGGACCGCGTCACGCTCACCGAACAGGAGAAGATGTTCGGGCGCCGCCGCGACACCGGCGCGCCGCTGGACGGCCGCCAGGAGACCGACGCGCCGGACTACGGCAAGGACCCGGACGGCAAGGCGATCCCGCTCAACGCGCACATCCGCCTGGCCAACCCGCGCACCGCCGACACCGACACCTCGCGCATCCTGCGGCGCGGCTTCAACTACGACCGGGGCGTCGACAAGGCCGGCAACCTGGACATGGGCCTGGTGTTCTGCTGCTACCAGCAGGACGTGGTGCGGCAGTTCGAGGCCACCCAGACCCGGCTGATCGACGAGCCGCTGGTGGACTACATATCGCCGACCGGCGGCGGCTACTTCTTCGTCCTGCCGGGCGTGAAGGACAACGCCGACTGGCTCGGGCGGGGGCTGCTGGCCGCCGGCTGAGCGTGAGATCCACGGCGGGCCCGGTGCTTCGGCGCACCGGGCCCGCCGTCGTGCTGTCAGCCGCCCAGGGTGAAGCCGATCACCGCGCCGCCGCCCTCGCGGTTGGCGGCGAAGGCGATGCCGCCGTGCGACTGCGCCACCTCGGCCACGATGGCCAGGCCGAGGCCCGAACCGGGCAGGCTGCGCGCGGCGGTGGCCCGGTAGAAGCGGTCGAAGACCCGGTCGAGGTCGGCGGCGTCGATGCCCGGGCCCCGGTCGCGCACCTCGACCCGCGGGCCGCGCACCACCAGCTCGATCGGGGACGTGCCGGCCGGGTCGAACTTGGCGGCGTTGTCCAGCAGATTGCCCACCGCGCGGGCCAGCGCGTCCGGGCGGGCGGTGACGGTGGTGTCGTCCGCGTCCACGGTGATCTCCCGGTCGCTGCGCCGCCGGGCCTGCACAGCGGCCGCATGGGCCAGCTCCGCCAGCACCACCTCGACCGCTTCCTCGTCCGCCTTGCGGTCCGCCGCGAGTGCCACCAGCTCCTCCACCAGCAGGGTCAACTCCCGCGCCTCCTCGGCCAGGTCGGCCATCAGCGCGGCGCGCTCCGCGGGCGGCAGCCGGTCCAGGCTGGGCAGCACCGCGAGGTTGGTGCGCAGGCTGGTCAGCGGGGTGCGCAGCTCGTGCCCGGCGTCCTGGACGAGGCGGCGCTGGTTCTCCTTGGCGGTGGCGAGCCGGACCAGCATCCGGTCGAAGGCGCGGCCGAGCCGGCCCACCTCGTCCGTGCCGGAGGCGGGTACCGGGACGTCCAACCGGCCGCTCGCGGCGACCAGTTCGGCCGCGTCAGTGAGCCGGACCAGCCGGCCGCTGATCCGCCGGGCGAGCAGCCAGCCGGCCGCGCCCGCGATCAGCACGACACCGGCCACCACGGCCACCATCTGCTGGCGCAGCTTCTCCAACAGCTCCTCGATGTCGCCGAGTTGCTGCACGATCTGGACCGCGCCCCGGCCGCCGCCGAGCGAGACCACGCCCACCCGGCAGGTGTTGCCGTCGATGCGGCGCACGTCCGTCACCGTCCGGGCGGGGGCGTCGGCGCGGGCGAGCTCGCGGTCGTCCGAGGTGGTCGGGAGATCGAGGTGGGCGGTGCCCGGGACGATGGCGCCGGTGGAGTCCAGCGCCTGCGCGGTGACCCGGATCGGGTGCAGCAGCTGCTCGCTCAGCCCGCTCGGGCCGTTGAAGTCCCCCGGGTACAGCTTCTCGCGCTCGACCTGGCCGCTCACGGCCCGGACGGCCGAGGTGAAGTCGTCCGTCTCGTCGTCGCGGATCAGGTGCTCGGCGGCGTGGTAGCCGAGCGTGCCGATCAGCACCGCCACCAGGGCGGCCATCGCGGCGAAGGCGAGCGAGAGGGTGGTGCGCAGGCCCGGGCGCGGCAGTCGGGGGCGCGGGCGCGCGGGGCCGGTCACGGCTCGCGCAGCGTGTAGCCGACGCCGCGGACGGTGTGGATCAGGGGGGTCAGGCCGGGGCGGTCGAGTTTGCGGCGCAGGTAGCCGATGAAGACCGCGAGGTTCTTCGAACCGGGGCCGAAGTCGTAGCCCCAGATCCGCTCGTAGAGGGTGGTCTGGTCCAGGACGGCGCCGGCGTGCCGGGCCAGCAGCTCCAGCAGGTCGAACTCGGTGCGGGAGAGCTCCAGCTCCTCCCCGGCGCGCCAGGCCCGGCGGGCGGGCGGCTCGACCCGCAGGTCGGCGACGGTCAGCACGTCCTCGACCGGCCCGGGCGGCTGGCGGCGCAGCAGGGCCCGCAGGCGGGCGAACAGCTCGTCCACGTCGAAGGGCTTGACCAGGTAGTCGTCGGCCCCGGCGTCCAGGCCGGCGATCCGGTCCGGTACCTCGACCCGGGCGGTCAGCATCAGCACCGGGGTGCGGTCGCCGGCCGCGCGCAGTCGGCGGCAGACTTCCAGGCCGTCGGGCGCGGGCATCATCACGTCGAGCACCAGGACGTCCGGGCGCTGCTCGGCGAGGACGGCGAGGGTCTGGGTGCCGTCCGCCGCTATCCGGACCCGGTAGCCCTCCAGCGTCAGGGCGCGGGTGAGCGAGTCGCGGATGGCACGGTCGTCCTCGGCGATCAGCACGGTGTGGGTCATGGGGAGATTCTCCCTGGCGTGCTCACGGCAGTCGCGGCCGGGTCACGGGGTTCTCGGGTCGACGGCTTTCCTGTGCCGCTTCGTGGGCGTACGGTGGCCACACGGTGGCGCGCCGCCCGGTGGGCCGCCGGGTCCGTGTCGGCACGCCCTGCCGGAGGCCGCGATGGCAGACCGGATGGCTTTCCTCACCACCCCGCGCGCGGAGCGGGCGCGACGGGACGCGCGGGAGCGGCTGGGGGACTGGCGGGAGGTGTACCGGCCGGGGGCGCTGCTGCCGGTGGTGGGCGGACAGGCGGAGCGGTGCATGGACTGCGGGCTGCCGTTCTGCCACGCCGCCTGCCCACTGGGGAACCTGGTGCCGGAGTGGAACCGGCTGGTGGCGGAGGACGACTGGCGGGCGGCGGCCGCCCGGCTGCTGGCGACCAACAACTTCCCGGAGTTCACCGGGCGGCTCTGCCCGGCGCCGTGCGAGAGCGCCTGCGTGCTGGCGATCGGCGGAGCCGCGGTGACGATCAAGAACGTCGAGCTGGCGATCGCCGACCGGGCCTGGGAAGCGGGCTGGGACCGCCCCCAGCCGCCCGACCGGCGGGGGCCGCAGCGGCGGGTCGCGGTGGTCGGTTCGGGTCCGGCCGGGCTGGCCGCCGCCCAGCAGCTGACCCGGGCCGGGCACACGACCACGGTCTACGAGCGGGCCGACCGCCCGGGCGGGCTGCTGCGCTACGGGATACCGGCGTTCCGGCTGGAGAAACACCGGTTGGATCGGCGGCTCGACCAGCTCCGGGCCGAGGGAACGGCCTTCCGCACCGGGGTGCGGGTGGGGTGGGACGTCACCGGCGAGGAACTGCGGGCCGGGTACGACGCGGTGCTGGTCGCGGTGGGGGCCACGGCCTGCCGGGAGCTGGCCGTGCCCGGGCGCGGGCTGCCCGGGGTGCACCCGGCGATGGAGTACCTGACCTGGGCGAACCGGGTGGACGAGGGGGACTGCGCGGCCTCGCCGCTGTCCGCCGAGGGGCGCGAGGTGGTGATCGTCGGCGGCGGGGACACCGCGGCCGACTGCCTGGGGACGGCGCTGCGCCAGCGCCCGGCCTCGGTCACCCAGCTGGACATCAACCCGCGGCCGCCGGTGCGCCGGGCGCCCGGGCAGCCCTGGCCGGTCCACCCCAAGGTGTACCGGGAGACCACCTCGCACGAGGAGTCGGGAGCGGGTTCCCGGGTGTTCGCGGCCGCCACGGTCGGCTTCGAGCCGGGGCCGGACCGGCGGCTGGCGGGCGTGTGCTTCGCCGAGACCGAGCCGGGGGACCGCAGCGCCCGCGCGGGCACCGGACGGACGCTGCCGGCGCAGCTCGCGCTGCTCGCGCTGGGCTTCACCGGACCGGAGCCGGACCAGCCGCTGTTCGCCCAGCTCGGGCTGGCCGTCGGCTCGGACGGCACGCTGGAACGGGACGACGAGTACGGCACGGGGGCCGACGGCGTGTTCGTCGCGGGGGACGCCGGGCGTGGACAGTCGCTGATCGTCTGGGCGATCGCGGAGGGCCGGGCGGCGGCCGCCGCGGTGGACCGCTACCTGCGGGGACGTACCGAACTCCCGTCGCCGATCAGCGCCTCGGCGCGGGCGCTCACGCTGTGAGGGCGTGGGCGCCCGTGCCGGAGGGCTCTTCGACCGGCTGAGGGCTCGGCCGGGGGCTCAGCCGAGACTCAGCGGATCGCTCAGCTGAGACCGAGGACCGAGAGTGCGGTGGTCCAGTCGGTGGCGATGGCCTGCTGGGCGGGCACCAGGTCGACCTGGTGGTTGCAGACGGCGCGGTAGAGCTTGTACTCCACGGTGTCCTTGCCGGTGGAGGACAGGCCGCTCGCGCCGGTGGCGTAGCGCGGCTCCGGCCACAGGTTGTTCGGGTCGGTGGGGTTGCCGCCGAGCGACAGCGGGATGAAGTGGTCCTCCTCGTAGTCCGCCGTGTTGGTGTCGGCGTAGCCGTACGCGGCGATCTGCTGGACCTTCAGGCGGTTGGTGTACGTGGTGGACGGGCGGATCGAGGTGCTGTAGCCCGAGACGCAGATGGTGGAGTCGATGGTGTCCTGGGTGACGTCCGGGTTGGTGGCGCCGGGGGTGCAGGCCGGGTCGGGCAGCGGGAGGTAGGCCTGCGAGCAGGTCGCGTCGAGGGCGGCGCGGGTGTGCGAGGTGGTGGCGGGGGCGGCGTGCGCGGTGCCGGCGGTGGCGAGGGCGGCAGCGGCGAGGACGACGGTCGCGACGGCGGGGGCGATGCGATGGGCACGAAGCATGTGGGGAGCTCCCTGACACGGGCTCGGCACGGGTGTGCCGGGCGATGTGTCCATGCCACCACCTGCGGTTCTATGCGGGTAGACAGGGGATGGTGAATAGTTGACAAAGCGTCAGTCAACGGGGTCGGGGCAAGTGTTCGCTTGACGCGCTCCCAGCAGGTGGGCGTTCCGGGCCGGCATGTCGCTACTCCGGCACTCCGGCACAGCGGCCCTCGGGGGTGGGGGCGCGCTTCGGTGCGGGCAGGCGCTCGGGAGGGCTGCCCGCCGCTTCGCGCCTCCGCGCAACGCACCGTGCCCCGCGAGCCGTTCGCCCGCGACGCGTCCCCGTCACGGGCCCGGGTAGGTGCCGGGCAGCAGACGGACGGAGGGGACCGCCATGCCAGACCACGCCCAGGGGGCACCCGCACAGCTGTCGGCGCAACTGCCCGCGTCGACGCCCGTGCTCACGCCCGAGCCCGTACCCGCGCTTGCGCCCGTGCCGCTGGGCTTGCCGACTCCGCCGACTCCTCCGACTCCGCCCTGGCCTGGTGGCGGGCAGCAGCCGGTGGTGCTCGGGCACGCCGCCCGCAGCATCCCCAAGGCCACCCTCGTCCCGCTGAAAGTCGACAGCCCGCAGCACAACCCGGGCTTCGCCGAGCACGCCTACCTGCGCCGGCTCGACCTCCACCCGGAGGAAGTGACCGCCCTGCGCGAGCAGTTGACGGCCGAGCTGCCCTGGGGGCTGCTCGCCGCCTCCGCCGCCGACCCCGCCGACCGCCCGCTGCGCTCCGCCGCCCTCGCCGCCGTGGACGGTCCCGCGCTGCGCGAACTCGGCGGCGCCCTCGAACAGTTGCGTCGCGCGGACGGCACCGTCGAGGGCCTGGCCCGGGCCGGCCGGGCCGCCGCCGCGAACGCCGCCTACGACCACAACGCGGCCGTCACCCCGATCGGCCTGCTCAACCTGGAGCGCCTGGAGATGGCCCCGGCCGGGATCGAACGCGGCGAACTCGTCGCCACCATCCCGCTCGCGCCGCTGGAGGAGACGGCCGTCAGCCAGAAGGAGTGGTCCGTCACCTCCAAGGAGTTCAGCTCGATCGTCACCGACTCGCTGGAGAACGTCAGCGAGACCGGCGTCACCGACAACACCGAGCTCGCCCAGTCCACCACCAGCCAGCTCCAGCACAGCAACCAGTTCAACGTCACCGGCACCGTCTCCGGCGGCATCCCGCTGATCTCCGGTTCCGCCACCTCCGGCATGACCAGCCAGAGTTCCGACTCGCAGTCCGCCACCGACAGCCGCAAGCACGCGACCACGATCACCGAGAAGGCCTCCTCGCGCACCAAGCAGGAGCACAAGGTCACCATCACGACCACCACCGTGACCGGCTCCTCGGAGACCACCACCCGCACGCTGAAGAACGCCAGCCCCACCGACCCGATCCGGATCGACTACTTCAGCATGATGCGCAAGTGGCGGGTCCGGCTCTACCGCTCCGGGCTGCGGCTCACCTACGACCTGGCGATCCCCGAGCCGGCCGGGGCGCTGCGCGAGGCGTACGCCGAACTCGCCGCCCTGGAGGCGAAGCTGGGACCGTTCCACTTCGACGTGCCGCACTCCGACATCACCGAGGAGACCCGCCCCGGCGAGAGCCAGCCGCACTACCTGGTGCTGGCCGAGAAGTACGGCGCCACCGTGCCGCTCGCCCCCGGCCCGCTCCCGGACATCCACGTCAACGTCACCGCGCCCAACAACGACGGCGCCGCCATCTTCGACGCGCCGCCGCTCAACATCCCGGACCGGTACTGGATCAAGAACCTCTGGTTCCAGTTCACCTCCGAGAGCCGCACCGGCGACTACCACTACAACCTCAAGGTGCTCGGCAGCGCCATCCCCGAATGGAACGAGCCCTACGGCACGCACGGCCCCGTCGACCTCGCCGACCCGGTCAACGGCGGCCTGCTGCGGCACGCGGGCGGGCCGTGCGTGGTGAGCTTCCACCTGGTCAACAACCGGCAGACCTGGCTGAGCCTCACCGCGGCCGTCGAACCCACCGACGAGGCGCGCCGGCAGTGGCAGAACGACGTCTGGGCGGCCCTGTTCAACGCCGCCCAGACCAAGTACTACGCCGAACAGCAGGACCTCGCCGCCCGTGCCGCCGCCCTGCGCGAGCGCCTCAACGGCGTGGACACCCTCACGCTCCGGCGCGAGGAGAGCGACGAGATCATGAAGGGCGTGCTGCGCTTCCTGCTCGGCGTGGACTACCACATGATGCCGTCGGAGGTGGTCGACGCCTTCACGGCCTCGGTCGCGAGCGACCCCGACCGGCTGCGCCACGGCGCCGGCTTCCCCGGCAACGACACCGGCGGGCTCGGGGTGAGCGCCGCGGCCTGGGCGGCGGTGCTGGGACACGAGGCGGAGGTGGCCTTCGTCAACCAGGCCATCGAGTGGGAGAACGTGGTCACCTTCCTCTACTCCTACTTCTGGGACGCGCCCGTCGCCTGGCCGTTCGTCAGCCGGATCAGCCACCCCGACGCCAACCGGCAGGCCTTCCTGCGGGCGGGCAGTGCCCGGGTGGTGCTCACCGTGCGCAAGGGCTGGGAGGAGGCCTGGGTGCGGTTCGCCGAGGGCGGCTTCCACGGCGCCCCGCTGCCCGCCGACCACCCGTACCTGACCATCGCCCGGGAGATCGCCGCCTACGACGACCGCAACTATCCGGGCATCCCGCCGGCCAACCCGGGCAGCAGCTCGCTGCTCCTGGAGGACGAGGTGGTGACCACCTGTGCCGCCGTGGTCGAACCGGCCGCCGGGGGAGCGCCGGTGCTGGTGCCGGTGGCCTCCAGCGCGGGCTTCGACCCGGACACCGTGGTGGTCGTGGACGAGTACGACGACCGGCGGATCCAGGAGACCGCCCGGGTGGTACGGGTGCCGGACGACGGCCACCTGCTGCTCGCCGGGCTCACCCACCGCCACGACGGCACCCTGACGCCCTTCCCGATCCGTCGCCCGGGGCACCGGGGCACGCTGATCGCGGAGTGGAACGAGTACACGCCGACCTCGGGGACGGACATCGCGGTCAGCAGTCCGCTGAAGGACATCTCGTGAGCTTCTTGAAGGATGAGGACACCTGCCTGCTGCTGGGCAAGGCGCGGGACGAACCGCCGACGGTCTTCGAGTACCTGGCCGCCGAGCTGTGGGTGCGCCACCATTTCGGCGCGGACTTCGACGCCCGCCCCGGCGCGACCTGGGTGACCTTCCAGCTCGACCGGATCTCCGAGTGGTGGGGAAGCCCCCGCCGGGACCGGCTGGACCCCGAGGACGCGCTGCCCTACGGGCGGCTCACCCCGCAGCCGCAGGACCCGGTGCTGCGGATGGTGCTCCAGGTGCTGTCGGAGGACCTGCGCAACGTCTTCCCGACCGCGAAGGTCGAGGCGATCAAACGGATGCTCAAGGACCGCAGCACCCCGGCGGTCAAGCTGATCAAGGCCGTCCGTGAACTCACCCCGGGCGGAGCGCTCAAACCGGACATGCTCGGGATCCAGAACCACGTCCCGGAGCTGCGGATGGAGGCCCTGGAGGTCGGCACCGAGCAGGGCGCGCTGGACACCTACCGCGAACTCCGTGGGAAGATCTCGGTGTTGCGGGACCCGTGCGGCCGGGTGATCGAGAACCGGCTGCTCGCCATGCAGCGCACCGCCGTCAAGCAGCTGCCGTTCACGGTGGTGGCCACCGGCACCGACTGGCGGCTCGGGGCCGGGCTGATGATCCTGCCGATGCCGGTCAACGTCATCGAACAGAACGGGGAGACCTACGTCGACTGGATCTGCTACTGGCCCACCAACCGAACCGAGTTCCGTGAGTACCCGAGGCCCGCGAACGGGCGGCCCGGCTACGACGGGCTGGTGCTGTACCACATCCACCGGGTACCGCTGCGGGCGGTGCAACTGCCCGACAAGATCCGCGAGGCGATGCTCAACCTGATCCGGGCCCGGCAGCGCTCCCGGGCGCTCGGGCCCACGCTGGTCCCGGAGTTGGCGGTGGCGATCGAGCGCGACCGGCGGCTGTTCACCCCCGAGGGCGAGCTGTTCCTGGCCGGGCTGGGCGCGGTCGGGCTGCTGGCCCTGGGGGTGTGGGCGGCGGTGGGCACCGGCGTGGTCGCGGGGCTGGCGGCGGTGGCCAAGGGCGGGCTGGTCGCGGCGGCGGCCGCACCCGAGGCGTTCGTCGGGGCGGTCGCCGCGGCGGCCAAGGTGGCGGATCAACTCTGGTCGGTGATCTCGCAGTTGGGATACCTGTTGCCCGAGTTCGGGTAGCGGGTCGGGGGCGGCCCCGGCATCGTGTTCGACGCCAGGGCCGGGGTCGGGATTCGGGGCTGGGTCGGGGCGTGGGCGTTGTGGTGGGTGTCAGTGCTTCGGCAGGTGGCGTGCGAACACGTCCGGCGCCTTGTTGGTGTCGCCCGGGACGAGGGTGCCGTCGTCCGAGCCGAACACCACCGTGGTGCCATGGGCGTCGACGTACGGTCCGTACGAGGCGCCGGTGGTCTGCGCGCCGTCGTTCGCCACGCTGACCCGTTCGGTGCGGCCGCTCCACAGGTCACGCCGGAAGACGTCGCCGACGCCGTTGGTGTCGCCGGCCACCAGGTTCGCGGCCGTGGAGTCGAAGTACACCCAGCGGCCGTCGGCGGTCATCTGCCCGTTGAGGGAGTCGCCGGTGGTCTTCGTCCCGGGCAGGCCGACGCTGACCTGGGTCTCGGTGCCCTCCTCCAGGTCGCGGACGTACACCTCGAAGTGCCGCTCCCACCAGTTGTCGCCGTGCTGGACCCAGGTCGAGTAGACCGCGTACCGGCCGTCCGGGCTGAGCGAGGGGTAGTCCGCTCCGCGCCAGCCGCCCTTCTCGTCCGCGCTGGCCATAGTGGTCTCCTCGGCGCGCAGGTCGCGGACGTACAGCGGGTAGAGGTGCGGCTTGAGGATCCGGGGCCGGTCGTCGGTCCGGAAGGAGTCGCGGACGAACTGCTCGTCGGGCTCCTGGCCGGACTCGGCGGCGAGCCCGGCGGCCGCGTCGGGGGAGAGGGAGACGGGCTTGTCCTGGCTGGTGATGTTGGTCGCCTTGGAGATGAAGGCGACGCTGCCGCCGTCGGCGCTGATCACGGGGGCGGCGGAGGAACCGTTCGCCTCCTTGCCGTCCGCACCGATGCTGACCAGGCGGTTCTCGCCGGTCCACAGGTCGTGGACGTAGATGTTGGCGCCGAACCAGGTGACCGTCCCGGGGGCCAGGTCGGTGCGGTTGGACTGGAAGGCGATGTAGCGGCCGTCCCAGCTGAGCGACGGGTGCCCGGAGAACTGGTTCGGCTGCGGCTTGCCAGGCTCCTCGCCGACGGAGACGAGGGTGGTCTCGCCGGTCCAGCGGTCATGGACGTAGACGTCCTGGGCGCCGAGGTTGGCGCCGGGTGTCAGGTTGGTGGCGTCGGAGCTGAAGGCGACGTACCGGCCGTTGCCGCTGATGGTGGCCTCGAAGGAGCCACCGTTGGCCTGCGCGCCGTCCGATCCGGTGTCGACCCGCTCGGTGTCGCCGGTCCGCAGATCGCGGACGAAGACGTCGGACTTGCCGTTGGTGTCGCCGGGCACCAGGTTGGTGGCGTTCGAGGTGAAGACGGTGTAGCGGCCGTCGGCGCTCAGCCCGGCGGCGTGCGAGGCGCCGTCGGGCTGCGCCTGGCCGAGGCCGACGGATACCCGCTCGACTCCGGACTTCCGGCGGGGGTCCGCCTGGGCCGCCTGGGTGGTGGTGAGCGCGAGTGCGGCGGCTGCGCCGAGTGCGCAGGCGGCGCGCAGCAGGCGCCGGGACGGGCGGGCGGTGGTGCGCGTGCGGGTCATCGGGTCCCTCCCCTGGGAACGGCCGGCCGCGTCGACGGTGACGCCCGGTGGCGTCGAGGGCTGGTTGCGTCCAGGCCTGGTTGCGTCCAGGGCAGACGGCGTCCAGGGCTGGTTGCGTCGAACTCCCCGGCGGTCGGCTCTGGGTGAGCCAACCGCCGGGTGGGGTGGGCGGTCAACGGTGGTTCGCGCGGAGCGGCGTATTCACGTCAAGGGACGGGCGTGCGGGTGGGCGCGCCCGAACGCTTCGTGCTGCTCGGGGGAACGAACAGACGTACACGTTGACCGTGCTGCCCATGCGTGGCGTCGGCGATCCGCGCCGGCCCGGTGAGTTGATCGCCCGGCATGCGGTGGTGCCCGTCGTGGGTTGAGCGGCGGTTTACGGGGAGGGCTCCGGGGTCTGGTGCTGCGGGTGCTCGTGCTGGTGTCGGCGCTGTGGGTGTTCGGGGTGGTGCTGGTGCTTGAGATGTTGTTCGTGCTGGCGTTCGCGCCGGTGGTCGCGCTGGTCGTAGCGCCAGAGCGCGGGGAGTGCGGCCGACAGGACGGTGCTGCTGCCCAGGCAGAGCAGGCCGCCGGTGCCCAGCGCGGCCCGGATGCCCTGGCGGGCGGCGAGGCCGCCGGCCCGTAGGTCGCCGAGGGCCGGCCCGGTGGAGCCGATCAGCATCTCCAGGCCGGCGGCGCGGCCTCGGAGTTCGTCCGGAATGGACTGGTTCCAGATGGCGCTGCGGAAGGTGTCGCCGATCCAGTGGGCGCCGCCCGCGACGATCAGGCAGAGCACCACGGCCCACAGGCCCGGGGCGACGGCGGCCGTGGCGGTGGCCGCGCCGACCAGGGCGGTGGAGAGCAGGACCCACCGTCCGTGCCGGTGCACCCGCTCGGTCCAGCCGCCGGTGGCGGCCGCGATCAGGCTGCCGGCGGCGGAAGCCGAGTAGAGCAGGCCGAGCGCCCAGACCGCGTCCAACTCCTCGGCGAGGAAGGGGAACAGTGCGGTGGGTAGGGCGAAGACGGTGGCCGCGAGGTCGGCCAGGTAGGTGCCGATCAGGTCGGGCCGCCGGGTCGCGTACCGGGCTCCCTCGGTGAACTCGCGCAGCCGGGGCGGCTCGGCGTCGCGCTCCGAGGGGATCGGCCGGACCCGCGCGAGCAGGGCGATCGACAGCAGGAAGGTGGCGAGGTCGACCAGGTACGCCGCCGGGACGCCGGCGGTCGCGATCAGCAACCCGGCGGCGGCCGGCCCGGCCACTCCGCCGATGCTCCAGCGCAGCGAGAGCAGCGCCCCGGCCGCCACCAGCTGGTCGTGCGGCACCAGTCGGGGGATCATCGCCTCGACCGAGGGCTGTTGCAGGCCCTGGATCGCCGCCGCCAGCCCGGCGGCGAGGTAGAGCGGCCAGGCGGCGGGCGTGCCGAGCAGTGCGTTGGCCAGCAGCAGGGCGCTGAGCGCGGCCAGCGCGACTTCGGTGACCAGGGCGACGGTGCGGCGGTCGGCGCGGTCGGCGAGCACGCCGCCGTAGAGGCCGAAGAGGACGGTGGGCGCGAGTTCGACCGCGCCGACCGCGCCCACCGCGAGCGGAGAGCCGGTGAGGTGGGCGATCTGCAGCGGGATCGCGGTCATGGTGAAGACCGAGCCGAGCAGGGTGACCGTGCCGGAGGTCCAGGTCAGCCGGAAGTCGCGGGAGGAGCGCCAGGGGGCGGTGTTCGGCAGTAGTCGGTACCGGAGGCGGTCCGTTCCTGAGGTCATGAGGGGGTTGGTCCCTTCGCGGCCGTCGCTCTCGCGACGGCTTCCTTGGGCGCGATGCAGGTGGGGTGTGCACGTTGGGTGTGCACGTTGCGTGTTGCATGCTGCGTTCGGCGGTGCTTCTGTCACTGAGCGTGATTGCCGGTCCTGTCGCCAGTCCTCATTGCCCGCTCCTTATCACTGATAAAGTCCGGCCTGGAATTTAGCGGCGATAAGGTGGCCTCGCAAGCGGATAACCGGGAGGCCGATCGATGGCACTGCAACGCGACGAGGTGGTGCGCACCGCGCTGCGCGTGCTCAACGAGGAGGGCATCGACGGGCTCAGCACCCGGCGGCTCGCCCGGGAGCTCGGCGTGCAGTCACCGGCGCTGTACTGGCACTTCAAGAACAAGCGGGAGCTGCTCGACCTGATGGCGGAGGCGATGCTCGCCGAGGCTCTGCCGCCCGACCGCGAGCCGGACCCGGAGCACTGGCCCGCGTGGATCGCCGCCGACGCCCGGGCCAAGCGCCGCGCCCTGCTCTCCTACCGCGACGGCGCCCGGGTGCACGCCGGCACCCTGCCGACCGAGGGCGAACTCCCGGCCGTCGAGGCTCAGCTGAGCGCCCTGTGCCGGGCCGGGCTGCGTCCGCGCACCGCGCTGCGACTGCTGCTGACCGTCGACCGGTACCTCATGGGCTGGGTCACCGAGGAGCAGGCCTGGCGGCAGGACGCCGCGGAGCGCGCCAGGCCGCCCTTCCCGGACGAGGCGCTGCGCGACCTGCCACTGCTGAGCGAGGCGGTCGACGTGCTGCGGATGACCGACCACGACGCCGACTTCGAGTACGGGCTGCGGGTGCTGATCGAGGGGTTCCGGGCCGAGATCGCGCGTGAGGCCGAGGGTGCGGGGGCGGGTTCCGTCGAGGGCGCGGGCGCGGGTCCTGGTGGGGGTGCGGGGGCGGGTCCTGGTGAAGGTGTGACCGGCGACGGGCATGGGCTAGCGTGAGCGCCATGACCACCCTTGATCCCCGCAGCACCGCCCTGGTCCTGATCGACCTGATGGACCGGATCGTCGCCAACCCGCTCGCGCCGCACGCCGGTTCGGAGGTGGTGGCGTCCTCGCTGGAGCTTGCCAAGGCCTTCCGCGCCGCCGGTGCCCCCGTCGTCGCGGTGCGCGTCGAGCGGCCGGGCGTCGCCGAGCAGCCGCCCGGCAGCGAGCTGCTGGCCGAGGTCGAGGCGGCGGCCGACGAGGTCGTGGTGAAGCGCACGATCGGCGCTTTCCAGGGCACCGGGCTGCACGAGCTGCTGCAGGCGCGCGGCGTGGAGACGCTGGTGTTCACCGGGATCGCCACCAACCTCGGTGTGGAGTCGAGCGCCCGCGCGGCCGCCGACCACGGGTACCGGCTGGTGTTCGTCGAGGACGCGATGACCGGGCTGACGGAGGCCGAGCACCGGGCCTCGGTGGAGCTGAACTTCCCGCGGCTGGGCGAGGTCGTGGTGGCGGCCGACCTGCAGCTGGGCTAGCCTCCGGCCGGCTTCAGGGCGTCGCGCAGCCGTCCGCCCGAGGCCGTGAGCAGTCGGGCGGCGGTGGGCGCGTCCACGTCCGCGAGCAGGACCAGGATCGCGTCCTTCGTCCGTCCGTCCGTCGCGGTCAGGGCCCGGTGGACCGCGTCCTGGTCGGCGCCGGTGGCCTCGGCGACGATCCGTCGGGCACGCTCGCGGAGCTTGGCGTTGGTGGCCCGGAGGTCGACCATCAGATTTCCGTACGTCCGGCCGAGACGGACCATCACGGCCGTGGACAGCATGTTGAGCACCAGCTTCTGTGCCGTGCCCGCCTTCAGTCGGGTGGACCCGGCCAGCACCTCGGGGCCGACCTCCACTTCGATCCCCAGCTCGGCGGCCGCCACCAGCGCCGAGCCTCGGTTGCACGCCAGCCCGACGGTCAGGGCCCCGGCCGCCCGTGCGGCACGCACCGCCGCCACCGGGTAGGGCGTGCGGCCCGAGGCGGAGACGCCCACCACGGTGTCGGCCGGGGTCAGGTCGAGCGCGGCGACGTCGGCCTCGGCGAGCTCGGTACGGTCCTCGGCGCCCTCGGCGGCCTCCGTCACGGCCGTCCGGCCGCCTGCGACCAGGCCGACGACCAGGGCTGGATCAGTGCCGAAGGTCGGCGGGCACTCGGCGGCGTCCAGCACCCCGAGTCGCCCGGCCGTCCCCGCCCCGGCGTAGACCAGCCGCCCGCCGCGGGCCATCCGGGCGGCCACGGCGTCCACCACGACGGCGATCCGGGCCAACTCCCCGGCGACGGCGGTGGGGACGGTACGGTCCTCGGCGTTCATCAGGTGGAGCAGGTCGAGGGTGGGCAGCTGGTCGATCCCGGCCCAGTCGGGTCGGACCGTCTCGGTCGGGGGTGCGGCGTCGGTGTTCATGCGGCGAGCGTCCCCGGGGAGGGGCGGCCTGAACCCGGGTGGTGTGGCGTTCGGGTCGTGATTCAGGCGGTGCTTCAGGGCGTGCTTCAGGGCGTGTTGAGGCTATTGGTCAGGCCATCCAGAAGAACACCGCCGTCATGCGGCGGTCCGCCAACTCGTTGCCGTAGTAATTCGTGGCGCTGTGGATCAGGTTGGCGTGGTAGAGGAGCAGTTGGTTGTAGCGGTTGGGGACGCGGACGTCCTCGGCGAAGTGGTCGGCGGGCACGTGGCGGGTGCCGAGCGCCTCGACCAGGTTGTTGTGCAGGGCGTTGACCAGGTTCCCGCCGAGGCGGCCGCCGGGGAACTGCTGGCGGTAGAAGCTGGTGCCTGCGTCCTTGGGTGCGCCCGGGCTGAGGTAGAGCACGGCGGCGTAGCGGCAGAGGGCGCGGGAGTCGGTGTGCGGGCGGGACTCCGACTCTCCGGCGCCGACGACCTGGACGCAGTTGTGGTTGAGCGTGCCGCCGCCCGGAGTGCTCTGCACCCACAGCCGGGAGGCGCCGGTGGCCTTGCGGACCAGTGCCTCGACCCGCGCCAGCTCGTCAGGCTCCAGGCCCGGCATGGTGCGCACGCCCGGCCAGGTCTCGGGGCGGTACGGGTAGCCCTCGGTCCAGTCGCCCCGGGCCAGGACGCGCTCGCGGACGGCGTCCGGGTCGGGCAGGACGTTGTCCAGGACCCAGAAGTCCCGGCCGCGGGTGGGCTTGCGGTAGGGCAGGACCGGCAGGGCGGTGGGCCTGATGGGCTGTGAGGGCATGGGCCGACCATAGGGGCGGCGGTCGTCAACCTTCTGCCGTGAACAGGTCAACTTTTCGTCAAGGGCGGTATTTGGTGTGAGTGTTCCATCGTCGTGTTCGGGCTCGCGCGACAAGTTACCGGTCGGCGTTCAAACGGCCTGGCCCTCGCGGACGGCGTAGCTGCCAAGGGCAGCCTCCAGTCGGTCGAAGGCCCGGGCGGCCCACGGGCTCACCGCGGCGGTGATCGCGGCGTGCTCCTCGCCGGCCAGGGTGCGGCGGAACACCTCGGTGAACACCGCCCGGTCGACGGCGGCGAGCAGGGCGGCGGCGACCCGGCTCTCGAAGTCGACGGGTATCGCGTGCACGGCCTCGGCCAGCGCTTCGGCGAGTGCCGTCTCGGCCTGCTCGTTCAGCTCGCGCAGTCGGGCGCCCAGGGCCGGGCTCTCGGCGACGGTGCGGGCGAAGTCCTCGCCGGAGAAGCCGAGTCGTGGGTCGTGCCGGTCGAGCGCGGTCAGGCAGTCCCGACGCAGCGCGGCGAGGGCGGACTCGCCGTGGGCGCGCTCGGCGACGGCGCGGGCGAGCCGGCCGACGAGTTCCTCGTGCAGGTCGAAGAAGAGGTCCTCCTTGCGCGGGAAGTGGTTGGTGACGGTCATCTTGGCGACGCCCGCGGCGGCCGCGACCTCGGCGATGGTCGTCCGGTCGAAGCCCTGCTCGATGAAGAGCCTGGTCGCGGCGTGCGAGATCGCCTCGCGGGTGCGGCGCTTGTTGAGCTCGCGCAGGTTCGGCGTGTTCCCGGTGTCGGTCATGGCAGGAGCCTAGCGCAGTTCGCTGGGTCGAGCACGGAAATTATGCTTGACCTAATAACTGGGCCCGTCCTAAGTTCTTCACGTCGGCCGGAGCGGTCGACGGAGGAGCGGCCCAGGGGAGGGTTCATGACCACATCGGTCACCACGCGGATCACGACGAAGGGCTCGGAGAGGCGCGCGGAGAAGAGCGCCGCGAAGGGTCGGCGCGGGGCCGCTCGGGCGCAGCGGCCGGAGCGGTTGCCGCCCGGCCTGCTGAAGATGGGCGCGGTGCTCGCGTTGGGCCCGATCCTGGCCTTGCTGGACACCACGATCGTCAACGTCGGCATCGATTCCGTCGCCCGCGACCTGCACAGCTCGATGGCCGCGGTCCAATGGGTGGCCACCGGGTACCTGCTGGCGATATCGCTGACCATGCCGCTCTCCGGGTGGGCCGCCGGCCGCTTCGGCGCCCGGCGCGCCTGGCTCGGATCGGTCGTCCTGTTCGTGCTGGGATCCGCGCTGTGCGGACTGGCCTGGTCGACGGGCAGCCTGATCGCTTTTCGGGTGCTCCAGGGCGTCGGCGGCGCGATGATCCAGCCGTTGGGGCAGACGCTCATGGTGCAGGAGGCCGGGCGCTCCCGGATCGCGCGGGTGATGGGCACCATGCTGCTCCCGATCAGCCTGGCCCCGGTCCTGGGGCCGATCCTCGGCGGGCTGGTGCTGGAGCACCTGGACTGGCGCTGGATGTTCCTGCTGAACGTGCCGGTGGGGCTGCTCACCCTGCTGTTGGCGGCCCGGTGGCTTCCGGCCGAGAGCCGGTCGGAACTCGCGAAACCCCGACTGGATGTGACGGGTGTGGTGCTGCTGTCGCCGGGCCTGACGGCACTGGTCTACGGGCTCTCCACGATAGGCGAGGGCGGCGCGGTCGGCCCGGTGGCGGTCGCGGTGGGTGCGGTGCTGCTGATGGCGTACGGTCGGCACGCGCTGCGGGCGGGGCGTGACGGGGCCCGGGCGCCGCTGATCGACGTGCGGCTGTTCGTCCGGCGTGGCTTCGCGGTGGCGACGGCGAACAGCTTCCTTCAGGGCGCCGCGCTGTACAGCTCGATGTTCCTGGTCCCGCTCTACTACCAGCAGGTGGAGCGCGCCGGGGCGGTCGAGGCCGGGCTGCTACTCGCGCCGCAGGCGCTCGGTACGGCGGTCACTTCGCTGCTGGCC
Source organism: Kitasatospora sp. NPDC101155 (assembly GCF_044768305.1). Classification (NCBI taxonomy): domain Bacteria; kingdom Bacillati; phylum Actinomycetota; class Actinomycetes; order Kitasatosporales; family Streptomycetaceae; genus Kitasatospora; species Kitasatospora sp. NPDC101155. The sequence continues at coordinate 225,414 of NZ_JBIWPN010000007.1, read as the reverse complement.
GGGCGAATAGCCGACCGCTTCGCGCCCCGCCCGCTGATCCTGCTCGGTATCGGCTGCTCGCTGCTCGGCACCCTCGTGTTCACCCAGCTGGGAACGGGCTCTGGCCCGGCGGACTGGCTGCTCGTCGGCTCGCTGGCGCTGCGCGGGGCGGGCATGGGGATCGTCCTGATCCCCGGCATGGCGGCGGTGTACGGGAGCGTCGACAAGTCGCAGGTGGCGGCGGCCGCCGGTGCGGTCAACGTGCTCAACCGGCTCGGTGGGGCGCTCGGCACGGCGGTGCTGACGCTGGTCCTCCAGCGGGCGCAGGCCGGACACCCCGGCCAGCCGGGTGCGGCCTTCGGCGCGACCTTCTGGTGGGTGCTGGCCCTGTCGGCGCTCGCCATCGCGCCGGCCCTGCTCTACCCGGGCGCCGACCGTAAGGCAGACTGACCGGCCGTCGGTCAGTGATCATCCATCAGTTGGGCGGGCTCACACCGATCCCCATCGGTTCTGACCGATCCCCATCCATTCGTATCGACCATGGAGGTACCTCATGTTCACCAAGCATCCTGGCGGCCTGCGTCTGCTCACCGTGCACGCCCACCCCGACGACGAGTCCAGCAAGGGCGCGGCCACCCTCGCCCGGTACGCGGCCGAGGGCGTGGACGTCCTGGTCGCCACCTGCACCGGCGGCGAGCGCGGTTCGGTGCTCAACCCGGCGATGGACCGGCCCGAGGTTCGGGACAACCTCGCCCGGATCCGGCGCGAGGAGATGGCCGCGGCCCGTGAGATCCTCGGCGTGCGGCAGCAGTTCATCGGCTTCGTCGACTCCGGGATGCCAGGCCCCGGAGAGCCGCTGCCGGAGGGCTGCTTCGCCGCCCAGCCGGTGGAGGTCGCCGCGGCCCCGCTGGTCGCCCTGATCCGGGAGTTCCGCCCGCAGGTGGTGATCACCTACGACGAGACCGGCGGGTACCCGCACCCGGACCATGTGATGACCCACCAGGTCACCGCCGAGGCCTTCGAGGCCGCCGCCGACCCGAAGCGCTACCCCGAGGCGGGCGAGCCCTGGCAGGCGGCCAAGCTCTACTACCACCTGGCCCTCTCCCGGGCCTGGTTCCAGACGCTGCACGACGCCATGACGGAGCGCGGAGTCGACTCGGCCATGGGCGAACTGCTCGCCGGCTGGCCCGACACCCCGCCCGCCCTCGCGACCACCACCCGAATCGCCTGCTCCGAGCAGTTCGCCATACGGGACGCGGCGATGCTGGCGCACGCCACCCAGGTGGAGCCCGGCGCCGCGTTCATGGCCCACCCCCGGGACATCGAGCGTGAGGTCTGGCCGACGGAGGACTACCACCTGGCTCGGAGCTTCCTGAGTGGACCCGCAACGGGCGGACCCGGGACGGGCGGGGGCGAGACCGACCTGTTCGCAGGGTTGCGCGCGAAGGAGGGGGCGGCATGAGGCATGAGTGAACCAGTGAGGCCGACGGGCGTGTACCGGACGGGACTTGAGCCAGGGGTTCGAACAAGGCAGGTTGGTCTCATGACGAATCACCAGCCTGCCCCCACCGAGCAGCAGTCCCTGGGCGGTCAGGAGTCGCGCTCCCGCACCCACACCTGGACAGTCGGTCCGCCGATCTCCGAGTATCCGCACCTCACCGGCGAGGAGGTCCTGTTGGAGTGGATCGCCGGGCGGATCCCGGAGCCGTCGATCTGCAGCACCATGGGCTTTCATCTGGTCGAGGTGAAGCCGGGCACGGCGGTGTTCGAAGGGGAGGTGGGCGACCACCTCTTCAACCCGATGAACACCGTGCACGGCGGGTACCTGGCCACCCTGCTCGACTCGGCGCTCGGCTGCGCCGTGTTGAGCAAGCTGCCGGCCGGGATCGGCTACACCACCACGCAGTTGAACGTCCATATGCTGCGTCCGTTGTTCGCCGACTCGGGGCTCCTGCGCTGCGAGGGCGTGGTGCTCCACCTGGGACGGACGATGGCGACCGCGGAGGCCAGGGTGGTCGGCGCGGAGAACGGCAAGCTCTACGCCCACGCCACCACCACCTGCGCGATCCTCACCCCCCGCCCGGCGGCCTGACCGGCCGGCGAACCCACCGCTGAACAGCCGGGCCCCGACCGTGGCGGCGACCGCCGCGACGACCGGGGCCCAACCGAACAGACCATGCCCGAAGAGCCCGAGGCTGAGCAGTCGAGACCCGGAGACCCCGAGGCCCGTACGCCCCAAGCCCCTTACGCCCAAACCCGAACACCCAAACCCGAACACCCAGGCCCCCGAAACCCGAGGTGCTCAGAGCGCCGCCAGCACCCCGCAGAGCGCAAGGAGGCCGCAGATCCCGAAGTTGACCCGCTTGTGCGAGAGGAACACCGCCGCGAACTCCCGGATGGCCGCACTCGGCCAGTATTACCGGGCGGTGGGCGAGCCGAACACATGCCCGTTGACGTCGGTGCCGGTCCTGCGGGCGATCAGCGCCGCCCGGAATGCGAGGAAGTTGTCGGTCACCATGACGCAGCGGTAGTCGGGCTTGGCTTGCTCCATGACGGCCTTGCTGAAGAGCAGGTTCCGCTCTCAGGCGAAGCGCTCGACGGCCGCGAGGACCGCCTCCGCCATTCGCGGGCTGCCGGTGTGTCCGGCTTCGTCGATGACCGTCAGGTTGGCGTCCGGCCAGGCCTTGGCCAGCTGCCAAGCGGTTTGCAGCGGGCCGCCGAGGTCGAGCCGTCCATGGATGAGCTCGCCCGGGATACCGGCCAGCCGACCGGCGTCGCGCAGCAGTTGGCCGTCCGCCAGGAAGGCCTGGTGCGAGAAGTAGTGCGCCGTGATCCGGGTGAAGGCCATCAGGGCGTCGGAGGGGCGGTCGGAGTAGGCATTCGGCTTGCCCAGCACCTCGTGCGCGATGACGGCGTCCTCCCAGGTGGCCCAGGCCTGGGCGGCGGCTCGGCGGACGTCCTCCTCTGGGCTGTTGAGCAGCCGGCTGTAGGCGGTGAGCAGGTCGAGCACGTCGCCGTCCCGGTCGACGGCGGGTGGGAAGGCGTGGAACTTCTCCCAGGGGCCCGGCAGGAAACGGCCGACGCCCCGGTAGAGCCAGTCCGTCTCCTCGGGGCGGGTCATGGTCACCCCGCAGATCACGATCGCGGAGACCCGCTCCGGGTGGGCCTGCGCGTACGCGAGTATCAGGGTCGAACCCCACGAGCCGCCGTACAACAGCCACTTGTCGATGCCCAGGTGCTCGCGCAGCCGCTCCAGGTCGGCGACCAGGTGCGCGGTGGTGTTGTGCTCCAGCCCGGTTGACGGGTCGGCGGCGTGCGGCAGGCTCCGCCCGCAGCCGCGCTGGTCGTACTGGACGACGCGGTAGCGCTCGGGGTCGAAGTACCGCCGGGAGCCGGGATGGTGGCCGGAGCCCGGCCCGCCGTGCACCACCACAGCCGGCTTGCCCGCCGGGTTGCCGGAGGTGTTCCAGTGGATCCGCTGCCCGTCGCCGACGTCCAACAGGCCCTGGGCGTAGGGCTCGTCGTGGGAATGCGGCTCGGCCATCGGTAACTCCTCCGTGGACGGTGGGCGGTGGACGGTGGGCGGGGCGCCGGGTGAGCATACATGCCGTCGGACCGGTCAGAGCCCGATGTTCAGCCCGAAGGCGGCATCGAACGGGGCGTATCCGACGCAGAGGATCAGCCAGAAGCCCAGCGCGCCGGTGACGGCGGCGGTGATGCGGCCGACCCGGCTGCGCTGTTCCTTGGGGCGGCGCCAGTGACGGATGCCGTGGGCCAGCCCGAGCAGCCCCACCGCGGCCAGGCCGTACGCCCCTGCCGGACTCGCCTGGTGGAGGGCGCGGGCGAGGAGATAGGCGCCCGCCAGGGAGGCGGTGGTGAGGACGAGGAGCACGAGCCCGCCGACGATCTCGGTCAGCAGCTCGCCGAGGCAGCCCATCGACGTCTCTGCGATGTATCTGCCCGGGCCGACCTGTCCGCCCGGGACCGGCGTCGGGTCCCCGGGCTGGTGAGCGGCCGGCTTCTCCGCCGCCTTACGCTCGACCATCGCCCCACCGCTCCTTTGCCTGGCCTTTGCCTGGTGATCATCGTAGTCGAGGGCGGAGCCGTCGTCGCACGGCAGGCCAGGTAAGCCCGGCAGGCCCGGCGGGCGGTGCGTCATCGGTTCGTCACTGGTGCTCCGGCGGCAGCAGGGCCGCCAGTCCGTCGAGGATGCGCTCGACGCAGAACTCGAAGCGGGCGTCGAGGCTCGGCTCGGTGAGGTCGCCGGCCAGGGCGACGAGATTGGGGAAGTCCTCGACGGGCAGGGCGCGGAAGCGGTCGCGGACCTCGGTGGTGACCTCCAGACGGCTGGCGCCGTCGGCCTCGGCGGCCGACATCGGTGACTGTTCCTGGAGGACGAAGCCCTGGACGAAGGAGCTCAGCAGATAGGTGGTCAGCGCGGCGTGCGCGTCGGAGAATCCGGCCTCGCGCAGGCGGTCCAGCTGGTCGTCCAGCAGTCCGAACATGTGCGGCCCCGGGGCGAGGCGGCCGGCGACGACCTTGGCGGCGTCGCGGTTGTCGTGCAGCAGCTGTCGGTGGCGCCAGCAGTATCCGCGCATCTGCATCCGCCAGTCGCCCTCGCGCGGCGGGGGCTCGGCCGAGGCCATGATCGCGTCGTTGAGCAGGTCGAGCAGCTCTTCCTTGTTGCGGACGTGCCAGTACAACGAGGCCGCCTTGACGCCCACCTCGGCGGCGACCTTGCGCATGGACAGTCCGGCCAGGCCGTCCCGTTCCAGTACGCGAAGCGCCGCCTGGGCGAGGGCTTCCCTGGTCAGGGCGGGTGTCCCGGCGTTGTGTTCCGGCGTGGCGCCGTTGATCTCCGGCATGGCTGTGCGGACGCCTCCCAGCGGTGTCGTGGAATCCCGCTTGCAATCTAACACCGTTAGGGACACCCTATGGCTGCCGGACAAGCGCCTAACACTGTTAGGGGCCTTAGATCGGGAGGGGTCCCATGGAGGAGTCGAGTGCCCGCCGCAAGCGGCTCGCGCTACTTACGCTCTGCGTCACCATGTTCATGTCCATGCTGGACAACGTCATCGTCAACAACGCCCTGCCCCGGATCGGGCAGGACCTGGACACCGGGATCAGCGGCCTGCAGTGGGTCGCCGAGGGTTACAGCCTGGTCTACGCCGCCCTGGTGCTGACCGGCGGCGCGCTCGGCGACCGCTACGGCCGCACCCGGGTGTTCCGCCTCGGCCTCGCCCTGTTCACGGCCGGCTCCGCCGTGGCTGCGCTCGCCGGGGAGATCGGCGTGCTGGTCGGCGCCCGGATGCTCCAGGGAGTCGGAGCCGCGCTGCTCACACCCGGCAGCCTCGCCCTGCTGCGGCATGTCTTCACCGACGAACGCGAGCGCGCCAAGGCGATCGGCACCTGGTCCGGGGTCTCCGCGCTCGGCCTGTCCATCGGCCCGGTCGTCGGCGGTCCGATGGTCGAACACCTCGGCTGGGCCAGCGTGTTCTGGATCAACGTGCCGATCGGCGTGGCCGGACTGCTGCTCGCCGCCCGCGTCCTGCCGGACATCGCCCCGCGCCCGCGCCGGATCGACCTCATGGGCCTGGCACTGTCCGCGGCCGGCCTGGCCCTGCTGGTCTACGCGCTGATCGAGGGCCCTTCCCGGGGCTGGACCGACCCGCGGGTGCTCGGCTGCGGCGCCGCGGCCGCCGTCCTGCTGCTGGCCTTCCTGGTACTCGAACTGCGCATCGCCGAACCGATGCTGGAGCTGCGCCTGTTCCGCGACGGGGCGCTCGGCGGCGCGCTGCTCAGCGGGTTCATGGTCAGCTTCGGGATGTTCGGGGCGCTGTTCTTCCTGCCGCTGATGATGCAGGGCGTGCTCGGCTGGTCCCCGGCCGCCGCCGGCTACGCGGGGCTCCCGATGACCGCGATGCTGGTGGTCGCCGCACCGCTCTCCGGTCGGCTGACCGCGGCCTACGGTCCGCGGCTGCCGCTGGTGCTCGGCCTCGCGCTGTGCGCAACGGGCCTAGGCGGGCTGTCGCTGTACGGCGACCACGCGCACTACCCGGCCTACCTGTGGACGCTGTTCGCGATGGGCCTCGGGATGGGCATGACCTTCACCCCGGTCTCGATCGCGGTGATGCAGCGGGTCGCCCCGGCGCAGACCGGGATGGCCTCGGCGACCATCAACACCCTGCGCGAACTGGGCGGCGTACTCGGCATCGCGGTGCTCGGCGCCGTCCTGACCAACCGGATGACGGGTTCGCTGACCTCGGCCCTGCACCGGCTCGGTGTCCCGCCCGAGGCCGTCGGCTCGATCGCGGATGCCCCGGCCGGCGTGGCGCACGGCCCCGGAGGCACGGCGGCGGCGCTGCCCGGGCCGGTCCGGGCAGCGGTGGACGGCGCCTTCATCGACGGCATCCACCTCGCCGTGCTCAGCGGAGCGGGCGGGCTGGCAGTGACCGCCGTTCTGGTCGCGGTCCTGCTCGGCCGGGCCCGGCCGCTCGTCCCGTCCGGTCCGTCCGGCTCCGGCCGACCGCAGCCGGAGGAACTGGCGGGCACCCGCGCCACGTGAGCACCGGCCGACGTGCCGTGACGGAACCTCGGCGGGACGCGACCGAGGGGCGCCTTCAAGGGTCCCTGTAGGAGACGCCTTCAACGGTCCCCGTACGAGACGCCTTCGAGGAGCCCCTCTAACCCGCCTCCACGGCGGGCCCCGTCAGTGGATGCCCTCCACCGCCGCCTGCGCCGCGCGGGCCAGCTCCCGCCGGGCCCCCGCCCGGGTGGGCTGCGGCCCGGGCGGCGGGATCGGCGGCAGGAAGGTGACGTCCGCGACCAGCCCGCGCACCGCGACCACCCGGGCGAGCGAGGTGAGCAGCCCGTCGTCCCCGACGAAGGCGGGCGCACTGGTCGGCCGTCCGTCCGCCAACCGGTAGCGGATCGTCACCGGTTGGACGGAGGCACCAGCCTCCACCGCGGCCTGGAACAGCGCGGGCCGGAACCGTCCGCTCTCCCGCCCGCACCAGGTCGACCCCTCCGGGAAGACGATCACCGGGTGCCCGGAGCGCAGCACCTCGGCCACCGTCGCCACGGTGTCCGGGAGGGCCCGCAGCCGATCGCGGTCCAGGAACACGGTGCCGCCCCAGGCGACCAGGTGCCCGAGCACCGGCCACTGCCGGACCTCGGTCTTGGCCAGCGACCGCCCGGGCCGTCCGGCCGCGAGCAACGGTATGTCCAGCCAGGACACGTGGTTGGCCACCACCAGTGCCCCGCCGGCGCCGACCGCCCCGCTCGGCACGGGAACTCCGGGAATCCCGGGCGTCCCTGGCGTCCCAAGGTGGACGGTCACCCCGAGGGAGCGCAGCAGCACCCGCGCCCAGAGCCGGATCAGCCGGTCCCGGGCGCCGTACGGCAGCAGCCGCACCGGCAGGCAGAGCACGACCCCGGCCAGCACCGCCGTCAGGCAGGCGGTCAGCCGCAGCGCCCGCCGGAGGTGGGAGACCTCCGGCGCGCGTTCGCCCAGGCAGGTCTCCGGCCGGCAAGGTGCGGTCGGCAGCCAGGCGCTCATGACGACGCGCCCGAGGAGGGTGCTCCGGACAGGAAGTGCCGCAGGTAGCGGGGGTCGGTGCGCTCCAGCGACAGCAGCACGTACAGGTCGGCACAGCCGAAGTCCGGGTCGTACGCGGGCTCACCGCAGACCCAGGCGCCGAGCCGCAGGTAGCCGCGGAGCAAGGCGGGCAGGGCGCCGCGCTCGGCGCGCGGCACGCCGGTGGCGTCCCAGCGGCGGTGCGGGGTGACCCGGTACTGCTCGGGGGCCAGGTGCTTGGCGCTGACGGTGTCCCAGACCCGGGCCGCGGTGGCGCCGCCGTCCTCCAGGTCGATCGAGCAGCAGCCGCCGACCCAGGTGTTGCCGGTGTCGGCGAGGTAGCGGGCGATGCCGCCCCACATCAGGTTGATGACCGCGCCGCTGCCCCGGTGATCGGGGTGGATGCAGGAGCGGCCGAGCTCGACCAGGCCGGGGCGCACCGGTGCGAGCGCGGACAGGTCGAACTCGCCGTCGGAGTAGAGTCGTCCGGCCCGCCGGGCGGCCTCGGGCCGCAGCAGCCGGTAGGTGCCGACGACGGTGCCGGTCTCGCCCTCGCGGACCAGCAGGTGGTCGCAGTACTCGTCGAAGGGGTCGACGTCGAGACCGGCGACCGGGCTGTGCAGGACGGCGCCGAGTTCGGCGGCGAAGACCTGGTGGCGCAGCCGCTGGGCGGCGCGGACGTCGTCCTCGTCGCGAGCGAGGGTAACGGTGTAGGCGGCCGGCGCCGGCTGGTGGCGAGGCGCGGGGACCGCCGGGGCGTCGTGGGTGGGGGCGACTGCGGACGGAGTGTACGTGGGGACGGTGGTCATGGCGGACCCTCCAGGGCAGCACGATCGGCGGTGCCGTGGAATTGCCAGGGCACCGTCCCGGCCCGCAGGCGTTGGGCATGGACGCGAACCGGTCCCCGTATGTCTCTCCAAGTCGGTTGGCATTCACGTTGCGGCCCGGCGGATCGCAGATGTGCAGCTGTTGAATGGGACCACGCGTGGCCGGTCGGTCGCCTGCCGGGCACCGGGCGGTCGTCCGCGCGGGGTGGACAACGGGGGCGCGCACCTGCATCGCGCGCCCCCGCAGTCACAGTCCCGCGGTCACATCCTCACCGTCACGGTCCCGCCGTCACGGCCCCGCCGTCACACCACCGTCACGGCCGAGTCCGGCGGGATCAGATCGCCCGCCAGCCCTGCGGGTCGACGCCGCCCGGGACGACCTCGGCCGGCCCGTACGGCTCGCGGGTGTAGACGAAGGAGCCGACGTCCAGGTGGCTGACCGTGCCGTCGGCGCGCCGGACCACCCGAAGGGTCTCGCCCGCGTAGTAGTTGTCCAGCCCGATCCAGGTGCCGTCCGACTGGGGCCGGAAGCGCGAGCCCCGGCGGCCGCCCGCGAGTTCGGCGAGCTCCAGGACGCGGTCGGCCCGCAGCCGCAGGGCGTTGGGCGCGGCGCCCCAGTACCAGGGGCCGGTGAGGGCGAGCAGGTCCTCGTTCGCCTCGGGCAGCGGGCGCCAGGGTTCGGGCAGCCGGGGCTCGTGTTCGGCGGTGATGGTGATCAACTGGGCGGCCAGCAGCGGGGTGTTGGCGCCGCTGGTGGCGTTGGACAGGGCGAAGGCGGCCAGGCCGTCGTCCTCGCTGACCCACAGGCCGGCCGTGAAGCCGGGCATCGAGCCGGAGTGGCCGTGCAGCAACCGGCCCTCGTGGCGCCGCAGTTGCAGGCCGAAGCCGTAGCCGGAGGTCCAGGCGGCGTCGTCCGGACCGACGGCGGGCCGACGCATCTCGGCGAGGGTGTCGGCGCTGAGCACCTTGTCGTCGCCGGCGGCGAGGAAGGCCGCCCAGCGGGCCAGGTCGGCGCCGGTGGACCAGAGCTGGCCGGCCGGGCCCATCAGGCCGGTGTCGGTGAGCGGTTCGGGCAGCATGACGTCGGCCCACGGGTGGACGGCGAAGCCCCCGGCGTGCGGGTGCTCGGGCAGCAGCGTGGTGCGGTCCATGCCGAGCGGCGCCAGTACCTCGCGGCGCAGCGTCTCGCCCCAGGGCTTGCCGCGCAGCTTCTCCACCAGGGCGCCGAGCAGCGCGTAGCCGGGGTTGGAGTAGTGGTGGCGCCGCCCGGCGGGGTGCTTGAGCGGGCTCTCCCGCTCCAGCAGGTCGCCGAGTTCGGGCCGCAGCGAGCCCTCCGTCCGCTCCCACCAGGGTTCGGGCGTCTCGGCGGCCAGCCCGCCGGCGTGCGCGAGCAGCTGGGCGACGGTCGCACCGTCGGCCGCGGTGCCCGGCAGGTGGCGGGCCAGCGGGTCGTCGAGGTCCAGCAGGCCCTCGTCGCGCAGCCGCAGCACCAGCACGGCGACGAAGGTCTTGGTGAGCGAGCCGATCCGGTACTGGACGTCCGGCGTCGGCGCGTGCCCGTCGATCATGCTGCGGGCGCCGCTCCACACCAGCCGCCCGTCCCGGACCACCCCGGCGACCAGCGAGGGGGTACGGCCCTCGGCCTGGGCGACCGCGATGCGGTGCAGCAGGGCGCGGCGGGTGGTGGGCAGCAGCTCGTCGAGCTGGTCGGTCATCTGATCGTCTGAACTCATCGACATGGACGGACAGTAGCCCAGCCGGGCCACGGACCTGCGGGATTAATCCCCTAGCCCGGCAGCGGCGGAAGCTCGGGCCGCTCCAGCCAGGCCTCGAACAGCGGGCCGAGCGGCGCGGTGGTGTACCGGGAGGCGTGCGTGAGCAGGTCGGCGGTGGCGACCACGCCGTGCCGGTTGATGCCCGTCCAGTCCCGCAGCATCGCGAAGAACCCGTCCTCGCCGAGCGCCCGCCGCAGCGCGTGCACCGCCAGGCCGCCGCGCTGGTACAGCCGGTCGTCGAACATCAGCCTGCGGCCCGGGTCGCCGAGCCGCAGGTCCTGTGGCAGCCCGGTCAGCAGCCGGTGCGCGGCGGCGGCGTGCACGGCCGCGGCCGGGCCGCCGGCGTGCTCGGACCAGAGCCACTCCGCGTACTTGGCGAAGCCCTCGTTGAGCCAGATGTGCCGCCAGTCGGCGATCGAGACGCTGTTGCCGAACCACTGGTGGGCCAGCTCGTGCGCGATCAGCCGCTCGCGTTCCCAGCCGCCGCCGAGGTGGTTGGTGCCGAAGGTGGCCACGCCCTGCGCCTCCACCGGGACGTCCAGCTCCTCGTCCGCCACCACCACCGCGTACTCGCCGAACGGGTACGGCCCGAAGACCTCGGCGAAGTACGCCATCATTTCCGGCTGCCGGGCGAAGTCCCGGGTGAAGGCCTCGGCCAGCGGCTGCGGCACGTACCCGGTCTGCGCCACGTAACCGGGCCGTGGGGTGTCGGGGCGCGCGGCCAGCTGCACCGGCAGGTAGTGCCCGATCGACACCGTCACCAGGTACGGCGAGGTCGGCGCGCTCTGCTCGTAGACCCAGGTGGTGCTGGAGGCCCGGGTGGTCCGGGTGAGCAGCCGTCCGCTCGCCACCACGGTGAACGGGGAGGGCGTGGTGACCGCCAGCTGGTACGTCGCCTTGTCCGCGGGTCGGTCGTTGCACGGGAACCAGGACGGCGCACCGATCGGCTGGCTGGCCACCAGCGCGCCCTCGGTCAGCTCCTCCCAGCCCAGGCCGCCCCACGGGCTGCGCACCGGGCGCGGGTTGCCGGTGTAGTGCACCTCGACGGTGAAGGCCGCGCCCGCTCCGAGCGCCTTCGCCGGGCGGATCCGCAGCTTGCCGCCGCGGTGGGCGTAGCGGGCGGCCTTGCCGTCGACCAGCACCCGCCCGATCCGGAACTCGGCCAGGTCGAGCGCGAACTCGGCCAGCGCCGCGTCGGCCACCGCGCTCAGCCGGGCCGAGGCGGCCAGCCGGTTGGGCCCGGGCCGGTAGTCCAGCGCGAGTTCGTAACGGTGCACCCGGTAGCGGTGGTCGCCGCTGCTCGGGAAGTACGGGTCCGGGCCGCCGGCGGCCGGCGGGACGTGCTTGGGCTTCACGGGCGCGGGCGCTTCCTGCGGGCCGGGACGGGGGGTCGTGCCGAGAGGGGCGGTCGGAGGGGTGGTCAAGGCGTGGTCTGCCACGCCTCGATGGGGTTGCCCAGCCACCGCGTGTCCGCGGGGACGGACTCGGCGCGCATCACCAGTGAGGCCGGGCCTAGCGTGCTGCGCGCGCCCACCGTGCTGCCGGGCAGCACGATCCCGCCCGGGCCCAGGGTGGCGCCCTCGCGGAGGACCACAGTATCCATCCGCATGATCCGGTCGTGGAAGAGGTGCGTCTGCACCACGCAGCCCCGGTTCACGCTGACCCCGTCCCCGAGGGTGACCAGGTCCGCCTCCGGCAGCCAGTAGCTCTCGCACCACACGCCGTGCCCGACCTTGGCGCCGAGCGCCCGCAGCCACAGGTTCAGCACCGGGGTGCCCGGCACCGCGCCGACCAGCCACGGCACCGCCAGCACCTCCACGAAGGTGTCGGCGAGCTCGTTGCGCCACACGAAGCCGCTCCACAGCGGGTGCTCCACCGCCCGGAACCGCCCGACCAGCAGCCACTTGGCCGCCACCGCGACCAGGCAGGCCACGCCGCCCGCCGCCAGCAGCACCGGGCCCGAGAGCAGGGCGGCGGCGAGCGGCGACCAGGAACCGGCCAGCCAGGACAGCGCGGCCGCCGTCACCAGGCCCAGCGCCCCCGAGACCAGCACCGGCACCAGCCGGCCCACCTCGACCAGCCCGCGCGCCCACAGCAGCCGGGCCGGCGGCTCGTAGGTCAGGCTCTGGTCCGCCTGGTCCGCCGCGCGCGGCAGCCGCATCGGCGGCATGCCCAGGTACGAGCTGCCCTTCTTCGCCTTCTCCGGCGTCGCCGAGAGCACGCCGACCAGGCCCCGCTTGGGCACCGAGCGGCCCGGCGCGGTCATCCCCGAGTTGCCGAGGAAGGCCCGCTCGCCGACCTTCGCCTCGCCCAGGCGCATCCAGCCGCCGCCCAGCTCGTACGGCGCGATCAGGGTGTCGTCGGCCAGGAACGCGCCGTCCCCGACGGTGGTCAGGCTGGGCAGCGCCAGCACGGTGGACACCTCCGCCCCCCGGCCGACCCGCATCCCCAGCGCCCGCAGCCACAGCGGGGTGACCAGCCCGGCGTACAGCGGGAACAGCACCTCGCGGGCCCGGTCCATCAGCTGGGTGACGGTCCACGCCTGCCAGCTGACCCGGCCCTGCAGCGGGTGCACCCCGGGCACCAGGCCGATGCTCAGCAGCCGCACCAGCGCCACCAGCTGCGCCGCGTACACCGCGCCGAAGGCCAGGGTGGCGGGCAGCAGGCCGAGCAGCGCGCCGCCGAGCGCCGGTCCGAGGGCCGCGCCCTGGTCGACGAAGCGGGAGAGCACGGCCAGCGCGGCCACGGCGGGCGCCACCGGGAGCAGGCCGAGCACGGCGTCGCCGGCGCCGTACAGCGCGGCCCAGGCGGGCCGTCGGACCGGAGGTTCCTCGGGCCAGGACCATTCGGCCCGGCCCAGCTTGACGGCGGGCGCGCCGCCCCAGCGCTGTCCGGTCGGCACCTGGCCGGTGACGCTGGAACCGGGCAGCACCTGGGCGCGCTTGCCGACCCGGGCACCGGGCAGCAGCGTCGAACGGGTGCCGACCACGGCGTCGGCGCCGACCTTGACCTGGCCGACCTCCAGCCGGTCGCCGTCCAGCCAGTAGCCGGACAGGTCGACCTCGGCCTCCACGGCGCAGCCCCGGCCCAGCTTGAGCATCCCGGTGACCGGCGGCTGCGAGTGCAGGTCCACCTCCTTCGCGACCTTGGCGCCCAGCACGCGGGCGTAGGGGATCAGCCAGGCGCCGGACAACTCGGTCGCGCCGCTCAGCTCGGCGAGCCGCTCGGCCGCCCACAGCCGCAGGTGCACGGCGCCGCCGCGCGGGTAGCTGCCGGGGCGCAGGCCGCGCAGGAGCAGCCGGGCGCCACCGGCCCCGATCGCGAGCCGGCCCGGCGAGCTGTACAGCGCGAGCGCGCCCGCGCCGACCGCCCACCAGGACGCGGTCGGCGCCCACGGGTAGTCGCCGAGGTGGGAGAGCAGGTTTCCGGCCGCCAGCAGGGCGACCGTCCAGCGCAGGCCGACCACGGTGAACAACGGGATCAGCAGGAGCAACTGCAGCAGCTTGGCCCGGGTCGGCACCAGGGTGACGGTACGGGCCTCGCCGCCGTCGGCGGCGGTGCGCTCCAGGTGCCGGGCGAGCTTGCGCAGCGTCGGGTGCTGGTAGATGTCCAGCACGGCGGCGCTCGGGTAGCGGGTGCGCAGCAGGGTGGTCAGCCGGGCCGCGGCCAGGCTGCCGCCGCCGATCGCGAAGAAGTCGTCGCGCGCACTGCCGACCTGAACCCCGAGGATCTCGGCCCACTGCTCGGCGAGCCAGGCCTCGGTGCCGTACAGCTGCTCGTTCGGCCCGGCGGCCTCCAGCTCGGGCAGCGGCCAGGGCAGCGCGTTGCGATCCACCTTGCCGGAGGTGCGGGTGGGCAGGGTGTCGACGGGGGCGAGCAGCGGCACCAGGGCGGCGGGCAGCTCGGCGCGCAGTCGCTCGACGGCCTGCTCGCGGTTGAAGCCGTCCTGGACCACCAGGTAGCCGACCAGCAGCTGGTTGCCGCCGCGCGCGGTCCGCACGGCCGCGGCCGCACCGGCCACGCCGGGCAGCGCCTGCAGGGCCGCGTCCACCTCGCCGAGCTCGATCCGGCGGCCGCCCAGCTTGATCTGCTCGTCGGTACGGCCGAGGAACAGCAGGCCGGCCGGATCGGCCTGGACCAGGTCGCCGCTGCGGTAGGCCCGCTCCCAGCCGAGCGAGGGCAGCGGCGCGTACTTCTCGGCGTCCTTCTCCGGATCGAGGTAGCGGGCCAGGCCCACCCCGCCGATCACCAGCTGCCCGGTGCCGCCGGAGGCGACCGGCCGACCGGCCTCGTCCACCACGGCGAGGTCCCAGCCGTCCAGCGGCAGGCCGATCCGGACCGGCCCCTCGCCCGTCAGCAGCGCGGCGCAGGCCACCACGGTGGCCTCGGTCGGGCCGTAGGTGTTCCACACCTCGCGGCCCTCGGTGACCAGGCGCTGCACCAGCTCGGGCGGGCAGGCCTCGCCGCCGAAGATCAGCAGCCGGACCTCGTTGAGCGCCTCGGCCGGCCACAGCGCGGCCAGGGTGGGGACGGTGGAGACCACGGTGATCTCCTGCTCGGCCAGCCAGGGGCCGAGGTCGGCGCCGCTGCGCACCTGGGAACGGGGGACGGGCACCAGGCAGGCGCCGTGTCGCCAGGCCAGCCACATCTCCTCGCAGGAGGCGTCGAAGGCGACCGACAGGCCGGCCATCACCCGGTCGCCGGGGCCGATCGGCTCCTCCTGGAGGAAGAGCGCGGCCTCGGCGTCGACGAAGGCGGCGGCGTTGCGGTGGGTGACGGCGACGCCCTTGGGCTTGCCGGTCGAGCCGGAGGTGAAGATGATCCAGGCGTCGTCGGCCGGGGTGGGGCGGCGCCCGCCGCCGGGTTCGCGGGTGCCCGTCGTGGTGAGGACCCGCTCGGCGCCGAGGACGGCGGCGACCTGGGCCTCGCCGAAGACCAGCTGGGCGCGCTCGTCCGGGTCCTCGGCGTCCACCGGGACGTAGGCGGCCCCGGCGGCGAGCACGGCCAGGATCGAGACGTACAGGTCGTTGGTGCCCGACGGCACCCGGACGCCGACCCGGTCGCCCGGGCCGATGCCGGCGGCGGCCAGCCGCCGGCGTAGCTGCTCGACCTCGGCCGCCAGGGCGCGGTAGCTGAGCACCGTGCCACCGTCGTCGAGGGCCGGTTCGTCGGGGTGGGCGCGCACGGTGGCGTCCAGGACGTCGACCAGGGTGCGCGGGCCGGCGGCCGGGCGGCCGGGGAACAGCGCGTGCTGCGGCTCGGCCTGCGACGGCTCGGCGTACTGCTCCGGGTGGATCGGTTCAGCAGTCATGGCAGCCCGTGCGCTCCTCGTCCTCGCCCCGTTCCGACCGATGCCCGGCCCCTGGGGCGGTGGGAGCACCGCCTGACCGGGTGACCCCACTCCGGGGCCGGAGCGGACAACCCGACCGATAGTAGCCCCGGCCTCACGGCCCGGCAGGAGCGGATACTCGGCCCAACTGGGGCTGGAATGACCGAATCTGACGTTCAATCAGTCAACAACTGAGGCCGTGACACTCTAATGTGACGACGCGTCATTCAAATTGACGGATCGTCAGGTCAGATTTTCGATCGTGATCCATGCCACAGTGAATGCTGCTCCCTCCGGGTGACGGGCCCGGCGTCTCGGCCTCGGGCCCGGCCCGCCACGCCGACGGGGTGCTCAGCGGAAGCGGTGCAGGTGCTCGCCGAGGAAGGCCTCCAGGGTGCGCGGGGCGTGCCCGACCAGGCGGGTGAAGGTGTCGTCGGGCGACTCCTTGCGGACCACCGCCAGCTGGTGGATCTCGACCACGTGGGTGGCCAGCCAGTCCGGCATTCCGGCCCGGCCGGTCAGGTGGGCGTGCAGTTCGGCCGGGGCCAGGTCGAGGTAGCGGACCGGTCGGCCGAGCAGTTCGCCCAGCAGGGTGGTGAGCTCCGGGTGGCTGTACGCCCGCCCGCCGGTGAGCGGGTAGGTGCCGCCGCCGAGCTCCGGGCGGGTGAGGACCTCGGCCGCGACGTCGCCGATGTCCCGGACGTCCACGTAGTTGCACCGCGCCCGTCCCATCGCGCCGTGCACCACCCCGGCAGCGGCGATGCCGGGGGCCAGGAGCAGCAGCTTCTGCATGAAGGCATACGGGCGCAGGATCGTGGCGCGGACGCCGCAGGAGCGCAGGCGCTCCTCGATCAGGTGGTGGCCGCGGGAGACGGCGACGGGGGAGTCCGCCTCGGCGGCAGGTGCGGAGACCTTGACGATGTGCTCCACGCCGCCGGCGACGGCCGCGTCGATCGCGTTCAGCTCGTGCCGGACCTGGTGCGGGCCGTTCGCCATGGTGAGGAACAGCTGGTGCGCGCCGCGGAAGGCCGCCCGCAGCGAGTCCGGGTCGGCGGCGTCGGCCGCGACGGTCTCGGTGCGGGCGAGCGTGCGGTCGTCGAGCTCGGCCGCCAGCCGGGCGGGCTCGCGGCTGAGCGCGCGGCTCGGGGCACCCAGAGCGGCGAGGCTGCGTAGGGTGGCGCCCCCGGTGGCGCCACCGGCGCCCATGATGACGATCATGACGTCTGCCTTTCGGGTCGGGCTGCGGAGTGGAGTCGGTGCTGCGATTCCCGGGCGGGAAGGCTGCCGCGCCAGCGCCAGGTGATGATCGTGGCCGCGATCGCCGAGGAGACCGGCAGGTCGACCGGCAACCGGTGCGGCCAGGGGCTGTCGCCGAGTGGCGGGAACTGTGGGAGCCAGTGCGCGGCGGCGAGGCCCAGGGCCAGGGCGGGTGCCGCGGCGGCCAGGCCGAGCCCGGCGGCCGCGAGGGCGCGGGGTGTCCGGGCGGGCCGGGTGCGGGCGGGGCGGCGGCGCAGTGCGGCGCCGAGGGCGGCGGCCACGGTGGCGGAGGTGCCGCCGATGGTGGTCAGCGCGGCGAGGACCAGCTGCGGCTGCCGGGTGACCGCTCCGCCGAGGCCGGCCATCACGGCCGGCATGGCGTAGGCGGTCAGGACCTCCCGCCACAGGACGAAGGGCGGGGGTGCGCCGGGTGCCTTCTTGCTCACGGGTGCTCCTTGGCTGGTTCTGATTGGGCTGGTCCTGATTGCCCCGGGTTCTGATTAGGAGCCTAAGTATTTGTGCTTAGGTACCTAACTATTGGGGCCGGGTGAAGGCGGGCCGCCTCGGCCCGCCTTCGAGTGGGTGGGTCAGTCCTCGGTGAGGGCGTCGATGCCCGCGACGATCCGCGCCAGCAGGTCGAGGAAGGTGGCCCGCTCCTCGACGGAGAGGCCACCGACCAGCGACTGCATCCGGGCGAAGTGCTCGGGTGCGAGCTCGCGCAGCTTGTCGGCACCGCGTGCGGTGAGGATCACCACATTGCCCCGGCCGTCCTCGGTGGACGGGCGGCGGGCCACCAGGCCCTCCCGCTCCAGGCCGTCGACCAGTCCGGTCACGGTCGCCCGGGACACCCCGAGGCTGGCCGCGAGCTGGGAGGGCGACTTCTCGCCGCCGTGGTCCTCCAGGTCGGACAGCAGGCGGTAGCGGCCGGTGGACAGGCCGAAGCGGCCGAAGTGCACTTCGCCTGCCTGGCCGAGCCGGGCGCCCGCCGCCATCAGCCGGGCCGCGACCAGGACTGCCTGCGGATCGGCCGTCAGGCCGTAGCGGGCGATCTGGCGGCGGGCCTGGTCGAGGGTCGGGGAGGCCGGATCGACCTCGTGGTGCGGCGTCATGGAAGTAATATGGCACCTAATCAGATTGCCGGTCAAATAAGTGCGGCGGACCTTGCCTAGGCGGCACGGGGAGCGATCCGGGGCGGTGTCCAGTCGGCGTGCTTCAGGACGGTCCGGATCATTGCGCCGGGCGGGGTCAGCCGGATCGCGGCGTTGCGCAGGCCCACCGCCAGCGGGTTGGTGAGCTGCTGGCCCATCCGGCCGGCCCGGCGGGCGTCCCTGGCGACGGTCTGACTGCGCGGACGGCGCGCCGCGTCGTAGCGGGCGAGCGCGCCCTCGACCGTCCGCCCCTCGGCGACCGCCGCGGCCAGGGTCACCGCGTCCTCCAGGGCCTGGCAGGCGCCCTGGCCGAGGTGGGGCGTCATGGCGTGCGCCGCGTCGCCGAGCAGGGCGATCCGGCCCGAGACGTAGGAGGGCAGCGGGGTGACCAGCTCGTTGACGTCGTGGTGCAGCACGTCCTCCGGGCGGGTCGCGGCCAGCAGCGCGGGGATCGGGTCGTGCCAGCGGGCGAAGCGGCGGCGCACCTCGGCCAGCGAGTCCCGGTAGCGCACCCCGGCCGGGGCGTTCAGTACGGCGTGCCACTCGGCCCGGCCGTCCGGGAAGGCGATGTGGCCGAACTCGGCGCCGTGGCCCCAGGTCAGCTCGAAATCGGAGGCCAGTCCGTCGACCGGGCGTTCGGTGATCGCCCGCAGCACCGTCGAACCGCTGTACAACGGGCCGGGGTGAGCGGGGAAGAGGCGGCGCCGGATCCGGCTGTTGATGCCGTCGGCCGCCACCAGGAGGTCGGCCTCCAGGGCGGTGTCGTCGTAGCCCACCGTGACCCGCGCGGGGTGCGAGGTGTCGATCTCGGTCGCCTCGGCGCCGATCACCAGGGACTCGGCGGGCAGCGCCTCGCGCAGGATGCGGTGCAGGTCCGCCCGGGGGACGCCGACGATCGGCGCCCCCAGCTCCCGCTCCAGCGCCTTGCCGTCCATCATGGCGAGCCGGCGGCCGTCCGGCGTCCACGTCCCACCGGTGTACTGCCGCCGCGAGGCCGCCTCGACGGCCTCGCCCACCCCGAGGATCCCGAGCGACCGCATGCCGTTGGCGTGGAGCGAGATCCCGGCCCCGGCATCGTCCAGGACGGCCGCCCGCTCGACCACGGTCACGTCCCACCCCGCCAGCCGGAGCCCGATCGCGGCCGCCAACCCGCCGATCCCGCCCCCGATCACCACCGCGCTGTTTCTGCTCATGCCCGGTCCTTCCCGTGCTGCCGTGCTGTCTTCTACATCTGTAGAAGGAGCGTACTACGGGCCTGTCCGGACGGGTGGGGTGGGCTTCTCCGGCGCTGCGAGGGGCCGTCGATGCCCGGCGGGTTGCTCGGTGGGTGGCGGCTCGGCTCGGGGTGGGGGAAGGCCGCCGTCAGCGAGGCAGCCCGGTGCGCAGCGGAGGCGGCCGCGCGCGGTGCCGTTGCGGCGGCCCGGGGCGGGCGCCGTCGGCGTGGTCCTGCGGCGCGGTTCTGCGGCACGGCCCCTTCTGTGGCCCTCTGTCACCGGGGTGGGCGGTTCGGGGGCCGGTGCCGGTAGAAAGGGGGGATGCAGCGAGATGAGGAGCAGGGGCAGGGTGGCGCTGGTCGGGCGGGGCGTCCGGATCGGCGGACCGTGCTGGCGGACGCGGCGATCGGTGTGCTGGCGGACGCGGGCGTGCGGGGGCTGACCCACCGGGCGGTCGATGCGGCGGCCGGTCTGCCGATCGGCACCACCTCCGCCTATCTGCGGACCAGGCAGGCGCTGCTCACCGCCCTGGTGCGGCGGTTGGTCGAGCTGGACCAGGGCGAGCTGCAGGCCATGGGGGAGGAGCGGGTGGTGGTCCGGTCGGCGGATGAACTGGTCGAGGGGATCCGTGAGTTGGTGCGCCACCGGCTGGCCGGCGAGGGGCGGCGGCGGTCGCTCGCGCGCTACGCCTGCGCGGTGGAGAGCGTGCGCGACCCGGAGCTGCGGGAGATCCTCGTGCCGCGTGAGAACGCGGGACGGGCCGTCGTCCGCGCGTTCCTCGCCACCCAGGGCGTCACCGACCCCGACGGGCGGACCGCCACGCTCCTGGCCTGCATCGACGGGCTGGTCTTCGACCGCCTGGTGGGCGGTGGCGAGACCGGGACGGACGAGATCCAGGGCCTGGTGGCGGCCGCCCTGCGCGGCGCGAACGGGGGCTAGCCGGTCACGGGCCCGCTCCCTTCGCGAGCTCCAACTCGGCGGCGTAGCCGGCGAGCAGGATGTGGAGGGTGCGGTGGAAGCACTGCTCGGAATCGAGGCCCTCGCCGGTGGCGAAGGCCTGGGCCAGATGGGGGTAGGTGTCCCGGTCCAGGTCCGCGAACTGCTCGGGTTGCGGCTCGGTGCCCTCGTGGTGGGGCGTCTCGCCGACCTCGCCCAGGGTGTGCCCCAGGGTCCACCGGACCACGGAGTTCAGCACATTGAGCGCGTCGGCCAGCGGAACGCCGTCCTCGCGCAGCACCGCGATGCCGCGTTCGAGCAGGGTGAGCGCGGCCGGGGTGGCGGCCGGGCGGGTGGCGAGCACGGTGAGCATGGCCGGATGGTCGAGCAGCAGCCGGCGCAGGGCGACGGCGAACTCCCGGACCACGTCGGTCCAGGGGCCGCTCGGTTCGGCGAAGAGGTCCCCGGCGGACAGCTCCAGCAGTCGCTCGACCATGCCGTCCAGCAGGGCGGCCTTGCTGGGTACGTAGTAGTAGAGCGTCATGCCCTCGACGCCGAGCGCTGCGCCGAGCTTGCGGTTGGAGAGCGCGGTGAGGCCGTGCTCGTCGACGTAGGCGAGGGCGGCGTCGATGATCTTCTCGCGGGTCAGACCCGTCCTCGGGCGTGTGCGTCGGCCCGGCATCTGCTCCTCCTGGGTCTAGGGGTGGCCCTGTGGGGTGGCACCGGTCGAGCCTTGACAACTCTTACAGTGCAAGAAAACAATAGTCGACGTCAGCTTCTTGCGCTGCAAGAAATACATTGGGGGAGGATGTCATGCAGCTCGTCGCCGTCATGGTGCGCAAGCTCAACGAGGGTGTGGAGTACGGGGAGTTCCGCAAGGCCTGGATCCCGGACGAGGTGTTCCCGGACGACCCGCGCACCCGGGTGATCAGCGCCACCGCGCTGGAGGACTCGCGGGAGATCATCACCATCGCGCTCATCGAGGGCGACCACGGGCCGGAGTCCATGCAGGCGTGGATGGAGAAGCTCGGCCCGGTCGAGGAGCGCCGCTTCGAGCGGATCAAGGACCTGGTCGGCCCGCCGACGCTGAACGCGGTCTACCAGGTGGTCGCCGAGGACAATCTGTCGCGGCCGATCGCCGAATAGCGGCGGTCGACCCCGGGTCGCGGGCAGCGCGGGAGACCTGAGGCTCGGTCGGCGGTTGCCGGCCGTAGATGCGGAAGAACCATCTGGGAGAACCAGCGAGGATGAACCACCATCAGGTCAATCAACCGTCAAGTCGGTTCATTCACAGAATGTTCTGACCGTCCATGATGTGAAGTCCGAAATATTTCCGCTGCTTCGAGGTCTTCCCACGGAGATCTCCGGCTGACAGGCTGGGGCCGCCCTTTCAGTACGGAGGAGGTTCCTTGTCCCGCATATCCACGTTGGCCGGAGCGGTCACCTGCGCGCTCGCCCTTGTCACCGGTACCGCCGTCGCCGCGTCGGCCGTGCCGTTCGACCAGGCACCGGGTGCCGCGGCCGCCGAGGCGAAGGTCGACCCTGTCGACTGGAAGCCGTGCAACCCGGACCCGAGCAAGCCGGACCCCGGCATCTACGACTGCGCCGTCTATCCCGTGCCGCTGGACTACGACAACCCGTCGGGCGAGAAGGTCGGCATCGCCATGATGCGGCGGCGGGCGAGTGACCCGTCGAAGCGGATCGGCTCGCTGTTCCTCAACCCGGGCGGCCCGGGCGGCAGTGGCTACATGTGGGCGACCACCACCCGCTTCGGCGCCGAGGTGCAGTCCAAGTTCGACCTGGTCGGGTTCGACCCCCGGGGTGTGGCCCGGAGCAACCCGCTCAAGTGCTTCAAGGCCCAGGAAGAGGCCGACGCGGTCAACAACCGCATGGTCGGCGTGCCGGTCACCAAGGCCGAGATCGCCGACACCCTGGATGCGGACCAGGACTACACCGACGCGTGCAGCAAGAACGCCGGCCCGCTGATCGAGCACATGTCGACCATCAATGTGGTGCGCGACCTCGACCGGATGCGCCGCGCCGTCGGCGACTCCCAGCTCACCTTCGCCGGATTCTCCTACGGCACCCTGATCGGTTCGACCTACGCGAACATGTACCCGAACAAGGTGCGCGCGATCATCATCGACGGCAACGTCGACCCCAACCTGCGCCTGCACAACGGCCTGGAGTACGACCGCCAGCGGGCGGGCGGCTTCGAGCTGGCCCTGGACGAGTTCCTGAAGCGCTGCCAGGCTGCCGGCGCTCCGCGCTGCGCCTTCGGTGACGGCGACACCCGCGCCAAGTTCGACGAGCTCCGCGACCACCTGCGGACCAGCCCGATCACGCTGTCGAACGGGTCCCAGGTGACCCTGAGCAGCTTCACCAGCGAGGTGGCCGGCGCCCTGTACTCGCAGGCCAAGCTGGCTCCGCTGGCGAAGTCGCTGCAGGCCACCTACCAGGTGATGCAGAAGCCGGCCGCGGCCGCCCTGCTGGCCCCGAAGGCGAACGTCCCGGACGGCGAGGCCAACCAGCTCACGGTGAACCTCCCACGCGCGCTGCGTGAGGCCCCGGCGGACTCCGAGTACACCGCTGACGACTCCTACATGGGCGTCAACTGCCAGGACAAGCCGTACCCGTCGAACGACCGGGTGTTCGCCAACGCCGCCCGGGTCTGGGAGCAGGAGTCCCCGACCTTCGGCCGCTACCAGGCCTTCGACGCCCCCGCGTGCGCGAGCTGGCCGGCCCCGGCCCGGGACGCCGAGCGCTTCAGCGGCCCGTGGAACAAGAAGACCTCCAACACCGTCATGGTGATCGGCAACCTCTACGACCCGGCCACCCAGTACAAGTTCGCCCAGCGGATGCAGCAGGAGCTGGGCAACGCGGTGCTGGTCAGCGTCGACTCGATCGAGCACTGCGCCGTCGGCCGCAGCAAGGCGCTGAACGCGCTGGTCACCCGCTACCTGGTGGACGGCACCGCGCCGCAGCCCGGTCAGCTGCTGAAGCCGGACGCCGAGATCTTCCCGGCGGTCTGAGGGATCTCCCCTCGAACGCCCGGCCGTTGAGGCCGGGGCTGTGGTGGTCGGCGGCTCCGCCGGCCACCACAGGCGTGTTCTCCGGCCGAGGCCCCGGGTCGCGCGGACAAGGCGACAGAGGATCGTCATCGAATCTCCTTCGGAACGGATTCTGTGGAGTCGTCGGTGACCATAGTCGACGCCACTGACAATCGACGTCCCGCACGCCCCTCGGGGACAGCATCGGCGAACCGTCGACGGATTTACCGAAAATGGCGGACTGTCACACTAATTCGTAAATGGATTCCCACAAGTGAATACCCGTGTTAGCGTCCGGCTCGCCAGGCTTCCTCGAACCAGAGAAAGTGGGGAAAGGCCATGCGGCACGAATTCTCCGGTCAGCCGATCCGGCCCGGCGATCCGCGCTACCAGACGCTGAGTCAGGGCTTCAACCGGCGCTGGCACAGCCGACCCGCCTGCATCCGGCGGGTGGGCGACGAGGCCGACGCGGTGGCCGAGTTGAACCGGGTGCTGGACCGCGGGCTGTGTCCGACCGTCCCCGGCGGCGGCCACTGCTACGAGGGCTTCGTCGACAACGACCGGGGCGTGATCCTCGATCTCAGCACGATGTGCGGCGTGGCGGCGTCGACCGACAAGTACGGCCGGCCCACGTGCTGCGTCGAGGGCGGCGCCACCAACCGGGACGTCTGCACCGCGCTGTTCCGGGAGCACGCCGGCACCCTGCCCGCCGGGTCCTGCTACTCGGTCGGCGCGGGCGGGCACATCTGCGGCGACGAAGTCGGTGTGCTCTCCCGGCGGCACGGGCTCACCGTGGACCACCTCGTCCAGGTCGAGGTGGTCACCGTCCGGGGCGGCAGTGCCGTGGTGACGAAGGTGCACCGTGAGGACGCGCGGGACTCGCCCGAACAGGACCTCTTCTGGTCCCACACCGGTGGCGGGGGAGGGAACTTCGGGGTGGTGCTGCGCTGCCACTTCGCGGCGGACGTGCCGCAGCCGCCGCCGCGGGTCTGGCTCAGCAGCATCGCCTGGCCCTGGGGCGAACTGGTCAAGCGGCCGGGCGACTTCGAGGCGCTGCTGAACAACTTCGGCGCCTTCCTGGCCGACCACAGCGGCCCGTGGGAACCGCTCTACGACGGGCTGTTCGCGATCCTCAAGCTCACCCACCGCTCCAACGGGAACGTCGTGCTGTTCAGTCGGTGGGACGGTGAGGACCCGGCGCCGTTGGACGAGTTCGCGGCGGCCGTCGAGCAGGTGATGGTGACCCGCTCGGTGGCCCAGACCCACAGCGTCGGCAGGCCCAGCGCCCCGAGGTCCGACGGCCGTCGGGCCCAGCGCCCCGAGGTCCGACGGCCACCAGGTCCGGCACCTCGGGGCCCGCCCCCGCCAGGCCCACCGCCGTTACGCCGCCTGCTCCGCCGACTCCTCCTCGACGATCCGCCCGTCGCGGAGCTCGATCACCCGGTCGGCGAGCCCCATCAGCGTCGGGTCGTGGGTGGCGACCAGGACCGTGACGCCCTCGCTGCGGACCACCGCGCGCAGCAGTTCCATGATCGAGCGGCCGGTCTCCGAGTCCAGCTGTCCGGTGGGCTCGTCGGCGATGATCAGGCCGGGGTCGTTGGCCAGCGCGCGGGCGATGGCGACGCGTTGCTGCTGGCCGCCGGAGAGCTCGCCGGGCCGTTGGTTGGCGTGGCCGGCCAGGCCGACCAGGGCCAGCAGGGTGTGCGCGCGCTCCTCGCGCTCGGCCGGCGGGACCTTGCGCAGTCGCATCGGCACGCCGACGTTCTCGGCGGCGGTGAGCATCGGGATCAGTCCGAAGGACTGGAAGACGAATCCGATCCGCTCCCGCCGCAGGGCGAGTCGGCCGTCCTCGTCCAGCCCGCCGAGCTCGATGCCGTCCAGCGCGATGCTCCCGCCGGTCGGTGCGTCCAGGCCGCCGACCAGGTTGAGCAGGGTGGTCTTGCCGGAGCCGGACCGGCCCTTGAGCGCGGTGAGTTCACCGCGCTCGATCGAGAAGTTGATGCCGCGCAGGGCGTGGACGGTCCGCTCGCCGGTGCCGAAGCTGCGCCGGAGATCGGTCACGGCCACCATCGGGCCGGTGGTCGTCAGGGCGGTGTCGGCGGCCTGGTGCTGCGTCATACGGCGTCCCCCTGTGGGCGGTGGCTACCCGGACTGCCCGGGTCAACGGATGCGGTGGTTTCGCGGGTTCACGATCCCGAGTGGAAATTCGAGAAAGAGAAGTTCCCTGGTCAAAGGAGTGTGGTGAGGCCGAAGTTGTGAAGTGTGCACGGCATTTTGGCGGCCTGCCCCCGGCGGGGATGCTGCCAATGCAAGGAATTTGCTCATCACTTACTTGATTCGCGCAAGTCCCTTCCGTTCCTGGATCGAATCTGACAGCATCGTCCGCTATCCGGCGATCAATTGCCGGTGATCACTGCGCCGGTGTGCCCGTGGGGTGTCCATCTGTGGCCGTCTTGTGCCCGGATCGGACCGACGGGTGGGGCCAGGGTGCGACTGGGGACGCGACCGGGGGAGGAATTCCATGCTCGGCTTCGTCGTGCGCAGACTGCGCGGGCGACTGCCGCTGGCTGCTGCCGTCCTGTTGACGGTGCTGATCACCACGGCGGTCCTGACTGCCTTGGTGACCTTCAACAGCGGTGTCGGCCAGGCCGGCCTGCGGCAGGCGCTCCAAGGACCCGGCCATGCCCGGACCACGGTGGTGGTGACCGCCGAACACGGGCTGGACCAGCGGACCAAGGACGAGGAGGCGCTCGCCGCCTACCGGCAGAAGCTCTTCGGCAGCCTGCCCGTGCGCACCGACAGCCTGCTGCGCAGTCGCTCCTACGGCCTGCCGGGCGCCGGAGCCACAGCGGGTGCGGCAGGTGCGACCGGTGATGCCGCTTCAGCCGACCGGTCGGCGGCCAACGCCAAGGTCGACCTGACGGTCCTCGCCGACGTCGACCGCGGCCGGGCCCGCCTGGTCGCCGGCGCCTGGCCGGGAGTCGCCGCCGGGCCGGTCCAGTCCACCGCCCCGCAGGTCGCCGTGCCGCAGAGCACGCTGACCCGGCTGGGCATCGGCGAACAGGCGCTGCCCGCCGATGTCCAGCTCACCGACCGGCTCGGCGGCAAGCCGCTGACAGTCCGGGTCACCGGCGCCTACCGGGCCACCGACCCCTCCGACCCGTACTGGCGGATCGACCCGGTCGGCGGCCACGAGGTCGAGGTCGGCGGTTTCACCACCTTCGGCCCGATGATGGTCGACCAGAGTGCCTTCACCGCGGGCGGCCTGCCGCAGAGCAGCCGCGGCTGGCTGCTCGACGCCGACTTCGCGGGCGTCGACCAGGACACGGCCGAGGCCATCGGCGACCGTGCCAAGGGCCTGGGCGAGGACCTGCAGAAGGCCGCGTCACTCGCTGCTGTGACGGAACTTCCGGACGTCATGAGTGAGTTGTCGGCCAGCCTGATGGTCGCCCGGTCCACCCTGCTGATCGGCGCCCTCCAACTCGCCGTCCTCGCGGCGGCGGCCCTGCTGCTGGTCGTCCGGCTGATCTCAGCCCGCCAGGAGCGGGAGAACGAGCTGCTCGCCGCCCGCGGCGCCTCCGGCGTCCGACTCGGCGGCTTCACCGCCCTGGAGCTGGTGCTGCTCGCCATCCCGGCGGCGGCGTTCGCGCCCCTACTCACCCCCTTCCTGGTCCGCGTCCTGGCCGGCCTCGGCCGCTCCCACCAGGCGGTCCTCGACACCCGACTGAGCTGGACGCTCTGGCCGGTGGCCGTGGTCTGCACCCTCCTGTGCATCGCGCTGGCCAGCGTGCCCAGCCTGCTGCGCGGCGCCGGTGCCGCACTGCGCCGCAAGGCCGGCCGCCGCCAGGCGGTGGTCTCAGGCATCGCCCGCAACGGCGGCGATCTCGCCGTACTGGCCCTGGCCGTGCTCGCCTACCAGCAGCTCGACCAGTACGGCGGCGGACTGTCCACCGACTCCTCCGGCCGGCTCGGTGTCGACCCGTTGCTGGTCGCCACCCCCACCCTGGCGCTGTGCGCGGGCACCCTGGTGGTGCTGCGGCTGCTGCCACTGGTCGCCCGGCTGGGCGCCCGGGTCGCCGCCCGGGGCAGCGGCCTCGGCCCGGCCATGGTCGGCTGGCAGCTCGCCCGTCAGCCCGCCCGGGCCACCGGGCCCGTGCTGCTGCTGGTGATGACCGTGGCCACCGGCGTGCTCGCGCTCGGCCAGCACGCCACCTGGACCGTCTCCCAGTACGACCAGGCGTCCTTCAGCACGGCCGGCGGCCTGCGCATCTCCGCCTCGCACACCGCGCTGATGGGCCAGGGGGGCCACTTCGGCGCACTGCCCGGCGGCGACCGGCTGATCCCGGTGGACCGCGAGGACCAGGCGCTGTCGAACGGCAACGGGCAGGTGCTCGCGGTGGATTCCGCCGCCCTCGCCGACCGCGTCCCGTACCGCGACGACCTGCTCGGCGGGGTCGACCGGGCGAAGGTGTTCGGCACGCTCGCCCAGCCGGCACCGACCGGCGCGAAGGCCGGCGTCACGCTGCCCGGCCGCCCGCTGCGGATCGACGCCGACCTGGCCATCCGGCAGGTGTTCGACAACAACAGCCTGCACCCGCCGGTCCCGTCCCCGCCGGAGGTGACGCTGCTGCTACGGGACCGCTTCGGTTACGTCCACAAGGCCCCGTTCGCCGACCTCCCGGTCAGCGGCGAGCAGCGCGCCTCGGCCCCGCTGAGCACGCTGGTCGACGCCCCGATGGGTTCCGTCGCCGCACCGCTGACCCTGGTCGGGGCGACCGTCTCCTTCAGCGACCGGGTCGTGGGTGAGGTGACCGTCGGTCGGCTGGCCGTCTCGGACAGCGCGGACGGGCCCGCGACCGACGTTCCGGTGCCGGCCGGCCTCTCCTGGAAGGGGGACGTGGTCGACGGACCGGCACTCCAGAGCGGGGCCGCGCCGCCGGTCACCGTACGGCCCGAACCGGCCGACGCCGGGCGGCTGTTCACCGTCGACTACGCCTCAGCGAAGGTCTCCCTGCGGGCCGTCCTCGGCATCGCGGGCGTGGAGGCGCCGAGCGTCGTGACCGGCGTCGCCACCCAGGACTACCTGAAGCTCGTCGGCGGCTCGGTCGGCGACGTCCTCCGGGTGCCGTTCGCCGGGGCCGTCGTCCAGGTCAAGATCACCGGGATGGTCCAGGCCGTGCCGGCGACCGGTCGCAACGCACTGGTCGTCGACCTGGCCACCACCGCGCGGCTGCTGGCCGCCCAGGGGCGAACCCTGCCCAGCCACGCCGAGTGGTGGCTGCCGGCCACCGGGCCGGGCGACCGCGCTCCGGCCGAGCTGGCCGCCGCCCTGCGAGCCGCCCCCGGCTCCCAGGACGTCCAGCTCTACGACGAGGTCTCCGAAGGAATGCTCAGCGACCCGGTGGGCGCCGCCCCGCAGAACGCGCTGATGGCCATCGCGCTCGTCACCGCCGTGCTCGCCGCGATCGGCTTCGTCGCCGCCGTGGCCGGCTCCGCCCACGAGCGCGCCCGGGACTCCGCGCTGCTGCTCGCCCTGGGCGCGCCGCGCAAGCAGGTGACCCGCACCGTCGCGGCCGAACAGGCGCTGCTGGTCGGACTCGCCGGGACCGTCGGGCTCGCCCTCGGCGCCCTGCTCGTCCACCTGATCGTCCCGTTCGTCGTCCTGACGCCCGCCGCCCGCCCACCGATACCCGAGGCCCTGATCGACCTGCCCGTCGGCCAGGCCCTGCTGTTCGCGGCCGCGATCGCTGTCGCCCCGCTGCTGTCGGCCTTCCTCATCGGACGCCGCCGTCGAGACGTGGCCAACCGGCTGCGCCACGTGGAGGAGATGTGACCACCCAGGCCGGCACCCGTGTGCCCACCCCCGACACCGCCCACCGCCCCGCGCGCTGGGTCCGCACCAGGCTGCGAGCGAACCCGCCGGCCGCGCTGCTCATGGCGGCCCTCGCGTTCGTCACCGTCTTCCTGGCGGCGGCCTTCCCCCGCATCGCGGACCGGGGCGCGGACGCGGCGCTCCAGGACTACGTCAGTCAGAAAGGTCTCAACTCGACCAGCCTGCAGACCACCTCCAAGGTCCTCGACGACGACGAAGCGGTCAAGCTCGACCGGGTGCAGCAGAACCTGATCGAGACGGTCGGCCGAGAGCTCACGCTGGCCCGGTCGGGCGAGGCCTACGGCGCCCGCGCCCTGGGCGACCGCGGCATGGGCAATCCGGAGTACGTCCGTTTCGCGGAAAAGTGGACCGACCCGGCCCTCGGCCTGCTCTACCTGCACGATCTGGCCGCCCGGGCCACCCTCACCGACGGCACCTGGCCGACCCCCGGCGACGTCGGCGGTCCGCTGCCGATCGTGATCAGCAAGAAGGGCGCCGAGACCATCCACATCAAGCTCGGTGACGTCATCGACAACGGCGTCGAGGGCTCGGGGGCCAGGCGGTCCACCGTGGTGGTCGGTTTCTACCAGCTCAACGACCCGCTGGATCCGTTCTGGGACAACCTCGGCTGCCCGGCCCGCGCCTGCCTGGACACCACCCCCGGGCACGAGCGCTGGATGACCAGCGGATTCGTCGACGGCGGCAGCCTGCCCGCGATGGCACGCTGGGGCTCGGGCGGCGAGAACTTCTGGCGACTGCCCGTCGACCCAGCCTCGCTGCGCGCCGACCAGCTCGACCGCACCCGCAGCGTCATCAGCTCCTTCCTGACCGGCCGCGACGCCACCGCCCTGGCCCGCTCGACCGGGCGCGCCGACCTGCACACCAGCTCGAACCTGCCCGACATCCTCACCCGGGCGGACGAGCGCTACCGGGCCTCGCTGCCGCTCAGCGCGATCGGTCCGGCCGGCGTGGCGGGCGTGGCCACCGTGGTGCTGTTCCTGGCCGCCGCCCTCACCACCGACCGGCGCACCGCCGAGATCCGGCTGCTCCGGGCCCGCGGCGGTTCCCTCGCCGGGGTGCTGCGACGGCTGATCGGCGAGGGTGCGGTCACCGTCCTGCCGGCCGCCGTACTCGGAACAGCCCTCGCCCTGGTGCTGCTGCCCGCCCCCCGGTGGGACCGTTCGGTGCTGGCGGCCCTGGTCGCGACGCTGATCGCCCTGCTGGCCTTCCCGGCCCGCGCGGCTCGGCTGTGGGCGCGCGGGCGGGCGGCCGGCGGCCGACGCCGACTGGTCGGCGAACTCGCCGTCCTGGCGGTCACCGTCGCGGCCGTGGCGGAGGTCCGGCGCCGGGGCGTCGGCACCGGCGCCGGGCTGGATCCGCTGCTGGTCGCCGCCCCGCTCCTGCTCGCCGTCACCGGCGGGTTGTTGCTGGCCCGGATCGAGCCGGTGGTGGTCGGCTGGCTGGCCGCCCTCGCCGGCCGGGGCCGTGGCCTGACCGGCTTCCTCGGCCTGGCCCGGGCCGCCCGCGACAGCTCGGGACGCCGCAGGCCCTCCGCGCTGCCGCTGCTCGCCTTGCTGATCGCCGTCACCACAACCGGCTTCGGCGCCACCGTGCTCGACACCGTCGATCACGTGCGGACCCGCGCCGCGCGCATCGCCACGGGCGGGGACATCGGCGTCTCCCTCCCGGGCTACGCCACCCTGACCGATTCGTTCACCAAGGCCGCCGGCGAGCTGCCGGGCGTCCGGGCCTCGACCGCGGTCTGGGTCGAGCCCAAGACCCGGATCGTCGGTGCCGACCAGACCTACACCGAGGCCTACCTGGTGATGGTGGTCGATCCGGCGGCGTACGCCGAGATCGCCCGGACCCTCGGGGTCGGCGAGTTCGAACCGGAGAAGCTGGCCGGGACGTCCGGCGGCCGGGACACCCCGGTGCCCGCCCTGGTCAGCCGTGACCTGGCCAAGCGCCTGGCCGCAGGGTCGTCCCAGGTGCGCACGCCCAACGGCAATGACCTGCGCCTCACCGTCGCCGGGACCGTCGGCGCCACCCCCGCGTTGCCGGACCCGGGCAAGCCGTTCGTCGTCGTTCCCGCCGGCCCGGCCTGGGAGCGACTGCCGGACGCCAAGCGGGTGAACGAGTGGTTCGCCGTCGGCGATGTCGACCCCGAAGGGGTCAGGACGGCCCTGCGGGAGAACGGCGGGGCCCAGCCGGTAGGTATGGCCAAGCTGATCGCGGACAACGCCGCGACCGCCGGCAAGGCCACCCACGGCCTGCCCGCGGGATACACGGTGCACAGCAGCCGGGAGACCAGCGCCGCGCTCGCCGACGACCCGCTGCAGCACGCCGCCGGACGGCTGTTCTGGTACGCGGCCGCCGCCGGCGCCGGGTTCGCCCTGCTCGCGGTCCTGCTGACGCTGTTCCGGGCCGCGCCCGACCGTACGGCCGTGCTCGCCCGGCTGCGCACCATGGGCCTGCGGCCTCGGCAGGGGCTGGCGCTGATCGTCGCCGAGGCGCTGCCGCAGACCCTGGCGGCGGCCGTCGGCGGTGGTCTGGTCGCGGTGACGGCGGTCGGACTGCTGGGCGGTGCCTTCGACATCTCGACGCTGGTCGGGGCCACGGTCGGGGACGCCATCAGCCCCACACTGATGCCGGTGCTGCTGCCCACGGTGGGCCTGGGCGTGCTGGTCGGCCTCGGGGTGGTGCTGGAGACGCTGGTCGCCGGTCGGCGCCAGATCGCCACCGAACTGCGGGCGGGGGAGCAGTCATGACGCCGGGACCAGCGGCACGGGCCGAGACAGTGGAGACCACCGGAAGTCGGCAGACAGCCGGGACCAGCCAGACCGTCGAGACAGGAGACCAGCGGTGAACAGCAGCGCCCAGGAGCGGCCGGCCGTCCAGGCCCCCAGCCTGCAGGAGCTCCGGCAGCGGGCGCTCGCCGCCGCCTCGCCCACGGCGTACGGAGCGGGCGCGGCCATCGTCTGCGACCGGTTGGTGCGGATCTTCAGCGCCGAGGGGATCGAGGTCCAGGCGCTGCAGGGACTGGAACTGACCATCCAGCAGGGGGACCTGGTGGCCCTGGTCGGCGCTTCCGGCAGCGGCAAGTCCACCCTGCTCACCATCCTCGCCGGGTTGGATGTGCCGACGGCCGGCACCGCCACCGTGGCCGGCTGCGACCTGCTGGAGATGTCCACCAAGGAACGGCTGCGCTACCGGCGCGAGGTGGTCGGCTTCATCTGGCAGCAGATCGCCCGCAACCTGCTGCCCTTCCTGACCGCCGCCGAGAACATCGGCCTGCCGATGCAGCTGCGCGGCCGCCGCTCCGGGGCCGGGGGATCGAAGCAACGGGCTGGCCGGGTAGCCGAGTTGATGGAGGCGCTGGAGATCGGGGACCTCGCCCACCGGCGCCCCAACGAGCTGTCCGGCGGCCAGCAGCAACGGGTCGCGATCGCGGTGGCGATGGCCAACAACCCGCCGGTGCTGCTCGCCGACGAGCCGACCGGTGAGCTGGACTCCGAGACCGGCTCGGTGATCTTCGAGGCCTTCCGCACCGTCAACCGGGAACTCGGCGCCACCGTCGTCATCGTCACCCACGACCCGATGGTCGCGGGCGAGGTGCGCCGCACGGTCGCCATCCGGGACGGGCGGACCAGCAGCGAGGTGCTGCGTCGGACCGTGACGGACGAGCACGGCGAGGAGTCGATCAACGAACGCGAGTACGTGATGCTGGACCGTACCGGGCGGGTCCAGCTGCCGGTCAAGTTCCTGGAGGCGCTCGGGATGGAGCACCGGGTGGCGGTCGACCTCGCGGCCGATCACATCGAGGTCCGGCCGGACGACCTCGCCGGTCACTGACCCGGCCTCAGCAGTCTTCGCCCGTCCGATGGAAGAGGCCGCTGCTCTCGGCGTCCCTCCGGAGGTCGGGCGGCGCGGCTCCGGCGCCGCGATCCCCTCGGGAGGTGGCGGTGCAGCGGGCGAAGACGAGCACGGCACTGGCCGCCACAGCGAGGATGCCCAGTGCGGTGAGGACGCGTAGCCAGGTCAAGGATGTGCCTCCTGGAGACGGTGCGAGGGAACGCCGCCGGGGATGTACCGGCAGTTCGGCCCGCACGGTCGAGTGCCCACGGTCGGTTCTTCCCGCCGACCACCGCGCGAGAGGTCGCCCGCGCGGGCGCTCGAAGCGTTGGCTGGGCGCGTCACACCCCCTCGCGCGCCCCTGTGGCGCTGACCGGCCGTCCGGGCGGTCCGGTCCGTCCGGGCCCTTCGGCCCGTCCGGTCCGTTCGGCCGCCAGGGCGCGGAGCGTGGGCAGGTCCGGCTTGCCCAGGCCGTTCAGCGGGATCGCCGGAAGGAGCAGGACGGCGTCCGGAGCGCACCGGGGGTCCCCGCGCTCGCCCACCCAACGGCGCAGTTGCTCCGCCGTCACCCGCGCGCCCGGGGCGAGGGCCACCGCGGCGTGCACCCGCCCCAGGCGGTCCGGGTCGGCGGTCGTGAACATCACCGCCTCTCGGACGTCCGGATGCATCCGCAGGGTTTCCTCGACCTCCAGGGGGAACACATTGTGCCCCTCGACGATCGCCACCGGGTCCCGCCGCCCGGCCACCGTCAGATAGCCGGCCGCGTCCAGACTGCCCAGGTCACCGGTGTGCAGCCAGCCGTCCCGCAGCACCCGCTCGGTCAGCTCCGGGTCGCGCCAGTAGCCGGCCATCGCGGTCGGGGTGCGCACGCAGATTTCCCCGGTCCGGCCCGGCGGCAACGGCGCGCCCTCCTCGTCCAGGACCCGCACCTCGGTGTCCGGGTACGGACGCCCGGCGGTGGTCAGCAGCCGCGGCGCGAGGTGCTCGTCCGGGCCCAGCCGGGAGACCGGACCGCACTCCGTCAGGCTGTAGGTCTGGTGCAGCACCCGGCCCAGCCGCCGGGTCGCCTCCGCCAGCCGCCGCGGCGAGGGCGGGCAGCCGGTGTAGCCGACCCGGCGCAGACTGCCGGTGTCGGTCGCGGCCAACAGCGGGTGGTCCAGCAGCGCGTGGAGCAGGTGAGGCGACAGGTGCACCCGGGACACCCGGTACCGCTCGATCGCCGCCAGCACCTCGGCGGCGTCGAAGCCCTCCTGCAGCACCACCGTGCCCCCCGCCGCCAGCGCGAAGTCCGCCGTCGTACCGCCGTCGTGGCAGAGCGGAGTGCAGAGCAGGAAGGACGCCCCGGACGGCAGTGCGGGCCGCGGTGGGCGCGCGAAGCGCTGCAGCACGCCCTTCGGCCGCCCCGTGGTGCCACTGGTGAACCGCACGGCCATCACGTCATCGGGCCGGTAGCGCGGCTCCAGTGGCGCGGGCGAGCAGGCCGCGGCGAGCTCCGGCAGGTCCACGCCGAGCGCCGTCGGGCCAAGGGCGAACACGCCGGCGCACGGAAGCGCCCGCGCGATCGCGCCGGCCGCGGTGGAGCAGGTCGACGGGTCGAACGCCAGCGCCGTCGTCTCGACGAACTCCGCCAGGGCCACCAGCTCGGCGACCGGGCTGTCCGGGTACGGCATCGCCACCCGGCACCCGATCAGGTTCGCGGCCAGCCGCACCAACAGCGCCTCCGGCCGGTTCCCGGCCAGCACCGTCACCCCGTCCCCGCGCCCCAGTCCCGCGCGCTCCAGCGCGCGGGCCGTCCGGAACACCGCCTCCAGGCAGTCCTGCCCGGTCAGCGCCTCGTCCCCGCACCGCAGCGCCACCCGCCCCGGCTCCCGCGCCAGCCCGTCCAGCACCAGTCCGGTGTACGTCGGACCTGCCTCTGTCATGCCCACTCTCCCGTCTGACGGTGCGTCAGCCTAGTGGGTACCGGCACCGCGAGTGCGCTACGGTCCTTCGTGGTCCCATCGGTAACGGAGCGGCAGCGGAGGCGAGGGCCCGTGGGCGAAGGGTCGATAGCGGAACTCGAACAGCGCGCCGCCCGGGCGGAGACCGGGAGTCACGAGCTGGAACGGATCCGGCAGATCGCCCAACTCCACGTCTACCAGGACGACGAATCCGAGCCCGCCCGCCTGCGCTGGGCCCACCTGTCACTGGCCGCCAACCGCCGGACGCGTGGCGACGGCCCCTGGGGCGAGGCCGGCCGACTCCAACAGGAGTTCATGCTGCGCACCTGGGTGATCACCCGGCTCGGCCCCGGCGACGAACCCGAGTGGCACCCGGAAGCGCTCGCCGCCGACACCCTCGCGGCTCTCGCCCTCCACCCCTCCGAGGCGGCCGCCCTCGTCGAGGGCCGGCATGATCTCCCGGTCGAGCGCATCGGCGAACTGCGCCGCCACAAGAACCTGACCGCCCACCTCGCCGCCCTGCTGCCACTCCTCCCGGCCGGCCCGACCAAGACCCGCCTGCTCGCCTGGAACGAGATTCGCGCGCAGTTGCCCTGAGGTCCGCCCGTGTCGCCGACTTCAGCGCCGGCCGCGCGTCAGTCGTCCAGGAGTCATGAGTCGGCGTGCCCGGCTCGTCGGGCTCGGTGACGGCAGGTGTCGAGACTCACGTCAGCGGCGCCCTCGCGGTCGCCGGCTTCGTGAGACGCGGCTGCGACCACGACGTCGAGTCCGTCGCAGGCCGGTGCCGGTCGACGTGTCATCGAACTCTGAGCCGGCCACGGCGGCAGGGGCCGCCGTGGCCTTGGCGTCGCCACCGGGTCGTGCTCTTCCTGCCCCCGGCTACCCGGCCAGTGCTGCGAGTTCGCCCAGGACTCGGGCCGCTGCTGCCGGGTCGACCAGCCACTTCAGGTGACTGCCCTCAAGGGTGCGGACGTCGTACGGGTTGTCCGGCGTCAGCGCGTTGCCCTCGCGGATCAGCCGGTCCTGTATGGCGAGCGGCAGGCTCGTGTCGCCGGCCAAGCGGACGTAGGTCTTCGGGATGCGGCCCCAGGTCTCGGCCTGCGCCCGGTCGGCGGAGGTGCCGACGTCCAGGTTCTCGTCGGGCTGGAAGGTGTTCAGGAAGGTCAGGAACTCCTCGTCGGTGCCGTCAGCGAGGAAGGCCGCCTTGAAGGCCGCGAGGGCGTCCTGATTCGCGGTGCGGAAGTTGACGCGGAGCAGACCGAGTTCGGCCGGGTTCCCGGCCGGCGCCAGGCCCAGGGAAGCGGCGTCAACTGTGGCCATCTCCGGCTCGGCGTAGTAGTCGTTGACGTCGAGATCGACAGGGCACCAAGCCGAGACGTAAACGATGCGGTCGATCAGGTCGGGCCGTGCGTTGGCTGCCGCGGTGGCCGTGACGCCGCCGCGGCTGTGGGAGACGAGGATCACCGGCCCGTTCTGCTTGGCCCTTTCGAGGATCCCGATCAGGTGCGCGGCATTGTCGGCGAGCGTGACGCCCTTGATCGAGCCGGGTGCCGTGGCGAGCCCTTCGAGATCCTGTGGCGCCTGGTAGGCACGCGTGTAGGTCGCCTCGAAACCATGGCCGGGCAGGTCGACGGCGACCGAACGGTGTCCGAGGAGGCCGAGTTCGGCCTGGAGTGGTGCGAATGAGAAGGAGTTCGAAAAGGCTCCGTGAACCAGTACGAACGTCGGTTGCATCTGTCTACTCACTTTCTGGCGTCCTGCGGCATCGGGGGCACGCGCGTCGCTGGTCCCGGCCCGCAGTCACCTGCTCGGACCGGACGTCCCAGCAGGACCGGAGCGGGCGTCGTCGAACCCGGACGCTGCCTTCGAAGGAGCCACGACCAAACGCCCCAACAGTCGAATCCGCGTACGCACCCGCGAGTTCCCCACCGTCACCCCCGACGCATGGGCACCCCATGCGACTCCAACTTCGATGGCGCAAACCTAACGATCACCGAGGTTCGGTGGCAATGATCAAGGTTCGATGGTGCAGGACACTTGCGCGGACGTTCCCGAAGAGCGGGCCTCGGTCTCGTGGGACGGTGCGTCCCCGCCCTCGGTCGCGAGGGTGTCACCCCGTGGCCACCGGCGCGGGGCCCCGTGCCGGATCGCGGCGGCGGCCGGCCGGTTCGCGGTGCCGGCCCCGGAAGGTGCGGCGGTACACGGCTGGTGAGACGCCGATCGTGGCGGCCAGGTGCTGGCGCAGCGAGGAGGCGCTGCCGAACCCTGCGTGCTCGGCGACCCGGTCCACCGGTAGGTCACTGGACTCCAGCAGCCCGCGGGCGAGTTCGAGCCGCTGGGTGGTGAGCCACTGGCCTGGGGTCTGGCCGGTCTCGGCGAGGAAACGGCGGCTGAAGGTGCGCACGCTCATGCCCGCCTGGGTGGCCAACTCGGCGAGCTGGATGGGCCGGTGGAGCTGCCCAAGGGCCCACTCGCGCGCGCCGGCGGTGTCGCTGCCGGTGGCAGCGGGGACGGGCCGGGCGATGTACTGCGCCTGGCCGCCGTCGCGCCACGGCGGGACGACGCACAGGCGGGCGACCCGGTTGACGATCTCGCTGCCGTGGTCGCGGCGGATCAGGTGCAGGCACAGGTCCATTCCGGCGGCGGCGCCGGCCGAGGTGAGGACGTCGTCGTCGTCCACGTAGAGCACGTCGGGGTCGAGCGGGGTCCGCGGGTACAGCTCGCGGAAGCGCTCGGCGTGGAACCAGTGCGTGGTGGCGGGCCGGCCGTCGAGCAGTCCGGCGGCAGCGAGGACGAAGGAGGCCGTGCAGATCGACACCACGCGGGTGCCGGGCCGGAGCCGGGCCAGTGCGGCGGCGACCGGCTCGGGGAGCGGGTCGCTGCCGCCGACCGGGTCGTCGATGGCCGGCACGATCAGGGTGTCCGCGGTGGCGATCACGCTCGCGTCGTGCTCGACGGCGATCGAGAAGTCCTCGCTGGTGCGCACCGGCCGGCCGTCCGGGGTGCAGGTGACCACTTCGTAGAGCCGATTGCGGTCCCGGTCGCGGGCGAGGCCGAAGGCCTTCGCGGGGATGCCGAGTTCGAAGGGGATGACGCCGGGGAGGGCGAGGACGACGACGCGGTGCACGGCCTGCTGCATGGCCGGATTCTCTCACTCATTGGCGATCTGGCCACTCGTTTCGCTTGATCGGCGGCGGCAGGCTGTGGATCAGCCGCGAACGAGACGGGGAGTGATTCCGAATGGCACAGAAGACGGCGCAGAACACGGCGCAGGACACGGCGCAGAAGACGACGGAGAAGATGACGGCCGTGGCCTTCGAGGAGCCGGGCGGGCCGGAGGTCCTGAAGGTCGTGGAGCGGGAGCGGCCGGTGCCCGGTCCGACGGAGATCCTGGTCCGGGTGCACGCGGCCGGCGTCAACCCGGTGGACTGGAAGACCCGGTCGGTCGGTGCCCTGTTCGTCCCCGGTGACGGCGTCGTGGGGTGGGACGTCTCGGGTGTGGTGGAGGCCGTCGGCCTCGGCGTGACGATCTTCCGGCCGGGTGACGAGGTGTACGGCATGCCGGGCTTCCCGCGGATGGTCGGCGGCTACGCGCAGTACGTGGCCGCCCCGGCACGCCACTTCGCCCCCAAGCCGGCCGGGCTCGACCACGTGCGGGCGGCGGCCCTGCCACTGGCCGCGCTGACGGCCTGGCAGGCCCTGGTGGACACGGCGGCCCTGCGCGAGGGGCAGCGGGTCCTGGTGCACGCCGCGGCGGGTGGCGTGGGGCACCTGGCGGTGCAGATCGCCAAGGCGTACGGCGCGTACGTCATCGGCACGGCCAGCGCGGGCAAGCACGAGTTCGTGCGGGGGCTGGGTGCGGACGAGGTGATCGACTACACGGCGGTCGACTTCGCCTCGGCGGTCTCCGACGTGGACGTGGTGATCGACCCGATCGCCGGGGACTACCAGGAGCGCTCGCTGTCGGTGCTGCGGGACGGCGGCACGTTGATCACCCTCCCGGCCCGCGAGACCGGCGAGCTCGCCGCGGCCGCGGCCGCGCGCTCGATCCGCTCGGGCTTCATGCTGGTCGAGCCCGACCGGCGTGCGCTGCTGGCCGTCACGGAGCTGGTCGAGACCGGCAGGCTGAAGGTGCACGTCGACGCCGTCTTCCCGCTGGCGGACGCCGCCAAGGCCCACGAACTCGGCGAATCCGGGCGGGTCACGGGGAAGTTGGTGCTCACCGTCGACTGAGTCGATCGAGGCCCGGGACGCCGGCGGCGAGTCGCAGTGACCGGGGAACGAGCACGGGTGTGTGGAGCACGGCTACCCCTTCGGGAGCAGGGCGACCCCCGTGTGGCACTGCAGCCCGAGCCTGCGCGGTCCTCCGGATGGGCGAAAGTCTCCGGCGTACGAGTGAGCCCGGCATTCGTGGGTGCGGTGGTCGATCGGCTCCGCGCTACGTTGTGCGGCGGTGCCGATCGCTGTACGGCCTCGTTCCAGCGCAGGCGCGGCACATGGCTTTCCCGCCCTTCGCCTGACCGGCCATCAGCGACCGGTGGCCGTCTTCCGGCATCGCCGCCGTTCACCCGAAAGGAGATGACCTCGATGGTCTCTGCTCCGCTCAGTGGAGAAGTGCGTGATCCGCAGGTGACTCCACGGCAGGCGCCCTGGGTCCTGATGTACCACTCGGTGGATGCATACGAGCAGGATCCGAACCTGCTGACGGTCATGCCCGAGCGGTTCGCCCGGCAGATGAGCTGGCTGGCCGGGCGCGGGCTGCGCGGTGTCGGCATCACGGAGCTCCTGCACGCCCACGCCCGGGGGGAGGCCGCCTCCTTGGTGGGGCTCACCTTCGACGACGGCTACGCCGACTTCGCCCGGAACGTCATGCCCGTCCTCGCCCGACATGGCTTCAGCGCCACGGTCTACGTGGTGGCCGGACGGATCGGCGGACACAACGAGTGGGACGCCGGTGCGCCGCGCAAGGAACTGCTCACTGTCGAGCAGGTCGGAGAACTCGCCGATGCGGGAGTGGAGATCGGCTCGCACGGGCTCATGCACGTGCGGATGCCGGGGCTGGGCGCCGCCGCCCTGCTAGCGGAGACCGTCTCCAGCCGCGAGATCCTCGAAGGGATCACCGGTCGGCCCGTGGACGGTTTCTGCTACCCGTACGGTGCCCTCGACCGAGCAACGGTCTCGGCCGTGCGGCACGCGGGCTACCGGTACGCGGTCGGCATCGACCATTCCGAGCTGACCGGACGCTGGGCCGTGCCTCGCTGCTACGTCGGGGATCACGACGGTTCCTGGCGGCTACGGGCGAAGCGCGGCCGTCACCTGGTGCGTGGGCTTCGCACGGCGGTGGCCGCCCGCTTCGGCGAGGCCGATGGGTCCGGTGCCACCGGTGTGCTCGGCCCGCAGGGCACACCTAGCCCGAGCGCAGGGGCGGCCGGGTCCCTTGATGCTCCGACCGATGGGACATCCGCGTGACACGGCCGACCTCGCCGCCTGCTCAGCCCCGCCGAGTGCTCACGGCCCTGACACTGCCGACTCCGGCCGCCGGGTCGGAATGGTCGGTGTCGGAGCATCGGCACGACGGCGACCTGTCCGCCCTGGCCGCAGAGTGGGACGACCTGGTGGACCGCTGCTCCACGGCGACCCCGTTCCAGTGCCATGCCTGGCTGGATTCCTGGTGGCAGTCCTACGGCCGGCCCGGCCGGCTGCGTCTGGTGCTGGTGCGCAGGAACGGTCAGCTGGTCGGTGCCGCACCGCTGATGCTCCGGCTGTTCCCGCTGCCCAGGCTCGTGCCGGTGGGCGCCGGGCTCAGCGACTTCGGTGACGTCCTCCTGGACGACAGCCATGCGGAGGAGGCCGCCGCGCTCCTCGTCCGTGCTCTGCCGCTCCACCGGCCGTGGTCCCTGCTCGATCTTCGCGAGGTCCGCCCCGAGGGGGCCGTCCACCGACTACTGGCCCATTGGCCCGGTGCCTTACGCAGAGTGCCCGACTCACTCTGTCAGCACCTGCCAGGCGTCCCGGTGGAGGAGATCCTGGCCCGGCTGCCCGCTCCTTCGGCGAAGCGGGCCCGGACCAAACTTCGTCGGCTCGCCGCCGCGGGAGTCACGGTACGTCCGACCCCGCCGGACGAGGTGCCGGGCGCCGTCGCCGACCTGCTGCGCCTGCACGAACTTCAGTGGCTCGGCCGCGGGGTGACCCCTGAGCATCTGCGCGAGCGGTTCGCCGCTCACCTGACCCGCGCGGCCACGGCCATGACCGCGACAGGCCGCGCCGCGCTGCACCGGTACTGGCTGGATGGCGAGCTGATCGCCTGTCATCTCACCGTCCTCGGGTCGGACTTCACCGGTCTCTACCTGCACGGCGTGCACCCGAAGGCACGTGAGCGGCTGGACGTCTCCGGCATGTTGCTGTCCGAGTGCCTCGCGCATGCCGTGCGCACCGGCCGGGGTGAGGTCAACCTGCTGCGCGGAAGGGAGCCGTACAAGCAGCGATGGCGGCCTGAACAGGCTCACAACGACCGCCTGCTCATCGGCGGCAGGGTCTCCGTCGCCGTGTACGGCAGCGCGGTCCGCCTGCGTGCCGCCGCGGTGCGTCATGCGCGTTCCCGCCTGCCCCGGCTGGTGCGGGTCAGAATGCGGCTGCGCGCGCTCCTCGCACCGCGCTGATGTCCGGGGGATCACGCGAGGTGCCCAGGACTGCCGCGCCGCCGCCCGAGCGGACTCCGGCGCAGGACGAACCCGCGCGGCAGGGTCGGCCCCTGGTCCGGGCCTTCGGAGTGACCGCGGTTCTCAGCCTGGTCGCCTCGCTGCTCGGACTCGGTCGTGACCTGCTCCTGGCCCGCTACTTCGGCGCGAGCGAGGACACCGACGCGTTTCTCGTGGCCTGGACCGTGCCGGAGACCGCCGCGCCGCTGTTGATCGACAGCGCGATGCCACTGCTGATGATGCCGGCCTTCAGCACGGCGATCGCCTCGCGGTCCTCCGTGACCACCGCGGACCCGGTCGGGGACGGGGCCGCAGAGGTCGCCGACCCGGTCCGGGCACTCGTCGCCGCCACCCTGCCGAAGCTGTGCCTGCTGCTCGCCGCCGTGTCCGCCGCCACCGCGTTCGGTGCGCCCTCTCTTGTCGCCCTGCTCGCGCCCGGCCTGCCCGACCCGCCCCTCGCCGTTACCTGCACCCGGCTGACCTCACTGACCGTCCTGGCCTTCGGCATCAGCGGTTACCTCGCGTCAGGGCTGCGCGCTCACCAGCACTTCACCGCCCCCGCCACCGTTTACCTCGCCTACAACCTCGGCATCGTGGGCCTGACGGCGCTGGGACACGACGGCCTGGGAGTCCGGGCGACAGCCCTGGGCACCGCCGTCGGCGGGCTCCTGATGGTCGCCGCCGTCCTTCCCGCCTTCAGCAGACACTGCTGCCGGCTCACGCTGAGCCTCGGGCGGCTGCGGAGCGCCGTCCGCCGACCCGGTCCGGCGGCCGCCCCGGGTCTGCAGGTGATGCTGCCGGTGGTGGTGTTCGCTCTGTCCCGCCAGTGCCAGGTCTACATCGAGCGAGCCCTGGCGTCACCGTTGAACCCGGGCACCATCTCGCATCTCAACTATGCGGAGAAGGTCGCCCAGATGCCGATGGCGATGGCGGTGATGATCAGCACGGTCAGCCTTCCCGTGGTGGCGCTGGCCATGGTGAAGGGCGACGTCGAGCACGCGCGGGACCGTACCGAGAAGGACCTCCAGATGGTCGCGGGGATCGCGCTCACCGCGACCGCCTTCCTGGCGGTCTGTGCCCCGCAGCTCGTCACGCTGCTGTTTCAGCGCGGTGCCTTCACGGCCACCGACTCCGCTGCCTGCGCAGCCGTGATGCGGATCTACAGTCTCGGACTGCTCGGCCAGGCCCTGATGGGGGCCGTGGCCCGGCCGTTCTTCGCAGCTCGGCCCGTGGCCCGCTGTCCCTCCGGCGGCCGGTCGAGGCTCGCCGGTGCGGACCGATCCGGGTGGTTCCCCGCGCTGGCCATGGGCGCGGGACTCGCCGTCACAGTGGCCATCGGAGTCCTCACCGCACCCGAATTCGGCGCATCGGGCCTGGCCGCGGGCAATGCCGCAGGAATCACCCTGACGGCAGCTCTACTTCTTGGCCG
This sequence comes from Kitasatospora sp. NPDC101155, assembly GCF_044768305.1. NCBI lineage: Bacteria > Bacillati > Actinomycetota > Actinomycetes > Kitasatosporales > Streptomycetaceae > Kitasatospora > Kitasatospora sp. NPDC101155. The sequence goes on along the minus strand of NZ_JBIWPN010000007.1, from coordinate 182,532 downwards.
TCTCCGCAGCCGGGGCATTCCGGTAAGGCTGCCCGCTCTCCTCTCGGTGCTCGGGCGCCTCACCGCCGCCGCCGTCTGTGCGGCCGGTGCGGCCGCCTTGGCGGTGGCCACTGCGGGTTCCGATCCTCTGGTCGCCGTCCTGATCGGCGGTGCGGTCACGGCCCTGGCCTTCGCTGGATCGGCCTGGCTGCTGGGCGTCCCGGTGTTGCGGCATGCGTTGCTGTCCCGGGTCGGGAATTCGGCCAGGGAAGACCGCTGACTCCGGTGATCTGCGGCGAGCGAGGCCCGAAGATCGGAACCGAGACCAGGAGACGACGACGGCCTGGACCGCTGAGCGGTCCGGGCCATCGTTCGACCTGACGGGCGAAGACGGAGGGCGCGGGATTCGAACCCGTGCGGGGTTGCCCCCGGCGCGCTTTCCGAGCGCGCGCTTCCGGTGGTTCGGAAGGGTGTTGTTAGGGTTCCGGGTCGGATGCGGACGGGGGAGTGGTGGGCGGCACGGTGGACGGGACGGTGGCGCCGTGGGGAGTCGTGGACCTGCGGGGGGTGGGTGGGGCGGGGTTCGTGGTGGCGTATCCGGCTGATGCCGTGGTCGTGGTGTCGGGGTTGCCGGGGGCTGGGAAGAGCACCTTGCTGCGGCGCTGGGGCGGGGGTGTGGTGCGGGCGGTGGATCCTCGCGGGGTGCACGAGGCCTGTGAGGCGGTGATGCCGGGGTGGTTGCCGTACGGGGTGTACCGGCCGTGGGCGAGGGTGGAGCACTTCCGATTGTTGCGCAGGTCGGTGCGGCGGGGTGGGCCGTTGTTGGTGCACGACTGCGGTAGCCGGGCGTGGATGCGGCGGTGGCTCGCGCGGGAGGCCGGGCGGCAGGGGCGTGAGCTGCACCTGGTGTTGTTGGACGTCGGCGCGGACACCGCGCTCGACGGGCAGCGGGCGCGTGGGCGGCATGCCTCGGCCCGGGTGTTCGCCCGGCACCGTCGGGGTTTGGGGCGGCTGTTGGCGGCGTTCGCGGTGGGCGGGTCGATGCCGACGCCGGAGGCGGTGTCGGTGCTGCTGCTCGATGGGGTCTCCCGTTCGCGGGCGGAGGCGGTTCGGTTCGTAGCGGGCTTGAGTGGCGGGTTTGAGTAGCGGGCTTGAATCGCGGTGGCGGATGGGGAGGATGGACGGATGGTGACGATCGATACCTCCCGTCTCGTCCTGCGCCGCTGGCGAGAGAGCGATGTGCCGGCGATGGCCGCGGTGAACGCGGACCCCGAGGTGATGCGGTGGATCCGTGACGGGCGGGTCCTCAGCCCGGAGGAGACCCGCCTGTGGATCGAGCGGGTCGAGAGGAACTGGGAGGCCGAGGGCTTCGGCCTGTTCGCGGTGGAGTGGCGGGCGAGCGGTGAACTCGTCGGGTTCACGGGCCTGGCCGTTCCGACCTTCCTGCCCGAGGTGCTGCCCGCCGTGGAGATCGGCTGGCGGCTCGGCCGACCGTTCTGGGGTCTAGGCATCGCCACCGAGGCGGCGACGGCGGTGCTGCGGTTCGGGTTCGAAGGGCGCGGCCTGGAGCGGATCATCAGCATCGCCCAGGTCGGCAACTCCGCCTCCGAGCGCGTCATGGCCAAACTCGGCCTGCGGCCCGAACGCGAGACGACCGCCCCGGGTAACGGCCGCGTCGTGCGGGTCCACGAACTGACCCGGGTGGAATACCTGTCCCGCCGTCAGGGGTGAGCGGGAAAACCGTTCGCCGCGGAGTCCGAGGAGGACTGAGGAGGAGGGCCGAGGGCGAGGGCCGAGGGTGGGTAGTGATCCGGGTAACACACCGTAATCGCCCCCGCCGTCGCGAGCGCACTGCGAGACTGGGGCGAGCAGAGTACGTCACGGAGAGAGAGGCCACACCCCGCATGCCCAGCAGCGCCGCCGTCGACAACCCGTGGTTCCGCCGGTTCAACCCGTCCGACTCCGCACCGGCCCGGGTCGTGATCTTCCCGCACGCCGGTGGCTCGGCCAGCTACTACCTGGACCACGCCAACGCGCTCGCGCCGTACGCGGACGTGCTCGCGGTCCAGTACCCGGGGCGGCAGAACCGCTTCACGGAACCGCCGATCGACTCGGTGCCGGAGCTCGCCGAGCAGGCCTACCGGGAGCTGCGGGCGTGGGCGGACCGGCCGCTGGTCTTCTTCGGGCACAGCATGGGCTCGGCCGTCGCCTTCGAGGTGACCCGGCGCTTCGCCCGGGACGGCCTGGCGGGGCCCGAGCGGTTGTTCGTGTCGGCGGGCCGCGCGCCCTCCCTGCCCCGGGACAGCAGGATCCACGAGCTGTCGGACGACGGCATGCTCAAGGAGATCGTCGGGCTCGGCGGGACGGATGAACAGATCCTCACCATCCCGGCGCTGCGCGAGCTGATCCTCCCGGCGCTGCGGGCCGACTACACGGCCATCGAGACCTACAGCGCGCCCCTGGACGCCGTCGTCACCCAGCCGATCGTCGGCCTGGTGGGGGAGAGCGACGGCAATGCGACGGTCGAGCAGGTCGCCCAGTGGGAGCGGCACACCACCGGCGGCTTCGACCTGCGAGTCCTTCCGGGCGGGCACTTCTACGTGGCGGACCAGGTCGACGCCGTGGTGCGGCTGATCACTGCACATCTGGACGGTCGGAACCGCCCTTAGCGCCGAGGTCGGAACCGCCGTCAGAACCCTGTCGGCGGCCTGACCGCTGGGCTAGGGTTCCTGCTGACTCCACGTCAGCAGACCACCGGGAGGCCGCCATGCGCCGGATCGCCGTCGTCGGAGCGGGCCAGGCCGGCCTGCAGCTCGCGCTCGGGCTGGTGGCCGACGGCTACGGGGTGACGCTGGTGGCCGAGCGCACCCCGGAGCAGGTGCGTGGCGGTCGGGTGCTGTCCACCCAGGCGATGTTCGGCCCGGCGCTGCGGATCGAGGCGGCGGCCGGGCTGGACCTGTGGGCGGACGAGGCGCCGGCGGTCTCGTCGGTGGACGCGGTGCTCGTGGCGCCGCCGGCCACCCGGGCGCTGGAGTTCACCATGACGCTGGACGAGCCGGGCCAGTCGGTGGACCAGCGGATCAAGCTGGCCCGCTGGCTGGAACTGCTCGCGGAGCGCGGCGGCCGGGTCGAGTACCGCTCGCTGGACCGGGCCGGGCTGCACGAACTGGCCCGGGGACACGAGCTGACCGTGGTCGCGGCCGGTCGCGGCGAGCTGGCCGGGATCTTCGAGCGCCACGCCGCCCGCTCGCCCTTCGACCGGCCGCAGCGCGCACTGTCCTGCCTGTACGCGCACGGCGTCGGCGCGCCCGACCCGGCCGCCGGGCCCAGGGCACGGATGCACGCCCTGCCCGGCCTCGGCGAGCTGTACCTGCAGCCGGCGCTGACGCTCTCCGGCCCCTGCGACATCCTGCTGTGGGAGGCGCTGCCCGGCGGGCCGCTGGACGCGTTCGGCGACGGCCCGCCGCCCGACGTCCAACTGGCCCGGATCCGTGAGCTGTTGGCCGAGTACCTGCCCTGGGAGGCGGAGCTCTGGCGCGCGGCCGAGCCGACCGACGCCGGGGCCGGGCTGTGGGGCGCGGTGACCCCGACGGTGCGCCGCCCGGTGGCGGAGCTGGGTTCGGGCGTCGACGCCGTTCACGTCCTCGGCCTCGGCGACGCCGTGGTGGTCAACGACCCGATCACCGGGCAGGGCGCCAACGGCGCCGCCCGTGCGGCGGAGGCGTACCGGCGGGCCATCGTCGAGCACGGGGCGGCGCCGTTCACGGCGGACTGGATGTGCCGCACCGCCGAGCGGTTCTGGCAGCAACACGCCCGCCACACTGTGGAGTTCACGGCGTCGATGCTCACCGTGCCGGACCATCTGCAGGGCGTCTTCGCGGCCGCCGCCGAGCACGAGCAGGTCGCCCGCCGGCTCGCCAACACCTACGCCGAGCCGAGCGACCACGCCGCCTGGCTGGCCACGCCGGGGCTGACCGCCGCGTACCTCTCCTCGGTCGGAGACCAGCCGCACCCGTCCGCCGGGGAATAGCCGCGGCCGTCGGTCGGAAGTCGGCCGCACCCGACGGTCGGGGACCGGCCGCACTTGCCCCCGGACCGCCCCCGGGACGACGCTGGAGGGAAGACGGCAACGGGTGCGGGAGGCGTCGCTCGTGGACGGTCACGAGCCCGCGGGCCGGTCCGGCAGCGGCCACCGGAGCGTGCCGCACACGGCGGACCTGCGGGTGGAGGCATGGGCGCCGACGGCCGAGGGCTGCATCGGCGAGCTGGTGCACGCCGTCGTCGGCACCTTCGCCGACCTGTCCGGTGCGCGGATCGTCGGCGAGCGCGGCTGCACCGTGCTCGCGGCGAGCGACCCGGACCTGCTCGCGGGCGTCCTGGAGGAGGTCATCTACCGGATGGACGCCGACGGCGAACTGCCGGTCGCGCTCGCCTTCGGGCCGATCAAGGGCCTGGACGGCGCCCGGAGCGTCGAGGTCCGGTTCCGGATGGCCGATGTCGCCACCGCCGTGCTGGTCGGCGCGGTACCGAAGGCCGTCTCGTTGCACGGCCTGGAGCTGAGCGCCGGGCCGGGCGGCTGGACCTGCGCCGCCACGGTGGACGTCTAGCCGCGGTGGACGGATGGCACATGCTGCGGGAGCGGGGTGAGCGAGGTGGAGATCGCACTGGCCGAGGCGGGCCGATGCCGCTGGCGGATCGATCCGCGACCGCCGATGCGGGTGCCGGGCGTGGTGTTCGCGACCGACGCGCTGCTGCCGCAGGCCGCCGGGGACAAGGCGCTGGAGCAGGTCGCCAACGTGGCGACGCTGCCCGGGATCGTCCGCGCCTCCTACGCGATGCCCGATGTGCACTGGGGCTACGGCTTCCCGATCGGCGGGGTCGCCGCCACCGACGTCGACCAGGGCGGGGTGGTCTCGCCCGGTGGGGTCGGCTTCGACATCTCCTGCGGGGTCCGGTTGCTCGCCGCCGGGGTCACCCGGGAGGAACTCGACGTCGAGCGGATCCGCCGTCTGATGGACCTGCTGGACCACAGCGTCCCGCGCGGACTCGGCCGCGGTGGCCTCTGGCACCTCGCCGGGCCGGAGGAACTCGACGACCTGCTGCTCGGCGGCGCCCGCTACGCCGTCGAGCACGGCCACGGCGTGCCGCGCGACCTGGAGCGCTGCGAGGACCGCGGCGTGCTGGCGGGCGCGGCCCCCGGCGAGGTGAGCACCCGGGCCGTCGAGCGCGGGCTGCAGCAGGTCGGCAGCCTCGGCTCGGCCAACCACTTCCTGGAGGTGCAGGCCGTCGACAGGGTGCACGACCCGGAGACGGCGGCCGCCTTCGGGCTGCGGCCGGGCCAGGTCTGCGTCATGATCCACTGCGGTTCGCGCGGCCTGGGTCACCAGATCTGCACCGACCACGTCCGCGCCATGGACCGCGAGCTGCACCGCTACCGGATCGAGCTCCCGGACCGCCAACTCGCCTGCACCCCGGTCGACTCCCCGCGCGGGCGCGCCTACCTGGGCGCCATGACCGCCGCCGCCAACTACGGGCGGGCCAACCGGCAGCTGCTCTCCGAGGCTGCCCGCCGCGCCTTCGCCACCGCGCTCGGGGTCGGGCTGGAGCTGGTCTACGACGTGTCGCACAACCTCGCCAAGCTGGAGACCCACGAGGTGGACGGCGCGCCGCGGAAGCTCTGCGTGCACCGCAAGGGCGCCACCAGGGCCCTGCCGCCCGGCGACCCCGAACTGCCCGCCGACCTGGCCGAGGCCGGGCAGCCGGTGCTGGTGCCGGGGACGATGGGCACCGCCTCGTACGTCATGGTCGGCCTGCCCGGCAACGAGGCCTTCCGTTCCGCCTGCCACGGCGCCGGGCGGGTGTGGAGCCGCCACCAGGCGCTGCGGATGGTGCGCGGCGAGCGGCTCAAGGGCGACCTGGAGGCACGCGGCATCGCGGTGCGCCCCGCCTCGATGCGGGCGCTGGCCGAGGAGACGCCCGAGGCGTACAAGGACGTGGACGCGGTGGCCGCTGTCACCGAGGCCGCGGGGCTCGCCCGGCAGGTGGCCCGCCTGGTGCCACTGGGCGTGTGCAAGGGGTGAGCGCGCGGAAGCGGCGCGGCCGTGTCTCTGGACCGGCCGGGGGCACCCACGCTTGGATGTCCGACACACATCCGAGGGGGTAGCCACAGGAGGCGGGCATGCCCGGGAACGCAACCGCACCGGTGATCGAACTGACCGCGCTCACCAAGCGGTACGGCGCCACGGTCGGCATCGAGGACCTGGACGTCACGGTCGAGGCCGGTGAGGTGTTCGGACTGCTCGGCCCCAACGGCGCCGGCAAGACCACCACCCTGCGCTGCCTAGTCGGCCTGCTCGGCCCCAGCGACGGCCGGGTGCGGGTGCTCGGTCTGGACCCGGTGGCAGACCACCGGCGGCTCGCCCCCGCGCTCGGCTACCTGCCCGGCGAACTGCGGCTCTACCCCGAGCTCACCGGGCAGCAGACGCTCGACCTGCTCGCCGCCCTCCAGGGCGCCCCGGTGCCCCGGCAGCGCGAGCTGTGCGAACGGCTGAAGCTCTCCCCGGCCGACCTCGCCCGGCCGGTGGGGGAGTACTCGCGCGGCATGAAGCAGAAGCTCGGGCTGGTCCAGTCGCTCCAGCACACGCCCGCCGTGGTGGTGCTGGACGAACCCAGCGAGGGGCTGGACCCGCTGCTCCAGGAGACCTTCTTCGAACTGCTCGCCGAGGAGACCGCGGCCGGGCGCACCGTGCTGCTCTCCAGCCACGTGCTGCCCGAGGTGCAGCGGACCTGCGGCCGGGTTGCCATCGTCCGCCGGGGCCGGCTGGTGACCGTCCGCTCGGTGGCCGAGCTGCGCCGGGCGAGGGCGCGTCGGGTGCGCCTGGTCTTCGCCGACGGACAGGGCGCCCGGCCGCTCGGCGCCGCCGAACGGTGGTCCCCGCGCTGGGACGGCCGGCGGGTGGAGCTGCTGGTGCCGCCCGACGAGGTGGTCCCGGCCGTACGGGGCCTGCTGGCCGAACTGCCGGTCGCCGACCTGACCGTGGAGGAGGCGGGCCTGGACGAGGCCTTCCTCGACCTCTACCGCTCGACCGACCAGGAGGCCGTCGAAGGGGAGGAGGCGCGATGACCCCCGGCACCGTCAGCCGCCGCCTCCCGCTGGTCTGGCTCGCCCTGCACCGGCGGCGCCGGATGCTGACCACCCTGCTGCTCGGCATGGTGGTCTTCGAGACGCTGATCGTGGTGATCGCCGGCACCGTCCCGCCCACCGAGCTGTTCGGCGCCCGCCGCACCCCGCCCGGCGCGTTCAAGGCCTTCAGCGGCTCCAACAGCGACGTCTCCATCGCCAGTTACCCCGGGCTGCTCGGCGCCGGGCTCACCCACCCGTTCTGGATCGCGCTCCAGCTCACCGTGATCGGCTCGCTCGGCGCCGCCGCCGTCGCGGCCGACGTCGAGTCCGGCACCATCGAGTTGCTGATGACCCGTCCGCTCTCCCGGCGCCGGCTGCTCGCCGAACGGGCCGGCGCGCTGATCGCCGCCTCGGTGCTGCTCAACGCGGCCGCCACGCTGACCGTCGCGGTCGGGGTGGCCGTCTCGCCGAAGCTGCGCGACGCGGTCCCGGAGGGCGGGGTGTTCACCGCCGGACTGCTGGGCTGCGCCTTGGCGTTCTGCCTGACCGGGCCGGTGCTGGCGGTGTCCGCGCTCAGCCGGCGGCGGGCGCACGTGATCGGTGCGGCGGTGGCCTTCGGCGCGGCCGGCTTCGCGCTCAACTTCGTCGCCCTCGCCTGGTCCCCGGCGGAACCGCTGCGCTACCTCAGCCCGTTCCACTACTACGCGCCGGGGGACGTGCTCGCGCACGGCGGGGTGCCGTGGGCGGCGCTGGGGGTGCTGCTCGGGGTGGGGTTGCTCGGCTTGCTGGCGGCCTTCCGGCTGCTGGAGCGACGGGACCTGGCGATCTGACTCCGCCGAGTCCGCCGCTCCCGCCGCTCCGGCCGTCCTCGCCGCTCTCGTCAGACGAGGTCGAAGGCGGTGGGGGTGTGCCCCGACCAGATGTCGCGGGAGGCCTGCTCGGGGTAGCGGACGGTCTCCGAGCGGGTGTCGAACACCCGGGTGAGCTGCCGCTCCGGCTCGTAACGGGCCCACCCGGGGTCGCCGGTGGAGACGAACCGGATCCAGGCCTGCTGCAGCTCGCGGGAGAGCTCGACCGTCGCCGGGCCGGGCGGGTCGCCGAGGAAGTGCCGGCCGATCGGGCTGTCCAGGGTGCCGAAGGCCAGCGGGACGTCCAGTCCGTGGCAGGCGCCGAGCACTCCGCCCAGGGCGGGGGCGGGGAAGGCCAGTTCGAAGAGGTAGGAGCTGCCGCCGGCCGCGGCGTTGCCCTCGGCGAGGTGGAGCGAGGGCATCCGGAACAGGGCGTCGGAGCTGACGGCTTCGAGCAGGTCCTCGGGCGTGGCGTCCGGAAGGGCGGTGCGGTAGGCGTCCGGACCGTCCGGGTGCGGGGCGAGCTGGGCCAGGGCGGTGCGGGCCTCCTCCTCGGTGAAGGTGCCGTGCCGGCCGGCCAGGACGCTGAACAGGCGGAACTCGTCGCGGGTGTGACCGACCAGCAGCTCGGTTCCGGTGGCGCGTCCGGCGGCCAGGGCGGCCCAGGGCTCCTCGGCCAGGACCTCGCCGTCGACCACCGGGACGGTCGCGACGCCGGTCTGCGCGAGCCGCCCCCAGCGCGCGAGGTGTTCCGGCAGTGCGGTACCGAGGTCGGTGACCGCGGCGGCCAGGCGCCAGGGATCGACCTCGGCGAGGGCGGCGGCGGTGGGGGCCGTGCCGAGCCGCATCGCCAAGGCGGCGGTGACCGCGGCGGCCAGTGCGGGGGTGCAGAGGTTGCCCCCGACGGTGTGGGCGACGGCCCGGCGGAACAGGCCGCGCGCCCGGCTCATCGTGAGCAGCGCGGCGACCGACGAGGCACCGGCCGACTGGCCGGCGATGGTCACCCGGCCGGGGTCGCCGCCGAACCCGGCGATGTTGCGCTGGACCCATTCCAGGGCCGCGATCTGGTCGAGGAAGGCGCGGTTGGCCGGGGCTCCCTCGAAGAGCGCGAAACCCTCCGCGCTCACCCGGTAGTTGACGCTCACCACGACCAGCCCGGCCCGGGCCAGCTCGGTCGGGTCGTACAGCGGGTCGCCCGAGGTCCCCGAGATGAAGGCGCCGCCGTGGATCCAGACCAGCACCGGCAGTCCGGCCGCGCCCGGGTCCGGGGTGCAGACGTTGAGCGTCAGCCAGTCGGTGCCCCGGGTCGGCGCGGCCGGCAGCGGCCCGGACTGGGGGACGACGGGGCCGAACTCGAAGGCCTCGCGGACGCCGTCCCAGCGCTCGGGCGGGGCGGGGGCGGCGAAGCGGAGCGGTCCGACCGGCGGGCGGGCGTAGGGGATGCCGCGGAAGACCGGGAGCCCCCGGTCCAGGAAGCCGCGGAGGGTTCCCTCGGCGGTGTGGGCGACGGGCTGTGTGAGCATCTGGACACTCCTCCCTCGGAATGCCCTCAGCGTTATCGGTCAGATGTATTATGTCAAGCGTATTGGAAAGATCGGAAAGAGCTCGGAGGGCGAAGGCCATGCCCAAGCAGGTCGACCACCAGGAGCGCCGCGAGACGATCGCCCGGGCGCTGTGGCGGGTGGTGGAGCAGCGCGGCGCCACGCACCTGACGCTGCGCGAGGTCGCCCAGGAGGCGGGCATCTCGCTCGGGCAGCTGCAGCACTACTTCGGCTCCCGGGCCGATCTGCTCGCCTTCGCGGGGGACCTGGCCGGCGAGCAGAGCGCGCTGCGGGTCGGCCGGGCGCTGGCGGAGCTCGGCGAGCGGCCGCATCCGCGCGCGGTGCTGAGGGCGATGCTGGTCGAGCTGCTGCCACTGCGCGCGGACTCCCGGGTGACCAGCCGGATGAGCGCCGCCTACGTGCTGGAGGCGCTGCACGACGAGGGCGTCCACGCGCGGGCTCGCGCCGGCCTGCTGCAGGGACGGGGCATGGTGGAGCAGGTGGTCCGGCAGGCGATCGCCGACGGGCTGATCGCGGGGGACCGCGACCCGGTGGTGGAGACGGACCTGCTGCTCGCGCTGACCGGGTTCACCACGCTGTTGGAGCTGAACGTGATCGAGCCGCCCGCCGTGCTCGCCGCCGTCGACCGGCACCTGGACCGGCTGTTCACGGTCGGGGCGGCGGTCGAGGCGGGTCGGAGCGGCGCTGACGGCGTGGCAGGCTAGCCGGGAAGCACCGTAGCCCGCGACCAGGAGCACCGCCATGGACCGACCCGCCGCCCTCCGTCTCGACGCCACCGCCTCCGGGCATCCGGCGGGCATCCTCGACGCCGCCGAGCAGGCCGAACGCCGGGGCATGGACCGGCTGGTGGTCGCCGAGACGGCGTACGACCCGTTCCTCCAGCTCGCCCGGGCCGCCGACCGCACCGAGTCGATCGAACTGGCCACCGGTATCGCGGTGGCCTTCGCCCGTACCCCGATGACGCTGGCGTACCAGGCCTGGGGGCTGCACGCGGCCTCCGGCGGGCGGGCCGTGATCGGGCTCGGCTCGCAGGTCAAGCCGCACATCGAGAAGCGCTTCGGGATGCCCTGGGACCGTCCGGCCGCCCGGATGCGCGAGTACGTGCAGGCGGTGCGGGCGATCTGGCACAGCTGGCAGACCGGTGAACGGCTGCGCTTCCGCGGCGAGTTCTACACCCACACGGTGATGACGCCGGTGTTCTCGCCGGACCCGGTCCCGGCCGGGGTGCCCCGGATCCTGCTGGCGGGCGTCGGGCCGCTGATGACCCGCACCGCGGGGGCGGTGGCCGACGGCTTCCTCAGCCACCCGTTCTCCTCGACCGCCTACCTGGCCGAGCAGGTGCTGCCCGGCCTGACCGAGGAGCGAGAGCGGGCCGAGGCGGAGGGCGCCGCGTGGACGGGGCGGCCGTTCGAGATCGTCGGCAACGTGCTCACCGCCACCGGCCGCACCGAGGAGGAGCTCGCCGCGAACCGGGCCGGGGTGCGCGAGCGGCTCGCCTTCTACGCCTCCACCCCTGCCTACCGTCCGGTGCTGGAGCAGCACGGCTGGGAGGGGCTGCAGGAGGAACTGCACACCCACTCGGTGCGCGGGCGCTGGGCGGAGATGGCCGCGCTGATCGACGACGAGGTGTTCGACACCTTCGCGGTGTCCGGCTCGGTGGAGGAGGCCGCGCGGGAGATCCACCGCCGCTACACGGGGCTGGTCACCCGGCTGTCCGTCAACCTGCCGGAGGACGCGGACCCGGGGCTCGGGCTGGACGTGTTGGAGGCGGTGCGGGCGCTGGGCTGAGCGGAAGCGTTCCGACTTCGGCCATGGAGGAGCGCTGATCGATCAGGACGAGGCCAAGATCGGGCACCTTCGATCAAGCGGTTCCCGGTCGTCCGCCCGGGCGGCAGAATCTCGCTGAACGGGACGGATCGTGTCGGCATCGACGCGTGTCTGTCATGTCTTGGCCATCCGCTGACGATCGTGGGGGTGCCCGCGTGTCCGTGTCCGACGATCGCACCGTTGATGACGACCCGTACGAGGCCGAGTCGTACGCCACCGAGTCGTACGCCACCGACTCCCGCCAGGCCCGCGCGTACGCGACCGGCCGGTCCGAGACCGACCCGGACGGGATCGGGGAGTACGCCGAGGTCGACGAACTGGCCGACTTCGAGGAGTTCCTGCGCGTTTGCGCCGAGCTGACCGGCTTCGACGTGCCCGAGCTGCGCGCCACCGGCATGGCGCACGAGCACCACCGCACCGTCCTGGCCCACCGGGTCCGCGACGAGCACGCCCTCGTCCACCTCTGGTACGTCGGCGCCTGGCCGGGAGAGGCCCCCAGCTCCGCCCGGGCCCACGACCAGGGCCTGCTCTGGCGGACCTTCCACGCCGGCGCGCCCGGTGCCGCCGCCCCCGGCCACGGCAGCTGGGCCGAGGCGCCCCGAGGAGGCGAGGAGCGGTGACCGCGCGCTGGGACGCCGTCGTCGTCGGCGCGGGCTTCGCCGGAAGCGTCTCTGATCAGCTGAGTGATCCTGTGTGATCCTGCGGTTGCGGGATCGGTTGGATCGTTTCCCATCGTGGAGGGGTGGCGTGGGTGTGCAGGTGGAAGCCTGCGCCCAGCGCTGCTCCTCGTGGCCGGTGGCCGGTGGTGGGTGTGCTGATCGTGGTCACGCTCTGGTGCCGGTGGGCTGCGCGGGGCAGCCGGGTCCGGTCCGTTGGTGCGTGTCCCTCCGGACGCTGGCCGGCACGGCCGGTGGGCCGGGCCGGGGAGGGGACCTCACGTCGCCTGGGCGTGAGGCGGTTGGTTCGCGGCTGGGTGGGGCCGGTCTTCGACCGGTCCGTCCGGCTGGTCTTGGGGGTGGCCGTGATGACGGCCTTGGTCTCCATCGCGTCCACGACGGTGCGGATCGTCATGGCGCCGGTGGCGCGGTCGGTGACGGTCTTGGCCTGGTGGGCGAGGCCGCGTGCGGCGATCCTGCGCCAGGCCCCGTGGTCGCGGTCGCCCTGCCATCGGCATTGCGGGTTGGGGCAGATCGCCCACTTCCAGCCGGAAGTGGTGGGCCGGTCGGGGGCTTTGCGGTGGCGCAGCGGGGTGAGGCAGTGGGGGCAGTGTTTGGAGGTGTTGCGTGGCGGCACGGTGACTACGGCGATGCCGGTTTTGGCGGCGAGGTGTCGCATGCGGTCGGCGATTTTGCCGCGCACGGTTTGGGAGAGGCGGGTGTTGTGGGTGCGGCCCATGTGGCCTGCTTCCATCGACCGCAGGTCTTCCAGGTAGATCACGCTTGCCCCGGTGGCGATGGCTTGATCCACGCTCCAGCGGGCCGCGCTCCAGGCCAGGGCGTCGTTGAGGTTGGCTCGGCGGTCTGAGACGTGCCGGATCTCCTGCGTCAGCACGGCTGTCTTCGGCTCCAGGGCGGGATCGGCCAGGCGCCCGTACTGGTCGGTCTTGGCGTGGAGCCGCTCGGAGGTCCGCCGCAGGCGGTCGTGCTTGGCCAGCACGCCGGCGGCCCGGAACTGGGCGCCGGAACCGAGTGTGGTGATCGTCCCGTCGGCGTGGAGCCGGGTCGCGCCGGCGGTGAGCAGGGTGTTCAGGCCCCAGTCCACGCCCAAGGCCACGGTGTGGCCGGTGCGCTGGGCCTTGGGGACGGGGTGGGTGTGGGCGAGATCGGCCCGGACCTTCCCGTCGACGGTGCGCAACGTGGGCAGGTGGAGTACGGCGTTCGCCGGGATCGTGGGCGGCAGCGCGATGGGGCAGGCCACCCATGTCCAGTCCTGGTACGTCTGCGGGTCGGGCCGGGCGGGCAGTTGCAATCGCAGGAGCGCCTTCGCCGGGTCCGTCTCGGAGCGTTCGATGGTGGCCTGCTGGCCGTCGCAGGCGGCGAGCAGCAGCATCCGGGCCACACGGGGCGCGGGTTCCAGCTCGAACACATCCGCCGGAAGCCGGCCGTTCTTGCGCTCGAACGCGGCGATCTGCCGGGTGCGGGAGCGGATCACGCTGGACGGCAGGTGCTGCCCGCCCGGTATCGCCGCCCGCAGTGCTTCCCACTCGTGCGCGGTGAGCTTCTTCGGATCACCGACCGGCCACGCCGCCAGGGCACCGGACACCACGTCAGCGCGCCACTTCACCGACCACAGGGCGCGTCCGGCCTGTTCCTGGGCCATGCGCACGATCCGGTCATTCACCTTCGCCGGGGCGGCCGCGGTCCAGCCGAGACGGCGCAGCGCCATCCAGGCGTTCGACGGCAGCTTGCGGCCCCCGGCGTCCTGCCCGGACGCCAAGGTGTTCATGTCCGCCGTGTTCCAGTGCTCGGCGATCAACCGGCCGGCCATGCCGGATACCAGGTCCAGGCACCAGCCGATCCGCTCCGCCAGCGCGGGAGCGGGGATGATCTCGCCGGTCTTCTCCTCCACGCCCAGGCGGATCGGGGTGCGGGCGCACGCGGTGCGCGAGGTCTCACCCTCACCGAGCGGCAGTTTCCGGCTCACCCGGCGTCCTGCGGCTGCGGGCACTGCCCGGACTCCGCCAGCAACCTGCGCCGCGCATCCGCCGACCGCATCCCGTACAACCGGCCCGCGAATGTGGTCACCAGGGAGATGAAGTCCTCCAGGAGTTCCTGCCGTCCGCCGGTCTTCTTCGGGTGCAGCACCTCCACAGTGGCGCCGTGGACAGCGCACAGGCGCCTGAGCCAGCCGACACCGAACCGGGCCAGCCGGTCCTCGTGCGTCACCCGAACCACCGTCACCGACCCGTCCGCCACTGCCGCGAGCAGCTTGTTCAGACCGGGCCGATCCTCCCGCAGGCCAGAGCCCCGGTCCTTGAACACCTTCACCACCTCGCCCGTGGCAGCGGCCCGCAGCTCGCTCTCCTGCGCTTCCAGCGAAGACTCCTGCCCGGTCGCGCCCGAGACGCGAACGTACAGGCCCTCCAAGCGAACCCGGTCACCGCCGCCGGCGGTGACCTTCATCGCCTCCACATCAACCGAGGAGAACCGGCGCTCACGCCCGACCCACGTCACCGGGATCCTCCCCGAATCCGCCCACAACCGAAGCGTCACCGGATGAACACCCAAGCGATTCGCGGCCTTTGATAGCCGAAGAAGTTCCACGCTGTGATCGTAGAATCACTGAGGGTTATTAACCAAATCCGTGAGCCTGGTCGCCCACCGCCTCGGCGCACAGGGCTGGCGGGTGCTCGTCCTGGAGGCCGGACGGACCGCGCCCACCGCAGCCGAGACCGCGACCGCCCACCGCGCGGCCGGCGGCGGCCCGCCCACCGCGCCGTACCCGCACAACCCCGACGCGCCCTCACCCGACGTCACCGACCTCACCGGGCGCCCCGAGGGCGGCTTCACCGCCACCGGCCACCTGTGGCAGCACGGGCCGCTGCCCTACGCCAGCGGCCACCTGCGCGCCAACGGCGGCACCGGACTGCTCTGGACCGGCCTCACCCCGCGGATGCACCCCGAGGACTTCCGCGCCGGCGACCTCGGCCACGGCCGCAACTGGCCGATCGGCTACCACGACCTGGAGCCGTACTACCGCGAGGCCGAGCGGGAACTCGGCGTCGCGGCCGATGCCGAGGAGCAGCGCAGCGCCGTCGGACTGCCCCTCCCGGACGGCTACGCCTTCCCGATGCGGGCCATCCCGGCCAGCCACCTCGACCGGCAGCTCGCCGACGCCCTCGACGGCCGGACCGCCCGCGACCCCGCCATGGCCGACCCCGCCCGACTCGCCGTCACCGGCACCCCGCACGCCCGCAACGGCCTGCCGACCCGGCCGGAGTCCGGGTCCGGCCCGCTCTGCGCGGGCAGTGCCAGCTGCGTCCCGGTCTGCCCGACCGGCGCCAAGTACACCCCGCTGCGCACCCAGGCCCGTTGGGCGCCCGGCGTCGAGCTGCGCACCGAGGCCGTGGTCAGCCGGGTGCTCGCGGACCCGGCGACCGGGCGCGCCACCGGAGTCGAGTACCTGGCCGGCGGTGCGGTCCACCGGGCGGAGGCGGACCTCGTGGTGCTCGCCGCGCACGCGATCGAGAACGCCCGGCTGCTGCTCCTGTCCGACCTGGCCAACCGCAGCGACCAGGTCGGCCGGAACCTGATGGACCACCCCGCGCTGCTCACCTGGGGGCTGATGCCCCGCCCGGTCGGCCCCTACCGGGGGCCCGGCTCCACCGGCGGGCTGGAGGCTTTCCGCTTCGGCCCGGCCCGTCGGAACCGGGCGTGAGAAGGTGAACTGATGAAGCGTCAGCGTGGACACAAGGCCTTGCTTGACCTGACGCCTGAGCAGGTCATGGCCCTGGACGACCAGGGCCGTGCCGCGCGGGCGATGTGGAATTTGCTGCATGACTGGTGGACGATGGCCGGGAAGTGCCCGCTGCGGTGCGCGTCTCTCGCGCTGGCCGATCAGTACATTCGGCAGGCCCGCAAGGATGTGCCGTGGCTCGCCGCGCTCCCCGCGCAGGCCGCACAGCAGGTCTTGAAGCAGTGCCACCGGGCGTGGATCAACTGCTGGGAAGGCCGCGCCGACGCACCGAACTTCAAGTCCCGCATCCGCGCGCGGATCTCCGTGGACGTGCCGCAGGGGAGGGACTTGCACATCAAGCGGGTCAGCCGCCGCTGGGGCCAGTGCCGGATACCCAAGCTCGGCCTGGTCCGGTTCCGCTGGACCAAGGACCTGCCCGGCGTCACCAGGAACGGTCCCGCTGGTCGCGTGACCGGTGCTCGGCTGGTGAAAGAGGCCCACGGCTGGCACATCGTCTTCCGCGCCGAAATCCTGGTGGACGACGTCCAGCCGAAGTCCGCCGGCCGGATCGTTGGCATCGACCGGGGCATCGCCGTCCCGCTCGCCCTGTCCCTCTCAACGATGGCGATGAAGCGTCAACCACCAACAACGCGCGCCAGCGCGACGTTGGGGTCTCCCGGCCAGCCGGGAGAGGAAGTCAACAGCCGTACCGCTACTACGCCCTGGACGACCGCACCGCCGACCGGGTCCGGCTCGATCTCGGCAACCCCGCGGAGGAGTCCGCCCGCGACCTGGCCCTGCTGATCGCCGACGCCCCGGCCGCCGGAGTCTGGACCTACAAGTCCCCGCCGGTCGCCGCCCACAACCGCGCGTACTACGTCCGATGACGACCGGCCCCCGCCCCTTGTTCGTGCCGGGCAGTACCGCCGTCCGCCGGGACGTGGTGGGCGGCCGGATCTGGACGGCCATGCCGTACACCGTCCTCGCGGACGATGACGTCACCCTGACCCTGACCGCCCGCCCCGGCGTCGAGAGCCTGGCCCCCACGAGCTGGACCTCCTCGCGGCGCGGGGGAGGCGTCGCCGCGCGCAAACGCGGCATCGACGACCTCGCCGCCGGCCGCTGGGAGCTCGACCACTGGACCTGGCGCGACACGGTGGTGATCAGCCGCTTCACCGCCGGGGAACCGTTCAGCGTGCACCGCTTCCTCAGCCCCGAGGGCCGCCCGCTGCGCTGGTACGTCAACTTCGAGCTGCCGTGCCGACGGACGGCCATCGGCATCGACACCTTTGACCTCTTCCTGGACCTGGTGGTCACCCCCGACCTCTCCTCGCACACCTGGAAGGACGAGGACGAGTACGCCGAGGCCCGGCGCCTCGGCGTGGTCGACGAGGCCACCCACCGACAGGTGGACCGGGCCCGCGACCGCGCCCTCGCCCAACTCCGGGACCGTACCGGACCGTTCGCCCCCGACCCGGACGCCTGGACCCTGCCGCCGGCGGGACCGCTGCCCGTCCTGCCGGACACCGCGCTCAGCACCCCCGCCGCCCGGGCCTGACGGTGGAGCGCCCGCCTGTTAGCGTGGCGCGCCGACATGGACGGCTCAGGGGAGATCAGCGGGATGGACGACGTCGAGGCACTCGAGCACCTGCACCACGGCGGGGACTACCGGGAACTGGCCGAGCGGACCACGAACCCGTACGTCCTGCGCCAACTGGCCCGGGGCGAGTACCCGTTCGTCTGGCAGGTGATCGCCCGGAACGCCGCCGCGCCCACCGACCTGCTGTCCTCGCTGTCCCGTCGGCGCAACACCACCTGGAACGACAACTACCTGCTCCAGCTGATCGCCGCCCACCCCGCGCTCACCGGTGAGGCGCTGGACGGGCTGGTCGACCTGGTGGCCGTGCGCCTGCGGGAAGGCGACCGCCCGTACGGGGCGGTGGTGGAGCTGGCCCGGCGGCCCGAGCTGTCGATCGAGCGGCTGAACTGGCTCGGTCATCTGCCCGGTGCCTCGACCAACCTCCGCCGGAGGATCATCCGGGCGCTGGCGGCGCGCCCGGACCGGTGAGCGTGGCCGACGGTTGCCGTGCTGTCAGGGTGGGCGCCCTTTAAAGAAAATTCCCTCGTGAAGGTGAAAGCGGTCATCGACGATGTGTTCATGAGATCGGAAGCAGCGCCCCGGCCCGCTTCACCGTGCGGATGACCGGGGCCGTCTCGATGCTCTGGATCGCGTCCAGCGCCGCGACCGGGCCGGTCAGGTAGCGCGCGAGGTCCAGCGAGTCCCGGCAGTTGACGGCCGCGAGCAGGTTGGTCGGCCCCGTGGTGTGGGCCACCAGCGACACCTCCGGGTGCCCGGCCATCGCGGCGGCCACCGCGCCGAGCCGGGAGGGTCGTACGGACATCCACAGCCGGGCCTCGGCGCGGAAACCGAGGGCGGCCGGCGGGATGTCGACGAGGAGAACCAGCACGCCGGACCGGCGCAGCAGGGCGAGCCGCCGCCGCACGGTCGACTCCGACCAGCCGGTCGCCGCGGCGAGTTCGGTGTGACCGGCCCGTCCGTCCCGGGAGAGCAGGTCGAGGAGCACGCGGTCACCGGACTCCAGGGGGACCTCGGCGGGCTCCACCGGCGGTGGGGCGAGCAGTGCGGCCTGATCGGGCGTGAGGCGGGCCGGGCCGGCCCAGCTGTTGGGCAGGACGTGGCTGCCGAGCAGGAGGTGCGCCGAGACGGAGGTGACCCGGCCGGTGCGGGGGAGCCTGTGCAGCAGCAGTTCCCCGCTGTCGTCGGCGGTGCGGGTCTGGACGCTGCAGGAGATCTCGGTGCCGCCGGAGAGCAGGTGGAGGAACGAGGTGTCGGGGCGGGCGGCGAGGGCTCTCGCGATGGCGCCCGCCGAGTCCGGGGTGCACCGCAGGCGGATCGTCCAGGCCTGGTAGCCGAGCAGGGCGCCGTTCAGGGTGCCCACGACCCGGAGGATCCCGGCGCCGCGCAGCCGCCGGTAGCGGCGGGCGACGGTGCTCTCGGAGACGCCGAGGGCCTCACCGATCAGGCGCAGCGGGGCTCGGCCGTCGATCTGCAGGGCGTGCACCAGGCCGTGGTCGATCGCGTCAAGGGTGACGGTATCCGTCTTCATGGGCCGTCAGTGTGCCAGTATCCGCCGCCGTGGCGGGCCTGGCTGGTGGGCGCGGGGCCGCGCTCGGGACGGTGTGGGCGTCCACGACGAAGCTCCACGGAGGAAGCCTCATGCGCACCTGGTGGCCCCTGACGGCCGTCTGTCTCGGCACGTTCCTGTTCCTGCTCGACACCACGGTCCTGTCCGTCGCCCTGCCCGGGATCGGGGCGGCGCTGTCGGCCCCGCTGTCCGAACTGCAGTGGGTGGTCGACGGTTACACGCTGGTGCTGGCCGTCCTGATGCTCCCCATGGGCGCCCTGGTGGACCGCCTCGGGGCACGCGCGGTCTACGCCGCGGGTCTCGCGGTGTTCGGATGCGCCTCGCTGGTCTGCGGGCTGGCGCCGGGTGTGGGGGCGCTGGTCGCCGCTCGCGCGCTGCAGGGCGTCGGCGGCGCGGCGATGGCCGTGACCGCCTTCGCGCTGATCGGCTCGGTCTACCGGGGGCCGGACCTGGGGCGGGCGATGGGCGTCTTCGGCGCGGTGACCGGGCTGGCGGCGGCGCTCGGCCCGGTGGTCGGCGGCGTCCTCACCCAGTACCTCGGCTGGCGGGCGGTGTTCCTCCTCAACCTGCCGCTCGTCGCGCTCACCGTGGTGCTGGCGCTGCGGGGCCTGCCCGCCGGGCTGCGGGGCGCGGGCACGGCCCGCGTCGATGTCCCCGGGACGGCCGCGTTCGCGCTGGCCGCCGGCGCGCTGACCTACGCGCTGTCCCTGGCGGGGGTGCGGCGCTGGACGTCGCCGACCGTGCTCGGCCTGCTGGCCCTCTCCGGGCTCGCGCTGGCCGCCTTCGGCCGGATCGAACTGCGCAGCGCCGCACCCCTGTTGGACCTGAGGCTGTTCGCGAGGCCGTTCTTCTCGGCCGCGATGGCGTGCGTGCTCGCCGCGACGGCCGCCTTCTCGGCCTTGGTCTATACCTCGGTGTGGCTGCAGGAGGGCCTCGGCCTCGGGCCGGTGCGGGCCGGGCTCGCGCTGATGCCGCTCGCGCTGGCCTCCTTCGCCGCCTCGCTGGTCAGCGGGCGTCGGCTGCACGGCAGGTCGCCGCGGGCCGTGCTCGGCACCGGGCTGCTGCTGAGCGGGCTGGGGTGCGCGGCGCAGGCGGGTCTGGACGGGCACTCCTCGGCCTGGTCGCCGGCGTGCGGACTGGTGCTGACGGGCATCGGCGTGGGGCTGACGGGCCCGGCGACGGGCGCCGCCGTGTTCGCGGCGCTGCCCCCGGAGCGGGCGGGCATGGCCGCCGGGGCCATGACCACCTTCCGCCAGCTGGGGCAGACCCTCGGGGTCGCGGCCTTCGGCGTGTTGTTCCAAGGGGGCGGCGCCGTGCCGGTCGACGGGCTGAACCGGGTGCTGCTCGCGGCCGCCGCCGTCGGGATGCTGGGCGCGGTGCTGGCCTACGCCCTGGTGCCCCGGACGGCGGTGGTGGCCGCCCGCTGAGCCTCAGGCGTTCGGTGTCGGCCGGACGGCGCGGCGCTCGCGCAGTGTCCGCAGCACCCGGCGGGTCGCGCGGGTGGCGACCGGGGGCAGCAGGTCCAGCGCGAGCCGGCGCGAGGTGGAGCGCTGGACCGTCGCGGGTGTCTTGACCTGGTAGTTGAGCCGCAGGACGCGCTGTCCGGCGATGGTGTCCTCGTCCGTGGTGTAGCCCTCGGCCCGCCAGTCGCGCTCCAGCAGGACCTGCCGGGCGGCCGCGGCGTCGCCCCACGTGCCGTAGAACTTCATCGGGGTGAGCAGCACCGGGCGCAGGCCGCCGGTGAAGACCGCCTCCCAGACCGCCGCCGAGACGCCCGGGGTGTGCTCGGAGCGGTAGTCGTCCAGGGCGATCAGGCCGTCCTCGGCGAGGGCGGCCTTCGCCACGGTGATGTCCCCGGCGACGTGCTCGTACAGGTGAGAGGCGTCCACATGGACGAACCGGCAGCTGCCCGCCGGGATCCGGCCGTCGGCCAGTACCGAGGTGGGCGCCTGGACGATCTCGGGCAGCTCGCTGTGGAAGGCGAGGTAGTTGGACTCGAAGGCGCTGCGGGTGAGCGTCTTGCGGTAGGACATCGTCATCTCGGCCGCGTTGTCGTCGTCGCCCGCCTCGGAGTCGAACAGGTCGCAGACGGTCAGCCGCTCGCCCGGCCGCAGGTGGTCGCCGAGCAGCACCGCGCTGCGGCCGAGGTAGCTGCCGAGCTCCAGGATGTCGCCCTTGACTCCGGCCTCGCTCTGCTGGGAGAGCAGATGGGCGAAGGCGGCCCGGTCCAGACCGAAGAACCAGCCGGGGATGTCGTCCAGCTTCAGCGGCACGGGACGGGCGGCTGCGGTCACTTCACTGGGCACGGCTGCCTCCAGGAGACGGGCGGAGCGCGGTGGTGGGTCACGCCGCGGAGGGGCGCCGTGGACGTGAGACGGGTCATCATAGCGACGCGCGGGCCGGGTGGGGCCAGGTGTGGAAAGGCGTAATTCCACTCCGTCGCGCTGCTGTTCGGCCGGGCGCGTACGGACTGTTCTAGCGTTCCAGCTCGGCGATGGTGTCGGTCAGCCAGGCCCGCTCGGCGGCGCCGGAGGCCCGGGCTACCAGCAGCATGCCTCGTCGGAACGGGTTCGGCTCGCGCTCGGCGGCGACCGGCTCGCCGTCCCCGTCGTAGAAGAAGCTGCTCGGGGCCTCCAGGAAGGCCAGCCGACGGCGCAGGACGGCGGCCTGCCGGGCCGGGTCGGCGAGGTGGTGGAGGAAGGCGGCGAGTGCGAAGAAGCGCATCTGGTCGGTGATCTCGGCCTGCTCGGGGTCGGCCAGTCGGCGTAGCAGTTCGGCCCGGCCCTCCTCGGTGAGCTCCAGGGTCTGGCGCGGCGCGGCGCCGCTGCCCGGTTCGGTGCGGCGGTGCAGCAGCCCGGCCTTCTCCAGCCGGGTGATCGCGGGGTAGAGCGCGCCGTCGCTGACCGGTCGGACGTGGCCGGTCAGGCCGGTGATCCGGGACTTGAGCTGGTAGCCGTGCAGTGGCTGGTCGTACAGGAAACCGAGGATCGCGAGGGTCAGCACGGTTGAGGCCCTTTCGTCGCAGTGCGCCCCCGTGGCGGTGCCATGCTACCTCTTGTCGAGATGCATCGATTCGATGTATCTCTGTTCGGGATAGCTCGAATCGAGGCAGCCGTCGATCTGGGTCTGGGCCTGAGAGTGGGCGGGGGCGTGGACCGGGTGGCGGAACGGAATGGGGGAAGAGGCATGCGCGGACAACTGTCCCGACTGGCCGCACTGGCGGGACCGGTCTACGTCGAACTGCTGTCCGGTGTGATCGCCTCGGTGATCGGCACCCTCTGGGTGGCCGGCCTCGGCGGGACCGCTGTCGCCGCCGTCACCCTCGCCGGCACCGTCGAGAACCTGCTGCTCGGACTCGTCCTGGTGGTCTCCTCCGGCACCAGCGTCCGGCTCTCCCGCGCCCTCGGTGCGGGCGACCACGAGGAAGCCGCCCGCACCACCCGGGCCGCCTGGCGCCTCTGCCTCGTCGGCAGCCTCGCCCTCGCGGTGCCCGGCTTCCTGCTGCGCGACCGGCTCGCGGCCGCCCTCCTCGACGGCGAGGCCGCCGCCCGGGCGGCCGAGTACCTCACGGTCGCCTTCCCGGCCTTCGCCCTCTTCTTCGCCCAGCGCGTCGCCGACGAGCTCTTCAAGGGCACCGGCGACACCCGCACCCCGATGCGGATCGCCCTGCTCTCCAACGCCCTGCTGCTGGTGCTCGACCCCCTGCTGATCCTCGGCCCCGGGCCGCTGCCCGCCCTCGGTGTCACCGGCGCGGCCCTGGCCCTGGCGGCCTCCCGGGCGGTTGCCCTCGCCGTCACGCTGAGGCTGAGGAAGCGGCAGCGGCAGCGGTTGCGCGTGCGGCCGTGGACCGGTGGCGCGGTACGGGGCGTCGGGGCGGCGGCGCTGCGGATCGTCCGCGCGGGTGCGCCCCTCGGCCTGGACTTCACCACCCGGATGGCGGTCGGCACCGCCCAACTCGGCCTGGCGGCGGGCTTCGGAATGGCGGCGGTGGCGGGGTACGGGATCGGCTACCGGCTGCTGCTCGTCGTCACCATGGCCTTCTACGCCGTGCGTCAGGCCGCCGCGATCCGGGCCGCGCACCTCACCGGCGCCGGCCGCGACGAGACCCTGCACTCCCTGCGGCGCGCCACCGTCCGGCTCGCCGCGCTGCTCGGCGCGGGGGCGGCGGTGCTGTCCGCCCTCCTCGCCGCTCCGCTGGCCGGGCTCTTCACCGACGACCCGGCGGTGGCCGCCCAGTCCGTCGGTTTCCTGCGCACGGCGGCGTTCTCCCTGCTGCCGTACGCCCTGGTGGTCGCCCTCGGCGGCCTCCACCAGGCGACGGGCGGCCGGCGGTCGCTGGTGCTTTCGGTGCCGCTCGGCCTCGGAGTCCAACTCGCCTCGTCGGCCGGGCTGGCGGGACCGCTGGGGGTGAACGGCGTGTGGCTGGGCCAGGCGGTCGGGGCGGTGACCCAGCTCGCCCTGCTGCTGGTCCTCACCCGTCGCCGGCCCGTGCCGGCGACGGTGCGTCGGACGCGGACGCTCCGCGCCGTCGAGTGACCGGCCCCGGCCGAGGTCAGGACGCCGCGCCGGGCCGGGGCCGCAGTCCCTCGGCGAACACCCGGGCCGCCGCCAGATCGCCGGCGTCCGGCCGGTGCCGGTTGATGCCGCCGACGAGCCTGAACGGGAGCCAGGTGTCGTACCCGCGCGCCGTGAAGGTGTCGACCACCTCGAAGCCCTTCGGTTCCAGGAGCCGCACCAGGGAGCGGGTGAAGGGCCGGAACCGGGGTTCGGGTAGCCCGCTGGTGGCGAAGACGAAGGCCCGGCGGGGTGCCGCCGGCGGGATCGAGCGGACGAAGCCGCGCAGTCGCGGGTGGAACGTCCCGGTGAAGATCCCGGAGCCGAAGCCGACCAGATCATAGGCGGCGAGTTCGGCCGGATCCAGCTCTTCGGGTTCGATCACCGGGGCGGCCAGGGCCCGGCCCATGACCTCGGCGATCCTCCTGGTGTTGCCGTGGGACACCGAGACGCACACGATGACGGCCTTCATGGCGATGCTCCCTTCATTCCGCGTTCGTCGTGGTGCGGAACGGCCGCACCCGACAGGTGGACCGGGCGGCGCGGCGGAACGTGACATCGGCGGACGGACGGGTGTGAGCCGAGGGAGAACCGGGTTTCGCGGGAATGCCCGAGTGACTCCGCTGGCGATTGAGGACCGTGTGCAGGAAGGGAACGGGCCGCGCGGATTCGACCGTTACGGTTTCGGCCAAAAGAGCCGCATCCGTCATCAGGTGCTACGGCGGAGTAATGGAGGCGCACCTGCGATTTTGCCCTTCCGCTTTCTTGGAGAGTTGCTTTCCGTTCAATCGCCGGGGGTTGCGAGAGGGTGACGCGCCGTGAAGACTGTTCCGCGTTCGCCGTCCGGGCGTTCGGTTCGTCACGGATTTGCGCCGTCCACCACGGCCGTCGCGGCAGGGTCCGCACGAGGGTCGCGGGGGAGCGGAGCAGGGGGGATTGCCATGCCGGGTAGCGCGACCGGGCGGGTTTGGGGTTCCTGTCGGGGCCCGCTGACGGGGTAAGCGCATTCGGTCGTTCACCGTTTCCGCGGTGTCGCGGATTGCGGTGCATTCGTGTTGTCCGGCCGAGGTGTGCGTCGAGGCGGGCCGGAACGGTTCCCCGCCCGAGTGGGTGCTGCGCCGCGCCGTGACCCACCCGGGCATTCCCATTGTTCTCGCGAGTCGCGAGTCGCGAGCCGGGGGCGCGGGCGACCGGAAAATGCGCCGGGCGCACTTCAGTAATCCGGAATTCATCCGCGGGCGTCTGCCGCGTCCGCGCCCGAGAGCCAGTCAACGGGAGCTTCCGCCAATGCCGTACTCCGTCTCCGTGCCGGTCCGTGAGCGCGCGCCGGTCCCTTCACGACGTGAACTGCAACACCGGCTCGACATGCTCGCGTGCACGCACCGGGTGCCCGGCGCGCAGCTGGTGGTGGACACCGGTCCGGAGACCGTCGTCCTGCACACCGGTGTGGCCGACGCCGCCACCGGCGCGCTCTTCACCGCGGACACCGCCGTGCCGGTGGGTTCGCTCACCAAGCCCTACACGGCCGCCCTGGTGATGCTCCTCGCCGACGACGGCGACCTCGACCTCGACGACCGGGTCGCCGATCACCTCCCCGAACTCCGACGGATGCCTGAAGTAACGATTCGCCACCTGCTCAGCCACACCGGGGGGCTGCCCACCGGACCGGACTCCGACGCGGCCGCCCGGACCACCGCGGCGCACTACCTGGCGTCCGTGTGCACCGCCGACGACGAGCTGTTCCCGCCCGGAACCGACTTCTCCTACTCCAACGCCGGCTACGTCGCCGCCGGGCGCCTGGTGGAGACGGTGACCGGGATGCCCTGGCTCGAGGCGGTCCGCACCCTGCTGCTCGACCCGCTCGGTACCGCGCCCGCCTTCATCGGCGCGCCCGCCGCCGTGCGCCCGGTCGCCGTCGGCCACGCGCTCAACACCGCGACCGGCCGGGTCCGCCCGGTCGCGCAGAACCTCGCCCCACTGGAGGCGCCGGCCGGAGCCCTGCTGCTGAGCGCCCTGGACCTGGCCGCGCTCGGTGCCGCCCTGGCCGGCCGCGGCGCCGTCCTGCCGGAGGCCGTCGCCGACGGGATGTGCCGCCCGCAGCCCGCCGCCCGGCCGGGTGCGCTCGCCGACGGCTG
Source organism: Kitasatospora sp. NPDC101155 (assembly GCF_044768305.1). Classification (NCBI taxonomy): domain Bacteria; kingdom Bacillati; phylum Actinomycetota; class Actinomycetes; order Kitasatosporales; family Streptomycetaceae; genus Kitasatospora; species Kitasatospora sp. NPDC101155. Next base: position 156,942 of record NZ_JBIWPN010000007.1, on the reverse strand, counting down.
GGGGCCGGGCCTGGCCCTCTACCGCCAGGACGAGCGGCCGTGGTGGGGGCACGACGGCAACGCCCTGGGTACCTCCTGCCATCTGCGGGTCGAACCGGACAGCGGTGTGGTGGTCGCCTTCACCGGCAACGCCGGGGCTGCCACCGCGCTCTGGCGCGAACTCGCCGAAGACCTGGCCGAGTTGATCGACCTCCGGGTGCCCGCCGCGGTCGCACCCGCCGCCTCGGGCGACCCGGTCGTCCTGCCCGAGTGCGCGGGCAGCTACGTCAACGGTGGGATCCGCTACCGCGTCGAGCCGGCCCGCGACGGATCCTCGACCCTTTCCGTGGACGGCGACCTGCCGATTCCGATGCGCTGCTTCGCCGACCTCTCCTACGACCTGCTCGCCCCCGACACCGGCCGCCCCGAACCCGGCGGACGCTTCCACCGGGACCCCGGCACCGGGGCGATCGACCGGGTGCAGGTCTCCGGGCGCACCGCACGGCGGGTCGACCCCGCCTGAGCAGTCCGGGCCGCTCCCCGTACCGGGCTCACCCCCGGCACGCCCGCACCGCCTCTCCCGTACCGGGCTCACCCCCGGCACGCCCGCGCCGCCGTCACACCGTTCCCGCGGACCCCGGGGCCGTTCCCGCCCGCCCGGGTGCCCGCGTCGCATCCTCTCCCCGTCCGGAAGGATCTTCCGCCATGGCCGACCGGCCTGCCCAGCCCGTGCGCACGTCCGCCCCGTCGCGGGCCGGCGACGCCACCGCAGCGCCGCGCGGCGACGCGCCCCCGTCGCCGGCGCACCGGACGCTCGACGAGCTGTTCGCCGCCCGGGTGACCCGCACCCCGCACGCCCCCGCGGTGACCGACGGGCGGCGCACCTGGACCTACCGGGACCTGGCGGACCGGGTCGACCGGCTGGCCCGAGACCTGGGACGGCGCGGCACCGGGACGGAACGGACGGTGGCGTTGGTCCTGCCGCGCTCGATGGAACTCGTCGCCGCCGAGCTCGCCGTGGTGCGGACGGGCGCCGCCTTCCTGCCCGTGGACCCCGGCTACCCCGCCGAGCGGCGGGCGCTGATGCTCGCCGACGCCGCGCCCGCCGTGGTCCTGGACGATCCGGCCCGGGTCCGCGCGGTACTGGAGGCCGGGACCGGCGCCCCGGACACCCCGGAGGTGCTCGGCGCCGCGACCGGCCTCGACCACGCGGCCTACGTGATCTACACCTCGGGCTCCACCGGGACACCCAAGGGCGTGGTCGTCACCCACCGTGGGATCGGCGGGTTCACCGAGGCGGCCGTCGAGCGGTACGCCGTGCGCCCGGGCGACCGGGTGCTGCAGTTCTCCTCGCCCAGCTTCGACGCCTCCGTCCTGGAACTGTTCATCTCCGTCCTGGCCGGTGCCACCCTGGTGATCCCACCGGACGGCCCGTGGCTGGGCGACGAACTCGCCGCCGTGCTGGACGACCACCACATCACCCACGCCCTCATCCCGCCGGCGGCGCTGGCCACCGTGCCCGCCGGAGCGGGCCGCCACCTGCGCACCCTGATCGTCGGAGCCGAGGCCTGCCCCGCCGACCTGGTCGACCGCTGGGCGCCCGGCCGACGCATGGTCAACTCCTACGGCCCGACCGAGGCCACCATCGTCGCCACCTGGACCGGGCCGCTGACCGCCGGCAGTGGCACCCCGACCATCGGCGACGCGCTGCCGTACGCCCGGGCGTACCTACTGGACGACGCCATGCGGCCCCAGCCGCCGGGTGTCGATGGCGAGTTGTACATCGGCGGGGAAGGCGTCGCCCGCGGCTACCTGGGCCGCCCCGGTCTGACCGCCGCCCGCTTCGTCGCCGACCCCTTCGGACCGCCCGGGGCCCGGCTCTACCGCACCGGCGACCGGGCCCGCCGGAGAGTCGACGGGGAACTGGAGTTCCTCGGCCGACTCGACCGGCAGGTGAAGATCCGCGGCTTCCGCATCGAACCGGGGGAGGTCGAGGCCGCCCTGCGGGCGCACCCCGACGTCGACCAGGCCGTCGTCGTGGTCCGGGAGGACGAGCTGGGCCGGGAGCGGCTGGTCGGCTACGTCACGCCCGCCGACCCGGAGCGCACCCCCGACCCGGCGGCGCTGCGCGCGGCCCTGGCCGCAGCCCTGCCGGCCCACCTGGTGCCGTCCGCCGTCCTCGTGCTGGCCGCGCTGCCGCTCACCCCGCAGCACAAGATCGACCAGCGGGCGCTGCCGGCGCCCGCCCGTCCGACCACGGCCGCACCCGCCGAACCCCGCACCGAGCGCGAACGCACCCTGGCGGCCGTCTGGGCCCAGGTCCTGGGCGTCGACGCCGTCGGGGTGACGGACGACTTCTTCGACCTCGGCGGCGACTCGATCCTCGCCGCCCGCACCCTGACCCGGATCGCGGAGCGGCTGGGCGCCCGGCTCACCCTCCGGGACGTCTTCACCGCGCGCACCGTCGCCGCCCTCGCCCAGCTGCTGGACAACCAGCACGCCGCCGCGCCGCCGGAGCCGATCCCGCCCGCCCCGCGCGACGCGCCGCTGCCGCTGTCCAGCGCCCAGCGACGGCTCTGGTTCCTCGACGACCTCACCGCCGGCGGAAGCGAGTACAACACCGGCGTCGCCCTGCGGCTGCACGGAACACCCGACGCCGAGGCCCTGGGCCGGGCGCTGGGCCGGCTCGCGGCCCGCCACGACTCGCTGCGCACCACCTTCGCCACCGTCGACGGGCAGCTCGTCCAGTGCGTCGCCGAGGCCGGCGCCCTGCACCTGCGCACCGCCGACCTCGGCGCTCTGCCCGCGCCGGAACGCGCCGAGGCGGCCGACCGCCTGCTGGCCGAGGAGCTGAGCCGCCCCTACGACCTGACGGACGGCCCGCTCGCCCGGGCGCTGCTGATCCGGCTCACCGCCGAGGAACACCTGCTGCTGGTGGGGCAGCACCACATCATCACCGACGGCTGGTCGGTGGGCGTCCTCACCCGCGAACTGGCCGCGCTCTACCGGGCGGAGGTCTCCGGCGAGGCGGACGGGCTGCCCGTGCCCGCCCTCCAGTACCCCGATTTCGCGGCCTGGGAACAGCGCCGCCGGGCCGCCGGGGGCGGACCCGCGGACACGGCGGACCTCGCCTACTGGAAGCGGTGCCTGGCGGACCTGCAGCCCCTGCAACTGCCCACCGACCGGCCCCGGCCCGCGCTGCGCACCACCGCCGGCGCGGCGCACCGCCACCACCTCCCGGCCGACCTGACGGCCCGGCTGCGGCACCTGGCCGCGGGGCGCGGCACGACGGTGTTCACCCTGTTCGCCGGGGCGTCCGCGCTGCTGTTCTCGCGCTACTCCGGCCAGCGGGACGTGGTGTTCGGCACCGTGACCAACGGGCGCGACCGCCGGGAGCTGGAGGAGGTGACCGGCTTCTTCGTCAACACCGTGGTGCTGCGCGCCGACGTGGACGGGAAGGCCACCGTCGACCGGTTCGTCGAGAGCGTGCGCACGACCCTGCTGGACGCCTTCGCCCACGCCGCGGTGCCGTTCGACCGGGTGGTCGAGGAACTGGCCCCGCCCCGGGACCCCAGCCGGACCCCGCTGGTCCAGGTCCTGGTCGTCCAGCAGGCCGGCACCACGCCGCCGCCTGCCGGAGGCCTGCGTTTCGAGGACCACCCGCTGCCCCGCCCGGCCGCCCGGTTCGACCTGGTGCTGGAGTTCACCCCGGAGGACGCCGGCGGCTGCGCGCTCACCGTGGAGTACAACACGGACCTGTTCGACCGGCGCACCGTGGCCCGGATGACCCGCCACCTGCACCGCCTGCTGGCGGGGATGGCCGACGGACCGCAGCGCACCCTCGCCGAACTCCCCATGCTCTCCGAGGAGGAGCAGCGCACCCTGATCGACGCCTGGAACCCGCCCGCGCGTACCCGGTGCGACCTCCCGGACACCGTGCTGCCCGGGCTGTTCGAGGCGAGCGCGGCCCGTACCCCCGAGCGGACCGCCGTGGTCTGCGGCCCGGTGCGGCTGGACTACGCGGAGGTGAACCGGCGCGCCAACCGCCTCGCGCGGCTGCTGGTCTCCCGCGGCGCGGGACCGGAGCGGCTGGTCGCGGTCTGCCTGCCCCGCTCCGCCGAACTGCCGTCGGTGCTGTGGGCGGTGCTGAAGTCGGGCGCGGCGTACCTGCCGGTGGATCCCGGCTACCCGGCCGAGCGGGTCCGCTTCATGCTGGGGGACGCCGGGCCCGCCCTGGTCCTCGCCACCCGGGAGACGGCGGCCGCGCTGCCCGAGGACTGCCCCGTCCTGCTGCTGGAGGACTGCGCCGCCGCGGGCTTCGCCGACTCCGGCGGCCTCGCCGACCTCGCCGACTCGACGGACACCGATCCGACGGACACCGATCCGACGGACGCCGACCGGCTGGGCCCGCTGCTGCCGGAGCACCCCGCGTACGTCATCTACACCTTGGGGTCGACCGGCCGGCCCAAGGGCGTCGTGGTCACCCACCGCAGCGTCGTCGAGTTCGCCCGCTGGGCGCTGGAGCGGTTCGGGCCCGGCGGGCTGGACCATGTGGTCGCCGCCACCTCGCTCAACTTCGACGTGTCGGTCTTCGAACTGCTCTGCACGCTGCTGGCGGGCGGGACCGTCGAACTGGTCGCCGACCTGTCCGCCCTCGCCGACGAGCCCGTCCCGCGGCAGGTCGGCCTGGTCAGCGGGGTGCCCTCGGTGATCTCCCGGCTGATCACCGGCGGCGCCGCCGCGGTCGACGCCGACACCGCCGTGCTGGCCGGCGAGGCCCTCTCCGCCCAGGCGCTGCGCGACCTGCGCGACGCCCTGCCCGGCAGCGCGATCGCCAACGTCTACGGCCCCACCGAGGCCACCGTGTACGCCACGGCCTGGTTCGCCGGTGACCGGCTGCCGGAGCAGGCGCCGCCGATTGGCCGACCGATCGCCCGGACCCGGGCCTATGTCCTCGACTCCGCGCTGCGCCCGCAACCCCCAGGTGTGGTAGGCGAGTTGTACCTCGGTGGCGGCGGCCTGGCACGCGGCTACCTGGGCCGCGCCGGGCTGACCTCCGCCCGGTTCGTCGCCGACCCGTACGGCCTGCCGGGGGAGCGGATGTACCGCACCGGGGACCTGGTGCGCTGGAACGCCGACGGCGACCTGGAGTACCTCGGCCGGAGCGACCAGCAGGTCAAGGTCCGCGGCTTCCGGATCGAACTGGGCGAGGTGGAGGAGGCGTTGCGGCGTTGCGAGGGCGTCGCGGAGGCCGCCGCCACCGTCTACGAGGGGGACGGCCCCCGGCGCCTGGTCGGCTATGTGGTGCCCGTCCCGGGAGGCCGGGTGGAACCGGAGGCGGTGCGCCGGGCGCTCGGCCTGGCCCTGCCCGACTACCTGGTCCCCTCGACGGTCGTGCCGCTGCCGGCCCTGCCGCTCAACCCCAACGGCAAGCTCGACCGCGGCCGGCTTCCCGACCCGGGCCCCGCCGTGCCCGCCGTCCGTCACGTCGCCCCCCGCACCCCCACCGAGAGCGCGCTCGCCGTCATCTGGGCGGAGGTGCTGCGGCTGGAACGCGTCGGCGCGGACGACAACTTCTTCGACCTCGGCGGCGACTCCATCCTCGGCATCCAGGTGGTGGCCCGGGCCCGGCAGAGCGGGCTGCCGGTGACCTCCCGGGACCTCTACCGGCATCAGACGGTCGCCGCGCTGGCCCGCTGCGCGGACGCCGCCGAACGGCCGGCCGCCCCCGCCCCGGTGGCCGCGACCGGGACCGGCGTGCTGACCCCGATCCAGCGCTGGTGGTTCGACCGGGCCGCCGGCCGCGCCGGCCACTTCAACCAGGTGCTCTCCCTCCTCCTGCGGGACGACCCGGACCCGGCGGCGCTGGAGGCCGCCCTGAACGACCTGGTCGCCCACCACGACGCCCTGCGCTCGGTCTTCACGGCCCCCGACGGCCCGGCCGGCGCCGCCGCCGACGTGCACTGGCACATCGACGACCGGGCGCCCCGGATCCGGCTGGGCCGCCACACCGGACCGGACGGCGACAGCCCGCACTTCGGCCCCTTCGAGCTGAGCGGCGGGCCGCTGCTGCGCGCCGTGCTGCACGAGCGCGGGGCCGGGCTGGCGCCGGTCCTGCACCTGGCCGTCCACCACCTGGTGGTCGACGGGGTCTCCTGGCGGGTGCTGCTGGCGGACCTTGACGCCGCCTACCGGGCCCGCCGCGACGGGCGCGACGCGGCGGCGGTGCTGCCGGCGAAGTCCTCGCCGCTGCGCCAGTGGGCCGAGCGGCTCGGCGCGTTCGCCGCCACGGGCGGCTTCGAGGACGAGACGGAGTACTGGGCGCGGGCCCTCCCGGCGCCGCCCGACTCGGGCGACAGGGGCGACAGGGGCGACGGGGGCGACGGGGACGGCGGAGCCGAGGCGGACGAGGCGCGCGAGGCCGGCCCGTTCCCGGACGAGCTGACCGGCCCCGACGGCTACGCCTCGGCCCGCTCGGTGACCGTACGCCTCAGCCCCGCCGACACCGCCGCCCTGCTGCGCACCCTGCCCGACACCTACCGCACCCAGGCCAACGACGTGCTGCTCAGCGCCCTCGGCCGGGCCCTGTGCGCGGCCGGCGGGCTGGACCGGGTCGTGGTGGACGTCGAGGGGCACGGGCGCGAGGAGCTCTTCGCCGACCTCGACGTCAGCCGCACCGTCGGCTGGTTCACCACCCGGCACCCCGTCGCACTGGCCGTGCCCGCTGAGGCCGACTGGGACACCGTCCTCAAGCAGGTCAAGGAACAGCTGCGCGCCGTTCCCCGCCGCGGCCTCGGCTTCGACGTGCTGCGCCACCTGGGGCGCCCCGGGACGGCCCCGGACACCCCGGCCGCGCGGATCAGCTTCAACTACCTCGGCCGGATGGACGTCCAGGACGACCCGGACGACACCGCCGGGCTGTACCGCAGCACCTTCCGGGCCCTGGAACTGGACGCCGACCCGAGCGCCGGGCGCCCGCACGCCCTGGAGGTGGTCGGGCAACTCGACGGCGACGCGCTGGAGTTCACCTGGTTCTACGCCGAGGGGCGGCACCGGCGCGCCACCGTCGAGGCCTTGGCGGAACGGTTCGCCGCGGAACTGGCCGACCTCGCCCGCCACGCGGCCCGCCCGGGCGCCGCCGGACGCACCCCGTCCGACTTCCCGCTGGCCCGGCTCGACCAGGCAGCCGTGGACCGGATCACCGGGGACGACCCGGGCGCGGTGGAGGACGTCCTCCCGCTGACGCCCACCCAGTCCGGCATGCTCTTCCACGGCCTCGCCGAGGAGGACAGCGGCGCCTACTTCCAGCAGCTGGACTTCGTCCTGGACGGCGTGCCCGACCCCGGGACGCTGGCCGCCGCCTGGCAGCGGGTGAGCGACCGCGCCTCGGTGCTGCGCGCCCACGTCCGCTGGCAGGACGTCCCCGAGCCGCTGCTGGTGGTGCGGCGCCGGGCGACCGTGCCGGTGACCCGGCTGGACTGGCGCGAGATCCCCGAGCGGGAGCACCGCGGCCGACTGGCCGACCTCCTGGACCGCGACCGGGCCCGGGGCCTCGACCTGGCGAGTGCCCCGCTCCAGCGCCTGGTGCTCATCCGCCTCTCCGACACCCGCGTGCGGGTGCTCTGGTCCTTCCACCACCTGATCCTGGACGGTTGGAGCCTCTTCCAGGTGCTGTCCGACGTCTTCGCCGTCCACGCGGCCCTGGCCCGGTCCGGGTCCGGCACGGCGGAGGTCCCGTACGGCACCGTGCCGGACCGCCGGCCCTACCGCGACTACGTGGCCTGGCTGCGCGAACGCGACCCGGCGGAGGCGGAGGAGTACTGGCGCCGACGCCTCGCCGGGCTGACCGAGGCGACGCCGCTGCCCTACGACCGCGAGCCGCTGCGGAGCCACCGCGCGGAGTCCACCCAGGCCGTGCCGTTCACGCTGACCGCCGACGCGACCCGGGCGCTGGAGGGGCTCGCGCGGACCTCGGGCCTCACCCTGGGCACCCTGGTCCAGGGCGCGTGGGCGATCCTGCTGGGCCGTCAGGCGAACCGGGACGAGGTGGTGTTCGGCACCACCGTGTCCGGGCGCCCGCCCGAGCTGCCCGGGGTCGAGGCGATGACCGGCCTGTTCATCACCACCCTGCCCACCCGGACCGCGGTGCCCGCCGACCGGAGCCTGCTGGACTGGCTCCGGGAGCTGCAGGAGGAGCAGAGCGAGGACCGGCGGCACGGCTTCGTCCCGCTCACCCGCCTGCGCGCCGCCACCGAACTCCCCGAGCAGAGCGCCCTGTTCGACAGCATCGTGGTCGTCGAGAACTACCCGGTCGACGCCGAAGCGGCCGCCGGGCACGGCCTGCGCCTGCGCGAGCTGGACGGCATCGAGACCACCAACTACCCGCTCACCCTGCTGGCCCACCCGGGGCCCGAACTGGACCTGCGCCTGTGCTACGACCCGCGGTTGTTCGACGCCGACACGGTCCGGCGGATGGCCGGGCAGCTCACGGCCCTGCTGACCGGCATGCCCGAGGGGGCCGGGCGCCCGCCCGCGCGACTGCCGCTGCTGACCGCCGGGGAGCGCCGGCGGATCCTCGCCGACTGGAACGACACGGCCGTCGAGCGCCCCGGGCGCAGCGTCGCCGAGCTCTTCGCCGAGCAGGTGCGCCGCACCCCCGACGCGATCGCCCTGGAGGCCGCGGACGAGCACCTCAGCTACCGTGAACTCGACGCCCGCGCGGCCGTGTTGGCCGGACGGCTGGCCGCGCTCGGAGTCGCCGCCGAGCGCCCGGTCGGCGTGCTGATGAACCGGTCCGTCGCCCTGGTCACCGTCCAGCTGGCCCTGGTCCGCGCCGGCGGCGTCTATGTGCCGCTGGACGGCCGGGCGCCGCGCGAGCGGCTGCACCGCATGCTGGCCGAGGCGGGCGCGGACCTGTTGCTCACCGACGAGGACTGGGCCCCGACGGCCGTCGAACTGCTCCCGGCGGAAGGGGTGTTGCGGGTCGACCGGCCCGACCCCGGCGAGCGGCCGCAGCCCGCCCTCGCGGCGGTCCACCCCGACCAGCTCCAGTACCTGATGTTCACCTCGGGCTCCACCGGCACCCCCAAGGGTGTCGCGGTGCGTCAGCGCGATGTCGCCGCGCTCGCCCGGGACCGCGCCTTCGCCGACCACGACCGGGTGCTGGTGCACTCCCCGCACGCCTTCGACGCAGCCACCTACGAGCTCTGGGTGCCGCTGCTGCGCGGCGGCACCGCCGTCCTGGCCCCGCCGGGGGACCTGGACGCCGCCGCCGTCCGCCGCGCCGTCACCGAGCGGGGCGTGCGCTGCCTGTGGCTGACCGCCGGGCTGTTCCGCCTCCTCGCCCAGGAGGACCCGGGCTGCCTGCGCGGCGCCCGCGAGGTGTGGACCGGCGGCGAGGCGGTGCCGGGCGCGGTCGTGCGCAAGGTCCTGGAGGCCTGCCCCGACCTCACCGTGGTGGACGGCTACGGCCCGACCGAGACCACCACCTTCGCCACCCGGCGGGCCTTCCGCGCCGGCGACCCGCTGCCCGCCGTGCTGCCGATCGGACGCCCGCTGGACAACACCCGGGTGTATCTTCTGGACGGTGTGCTCCAGCCTCAACCACCCGGCATCACCGGGGAGTTGTACATCGCCGGCGCCGGACTGGCCCGGGGCTACGCGGGCCGGCCCGGCGAGACCGCCGCCCGCTACCTCGCCGACCCCTTCGGGCCGCCCGGCAGCCGGATGTACCGCACCGGCGACACCGCCCGGTGGAGCGAGGACGGCGAACTGCACTTCGTGGGCCGCGCGGACGACCAGATCAAGATCCGCGGCTTCCGCGTGGAACCCGCCGAGATCGAGGCCCGGCTCACCGCCCACCCGGCCGTCGCCGAGGCCGTCGTCTCGCTGCACGAGGACGCGGGCCGCAAGCGGCTGGTCGCCCACCTGGTGCCGGCGGACGGCGCCGAGCCGCCCGCCGCCGCCGCGCTGCGCGCCCACTTGGCGGCCGACCTGCCCGACTACATGCTGCCCGCGGCCTTCGTCACGGTGCCCGAACTCCCGCTGACGGCCAACGGCAAGGTGGACCGCCGACGGCTGCCCGCCCCCGACTGGTCGGCGGCCGGGGAGCGCGTCCACCGCGCCCCGGGCACCGACACCGAACGCCTTCTCGCGGCGATCTGGGCCGAACTGCTCGGCGTGGAACGGGTCGGGGTCGACGACGACTTCTTTCTGCTCGGCGGCGACTCGATCCTCAGCATCCAGGTCGTCTCCCGCGCCCGGGCCGCCGGCCTCGCGCTCTCCCCCCGCGACCTGTTCCGCCACCCCACCGTGGCCGCGCTGGCCGCGGCCGCCGGCACCGTCGTCGCCGTGGCCGGCACCGAGTCGGTCGGCGGCGAGGTCGGCCTGACGCCCATCCAGCGCTGGTTCCTCGACCCGCACCCGCCGTACGCCGGGTACTTCAACCAGTCCGTGGTCGTGGAGACGCCCGGCCCGGTCGACCCGGAGGCGCTGCGCCGCGCGCTCACGGCCCTGTGGGCCCACCACGACGCCCTGCGCTGCCGGTTCACCGCCGGGGCGGACGGGACCTGGCAGCAGCACTGCGCCCCGGCGGACAGCGCCGCCCCCGACCTGCTGGAGGTCCACGACCTCGGCGACGAGGCCGCCGTCACCGAGGCCGCCCACGCCGGGTTCGACCTGGCCGCGGGACCGCTGCTCACCGCCCGCCTGCTGGTCCCCACCCCCGAGGCCACCGACGGCACCCGGCCCGCCCGGCTGCTGCTCGCCGTCCACCACCTGGTGGTCGACGGCGTCTCCTGGCGGGTGCTGCTGGAGGACCTGGAGACCGCCTACCGGCAGGCCGTGGAGGGCCGGCCGCTGCGGCTGCCCGCCCGCACCACCTCCGTCCGGGAGTGGACCCGCCGCCTGGCCGAGCACACCGCGGGCGGCGGCTTCGCCGACCAGCGCGCCCACTGGGCGGCCGCCGCCCGGGCCTGCGCGACCCCGCTCCCGGTGGACTGCGACGGCGGCAACACCGCCGCCGACCTGCGCAGCGTGACGGTCCGGCTGGACCGCGAGCGCACCGACGGCCTGCTGCGCGAGGTCCCCGGGGTCTACCGCACCCGGATCGACGACGTCCTGCTCACCGCCCTGGGCCGGGTGCTGGCCGACTGGACCGGGCGGCGCACCGTCGCGATCGGACTGGAGGGGCACGGCCGCGAGGACCGGCTGTTCGAGGACCTCGACCTGTCCCGTACGGTCGGCTGGTTCACCTCCCTCCACCCGGTCGCCCTGGCCGTCCCGGACGGGGACTGGGGCACCGCGCTGAAGGCCGTCAAGGAGCAGCTGCGGGCGGTGCCGGACCGCGGCGTCGGGTACGGCGCGCTGCGCCACCTCGCCCGGGACGAGGGGCTGGCGGACGCGCCGGCCCCCGGCATCACCTTCAACTACCTGGGCCGCTTCGACTGGTCCGCGGACGGCGCCGCGCTGGTGCGCGCCGTCCCCGGTGGCCTCGGCGGCGCGGAGGCGCCCGGTACGGAGCGCCCGCACCTGCTGGACGTGGTCGCCCGGGTCGACGGCGACGAGCTGGAGATCAGCTGGTACTACAGCGCCGGCCGGCACCGTGAACAGACCGTCACCGAACTCGCGGACGCCGTGCTCCGCGCGCTGGAGGGGATCGTCGCCCACTGCGCCCGCCCGGACGCCGGCGGCCGCACCCCCGCGGACTTCCCGCTGGCCCGCCTGGACCAGGCGGCGGTGGACCGGATCGCCGGGGACGGCCGCGCCGTCGCGGACCTGTACCCGCTGACGCCCATGCAGGCGGGCATGCTCTTCCACAGCCTGCTCGACCCGGACGGCCGCACCTACCTCAACCAGGTCCAGCTGGTCCTGTCCGGGGTCACCGACCCGCAGGCGTTGGCCGAGGCCTGGCAGCGGACCGCCGACGCCAACCCGGTGCTGCGCACCCGGCTCACCTGGCAGGACACCGCCGAGCCGCTCCAGGTCGTCCAGCCGCGGGTGACGGTCCCGGTGATTTACCACGACTGGACGGATTGGCCGGCCGACCGCGTCGAGCGGGAGACGGCCCGGCTGCTCGCCGAGGACCGGCAGGCCGGCATCGACCTGGGCACCGCCCCGCTGATGCGGCTGTCCCTGGTCCGGCTGACCCCGACCCGGGTGCGGGTGCTGTGGACCTTCCATCACGTCCTGCTCGACGGGTGGAGCGCCGCCCAGGTCTTCGACGAGGTGTGCGAGCGGTACGCCGCGCTGACCACCGGGCAGCAGCCGAGGCTCACCGAACGCGCCCCCTTCGGCGACTACCTGCGCTGGCTGTCCGAACAGGATCCGGCCCGGGCCGAGCGGTACTGGCGCGACACCCTGGCGGGCTTCCCCGCCCCCACCGAACTGCCCCGGGACCGCCGCCCGGCCGAGGCCCACCGCGCCTCCTCCACCGCGTCGGTGCGGGTGAGCCTCGGCGCCGAGCTGTCGGAGCGGCTGCGGACGACCGCCCGGCAGGCGGGCCTGACCGTCAACACCGTGCTGCAGGGCGCCTGGGCGCTGCTGCTCTCCCGCTACGGCGGCGGCGACGACGTGGTGTTCGGCACGATCGTCTCCGGCCGGCCGGCCGAACTCCCGGGCGTGACCGCGATGGTGGGCCTGTTCATCAACGCCCTGCCCACCCGGGTGCGGATCGACGCCCGGCGCCCGCTGCTGGACTGGCTGCGGGAGCTGCAGGACGCCCAGTCGGAGGCCCGCCGGTACGACTTCGTCTCCCTGGCGCAGCTCCAGACCTGGAGCGAACTGCCGGGTGGCACCGGCCTGTTCGACAGCATCGTGGTCTTCGAGAACTACCCCTTCGACGAGGGGACGCTGACCCGGCACGGCCTGGGCGTGGCGACCGAACGCGTCCTGGAACCGACCAACTACCCGCTCAGCGTGGTGGTGGCCCCCGGCGAGGCCATCGAGGTCGACCTCGACCACGACCCGGCCCTCTTCGACGCCGGGACCGTCGAGCGGCTCGGGGCGAGCCTGCGGACCCTGCTGGCGGCGCTGGCGACCGGCCTCGACCGGTCGGCGGAGGACCTGCCGCTGCTGGAGCCGGGCCGGGGCCGTGAGCTGGTGGAACGTTTCGGCGGAGCGGTCGTCGAGGCACCGCGGCTCACCCTGCCCGAGGCCTTCGCCCGGCAGGCCGCCCGGACGCCCGACGCCCCGGCCGTCCGCTCCGCCGGGGCGCGACTGACCTACCGGGAACTCGACGAACGGTCCAACCGGCTGGCCCGGCTGCTGATCGCGGCCGGCGCGGGCCCCGAGCGGTTTGTCGCCCTCGCGCTGCCCCGCACCGCCGACCTGGCCGTGGCCCTGCTGGCGGTGCTCAAGAGCGGCGCCGCCTACCTGCCGGTGGACCCGGGCTACCCGGCCGAGCGGATCGCGTTCCTCTTCGCGGACGTCCGGCCCGACGCCGTGGTCACCGACACCGCGACCCGAGGACGGATCCCGCAGGGCCCGTTCACCCGGATCCTGCTGGACGACCCCGGGTGCGCAACCCGGCTGGCCGCCACCCCGGGCGACGCCGTGGGCGAGCGGGAGCGGCTCGGCGCCCTGCTGCCGAAGCACCCCGCCTACGTCATCCACACCTCCGGCTCCACCGGCCGCCCCAAGGGCGTGGTGGTCGCCCACGCCTCGGTGCTCGCCCTGACCGACTGGGCGGCGGCCGAGTTCGGCGGCCGAGGCCTGCACCACGTGGTCGCCGCCACCTCGCTGAACTTCGACGTGTCGGTGTTCGAGATCTTCTCGCCGCTGCTGTCCGGCGGCTGCGTGGAACTCGTCCCGGACCTCCTGGCGCTGGCCGAGCGCCCCGGGCCGGTCCGGGCCGGCCTGCTCAGCGCCGTGCCCTCGGCCCTCGGCGGCCTGCTCGCGGAGGACGCCGTGCACCTCGGCGCGGACACGGTCGTCCTGGCCGGCGAGGCACTGCCCGCCCGGACGGTGCGCCGACTGCGCGAAGCCGTCCCCGGCTGCCGGGTGCTGAACATCTACGGCCCCACCGAGGCCACCGTCTACGCCACCGCCTTCGCCTGCGACCCCGCCGACCCCGACCGCGACCCGCCGATCGGCCGACCCGTCGGCGGTGCCCGGGCCTACGTCCTGGACCACCGGCTGCGCCCGGTGCCGGTCGGCGCGCCGGGGGAGCTGTACCTGGGCGGCACCGGCGTGGCGCGCGGCTACCTGGGCCGCCCCGGGCTGACCGCCGCCCGGTTCCTGCCCGACCCGTTCGGCCCCGCCGGCCGCCGGATGTACCGCACCGGCGACCTGGTGCGCTGGACGGCCGACGGTGACCTCGTCTACCTCGGCCGCGCGGACGACCAGGTCAAGGTGCGCGGGTTCCGGATCGAACTCGGCGAGGTCGAGACCGCGCTCGCCCGCCACCCACGGGTGTCGGCGGCGGCCGCCCGGGTGGTCGAACACGACGGCCACCGGCGCCTGGTGGGCTACGCGGTGCCCCGCGACGGCGCGCTGCCGGACGCCGCCGAGTGGCGCGCCTTCCTCGGGCGCACCCTTCCCGACCACCTGGTGCCCGCACTGGTGGTGCCGCTGGAGCGGCTGCCGCTCGGCGCCACCGGCAAGCTCGACCGGCGGGCCCTGCCCGAGCCGGTGTGGGCCGCCCCGGCCGCCGCCGGCGCCCGGCCGCCCCGCACCGACGCGGAGCGCACCCTCGCCGCGATCTGGTGCGAGACGCTCGGCGTGCCCGAGGTGAGCGCCGACGACAACTACTTCGCGCTCGGCGGCGACTCGATTCTGGGCATCCAGATCGTCTCCGCGGCCCGCCGGGTCGGCCTCGCCCTGACCCCCCGGCACCTCTTCGCCCACCAGACCCTGGCCGAACTCGCCCTCGCCGCCGAGGAGTCACCGACCCCGGCAGTGGCCGCCGAACAGGGCCCGGTGGTCGGCGAGGCCCCGCTCACCCCCGTCCAGCACTGGCTGTTCGACACCCTCGGCGGCGACCCGGCCCGCCTCACCCAGTCGGTCTCCTTCCGCCTCGACCCGGACACCGACGAGACTCTGCTGCGGGTCGCGCTGGCCGCCGTCCTGGAACAGCACGACGCGCTGCGCCTGCGGTTCGAACCGCTCGGCGACGGCCGGTGGCGCCAGCACGGCACCCCGCCCGGCGACGCACCGGACCTGCGCACCCACCGGCTGCCCGCCGCCGGCTCGCCGCAGCGGCGCGAAGCCGTGCTGGGCGGGCTGGCCGAGCGCCTCGCCGACGGCTTCGACCTGGCCACCGGACCGCTGCTGCGGGCCGCGCTGTGCCGCTTCGAGGGAGAGCGGCACCCGGTCCTGCTGCTGGCCGCGCACCACCTGGTGGTGGACGCGGTGTCCTGGCGGCTGATCCTGGAGGACCTGGACACCGCCCACCGCGCGCTGCGCGCCGGGCAGCGGCCCGACCTCGGACCCAAGAGCACCTCGTTCCGGGCCTGGGCCGAGCGGCTGGCCGCGCACACCGAGGCCGGCGGCTTCGACGGGGAACGCACCCACTGGTACGACACGGACCGCGAGGCCGCGACCGCCCTGCCGAGAGACCTCGACGGCGCCAACACCGCCGCCGTCGAGGAGTCGCTGACCGTCGCGCTGGACACCGAGGACACCCACCGGCTGCTGCGGGACGTCCCGGAGGCGTACCGCACCCGGGTAGACGACGCCCTGCTCTGCGCCCTGGGCCGGGTGCTGGCCCGCTGGAGCGGACGGGACCGGGTGACCGTCGCCCTGGAGAGCCACGGCCGGGAGGAACTGTTCGACGGGGTCGACCTGGCCCGCACCGTCGGCTGGTTCACCGCGATGTACCCCGTGGTCCTGGACGTGCCCCGGGGCGCCGACACCGGCACCGCGCTGAAGACCGTCAAGGAGAACCTGCGCGCCGTGCCGCACGGCGGCCTGGGCTACGGCGCGCTGCGCCACCTGCGGCCGGAGCCCGAGCTGCCCGACCTGCCGCAGATCGGCTTCAACTACCTGGGTCGACAGGACTGGCACCCCGCCCCCGGCGGTCTGCTGCACTCCCCGGACGGCCCGCTCACCGGCGGCATGGACCGCGCCGCGCGCCGGCCCCACCTGCTGGACGTGCTCGGGCGGGTCAGCGCGGGGCGGCTGACCTTCACCTGGTCGTACTCCCGCGAGGTGCACCACCGCGCGACCGTCGCCCGGCTCGCCGCCGAACTCCTCGACGAGCTGCGGGAGATCGTCCGCCACTGCGCCGAACCCGGCGCGGGCGGTCGCACCCCCGCCGACTTCCCGCTGGCCCGCCTGGACCAGGCGGCGGTCGACCGGCTGGCCGGCACCGGACGGGACGTCACGGACATCCAGCCGCTCACTCCCACCCAGACCGGAATGGTGGTGCACGGCCTCGACGAGGCCGAACACGGCCTGTACGTCGAGCAGATCACCTTCGTCCTGGACGGCGCCCGCGACCCGCGGCTGCTGGCCGCCGCCTGGCAGCACGTCGTCGACCGCACCCCCGTGCTGCGCACCGCCGTGGCCCTGAACGGCGTGCCCGTGCCGCTCCAGGTGGTCCACCGGGAGGTGACGCTCCCGTCCACCGAGCACGACTGGAGCGGGCTGACGGAGGCGGAGCGGGAGGCACGGCTGGAGCGGCTGCTCGCCGAGCAGCGGTCCCGCCCGCTCGCCCTGGACCGGGCCCCGCTGCTGCGGCTCGACCTGATCCGGCTCGGGCCGGACGCGGTGCGGGTGGTGTGGACCTTCCACCACGTCCTGCTGGACGGCTGGAGCGTCTTCCACGTCCTGTCGGACGTGCTGGCCGCCCACGCCGCGCTCACCCGCGGCGAACGGCCCGGCCTGCCCGAACGACGGCCCTTCGCGGACTACGTCGCCTGGCTCGCCGCCCGCGACACCGCGGCCGCCGCCGAGCACTGGCGCGGCGTGCTCGCGGACCTCGTCGCGCCCACCGCGCTGCCCTACGATCGCAGGCCCGCCCAGGGCGAGACGGCCCGCTCCGGCGAGTGGCTGTCGCACCGGCTGAGCGCGGCCGAGACGGAACGGCTCCAGGACTTCGCCCGCCACCATCGACTCACCCTCAACACCCTGGTGCAGGGCGCCTGGGCGCTGCTGCTCTCGCGCTGGAGCGGGCAGTCGCGGGTCTGCTTCGGCACCACCGTCTCCGGGCGCCCGGCCGAGCTGACCGGCTCGGACGGCATCATCGGCCTGTTCATCACCACCCTGCCCGCCCGGGTCGCCGTCGACGGGGCGCAGCCGTGCGCCGCCTGGCTGCGCGCCCTGCAGGAGGACCGGGCGGAGGACCGCCGGTACGACCACCTGCCGCTGGCCGAGATGCACGGGTTGAGCCAGGTCGCGCCCGGGACGCCGCTGTTCGAGAGCCTGGTGGTGCTGGAGAACTACCCGGTCGGCGATGCCACGGCCGGTGCGCACGGCCTGCTGATCCGCGGGCTGGACGCCCGGGAGGCCACCAACTACCCGCTCACCGTGGTGGTTTCGCCCGGCGAGCGGCTCACCGTGGAACTCGGCCACGACCCGCGCTACCTCGACCGCGCGACCGCTGAGCAGCTGGCCGCCCAACTGCTGCACACCATCGTCGCGTTGGCGGGCGCGGACGGCAGCACACGGCTGGACGACCTCGACGTGCTGGCGCCCGGGCAGCGGGAGCGGCTGCTGCGCGGACCGGCCCGCCCGGCGCTGGACGCGCCCGCCCCGGCCACCCTGCCCGCCCTGGTCGAGGCCGCCGTGGACCGGTGGCCGGCCGCCACGGCGCTGAGCGCCCACGGCCAGGAGCTGTCCTTCGCCCGGCTGGAGGCGCACGCCAACCGGCTGGCCCACCGGCTGATCGCCCGCGGCGCCGGCCCCGGCGAGGTCGTCGCCCTGCTGCTGCCGCGCTCGGCGGACACCGTGCTCGCCCAGCTGGCGGTGGCCAAGACGGGCGCCGCCTTCCTGCCCGTCGACCCCAACTATCCGGACGAACGCGTCGAGTTGATGCTGCGCGACGCGGCACCGGCGCTGACCCTGGACGCCAAGGAGGTCGCGGCGCTGCTGGCCGCCCCGCCGGACGGCGCCCCCGACCACCGCCCCACCGACACCGACCGGACCCGCCCGCTCGACCTGGACGACCCGGCCTACGTCATCTACACCTCCGGCTCCACCGGCACCCCGAAGGGCGTGGTCGTCACCCACCGCGGGCTCGCGGCGTTCGCCGCCGCCGAGGCCGAGCACTACCGGGTCGCCCCGGGGGACCGGGTGCTGGCCTTCGCCACCCCCAGCTTCGACGCCTCCGTCCTCGAACTGTGCATGGCCCTGCCGCACGGCGCCCGGCTGGTGGTGCCCGAACCCGGACCGCTGCTCGGCGCCCGACTGGCCGAGGTACTGCGGGCGAAGCAGATCACCCACACCCTGCTGTCCCCGGCCGCCCTCGCCACCCTGCCCTCCGACACCCCCGGCACCCTGCCCGCGCTGAAGACCCTGGTGGTCGGCGCCGACGCGTGCGGCGCCGAACTCGTCGCCCGCTGGGCCCCGCACCACCGCATGGTCAACTCCTACGGCCCCACCGAGGCCACCGTGGTCGCCACCTGGTCCGCCCCACTGGCGCCGGACGGTGCCGCGCCACCGATCGGCCGCCCGCTGCCCGCCACCGGCGTGTACGTCCTGGACCCCCGGCTGCGGCCGGTCGCCGACGGCGTGCCGGGCGAACTGTGGCTGAGCGGACCGGCCCTGGCCCGCGGCTACCTGGGCCGGCCCGGCCTGACCGCCGCCCGCTTCACCGCCGACCCGTTCGGGCCGCCCGGCAGCCGGATGTACCGCACCGGGGACCTGGTGCGCCGGGACCGCTCCGGCGAGCTGCACTACCTGGGCCGCACCGACCACCAGCTCAAACTGCGCGGCCACCGGATCGAGGCCGGCGAGGTCGAGGCCGTGCTGACCCGCCACCCGGGCGTGCTGGACGCCGTGGTGAGCGTCCGGGAGGACGAGCCGGGGCTGCCCCGGCTGGTCGCTCACCTGCTGGTCGCCCCCGACACCCAACCGCCGACCGCCGCCGAACTGCGCGCGCTGGCCGCCCGCTCGCTGCCCGGCCACATGGTCCCCTCGGCCTTCGCCGTCCTCGACCGCTTCCCGCTCACCGCGAGCGGCAAGACCGACCGCACAGCGCTGCCCGCGCCCCGACCGGTCGAGGAGGAGCCGGCCGAGCGGCTGGCGCCCCGCACACCCACCGAGGAGGCCGTGGCACGGATCTGGGCCGAGACCCTCCGGACGGCCGTGGGCGTGACGGACGACTTCTTCCTGCTGGGCGGCGACTCCATGCGCGCCCTGCTGATCGCCTCCCGCGCCAACGATGCCTTCGGCGTCACGCTCACCCCCCGCGACGTCCTGGTCTCCCGCACCGTGGCCGCCCTGGCGGACCTGGTGGAGGAACAGGTGCTGAGCGAACTCGAAGACGCCGCGTTCGGCGGCCCCGACGATGACGAACGGTGAGGATCCGACGACCATGACGCCTTCGAAGCGAGACCGCGCCGCGGCCCTGCCCGCCGACCTGCGGGAAGCCCTGCGGCTCCGGCTGGCCGGACGGTCCGGCGCCGCCGAGGGGGGCATCCCGCGCGCCGACCGCAGCCTCCCGCTGCCGCCCTCCTTCGTCCAGCAGCGCCTGTGGTTCCTGGACCGCCTGCGGCCCGGCGACCCCCGCTACAACAGCGCCGTCGCCGTCCGGTTCACCGGCCCGCTGGACCGCACCGCGCTCGCCGGGGCGCTGGCCGCCGTCACGGCGCGCCACGAGGGGCTGCGGACCACCTTCGACGAGACCGACGGCCGGCCGGTCCAGACCGTACGGCCGGCCGAGCCGCCGCCGCTGCCGGTCCGGGAGAGCACCGGGCCGCAGGACCTCGACACGCTCCTGGGCGAGGAGTACTCCCGCCCCTTCGACCTGCGGCAGGGGCCGCTGCTGCGCGCCCTGCTGGTGCGCGAGTCCGACACCTCGCACGTCCTCCAACTGACCGCGCACCACATCGTCACCGACGGCTGGTCGATGGGCGTCGTCCTGGACGAGCTGTGCACCGCCTACGACGCCCTGGCCCGGGGCGTCCGACCGGAGCTGCCCCCGGTGGCCACCCAGTACCCGGACTTCGCGGTCTGGCAGCGCGAGCAGCTCTCCGGCGACCGACTGGACAGACAGCTGACGTACTGGAAGGGGAAGCTGGCCGGAGCGGTGGCGCCGGAGCTGCCGCTGGACCGGCCGCGCCGCGGCGAGGAGGCGGGCCCCGGAGCCGTCCACACCTTCACCGTGCCCGCCCGGCTCACCACCCGGCTGCGTGAACTCGCGGCCGAGCGGCACGGCACGCTCCACACCGCCCTGGTCGCCGCCACCCAGGCCCTGCTGGCCCGCTGGTCCGGCCAGGAGGACGTCACCGTCGGCTCCCTGACACCCGGGCGCTCCCGCACCGAGCTGGAGCGGGCCGTCGGCTGCTTCGTCAACACCGTGGTGCTGCGTACCCGGGTGGAGTCCGCAGGCTCCTTCCGCGCGTTGCTGGCGGCCGCCACCGAGACCGGCAACGACGCGCTCGCGCACGGTGACACGCCCTTCGAGCGGCTGGTCGAGGCGGTCGGCGCGCCCCGCGAGGCCGGCCGCAACCCGCTGTTCGACGTACTCGTCCTGCTGCACCCGGCGCCGTCCGCGGCCGACGCCCCGCACGGGCTGGCGCTCTCCCCGGTCGCCGTGCCCCGACAGGCCGCCACCTTCGACCTCAGTGTGGAGTTCGTCCCGGACGGCGAGGCGCTCACCGGTGCGCTGGAGTACCGCGCCGACCTCTTCGACGCCGGCACCGCACGACGGATGACCGACCAGCTGCTGCGGCTGCTGGAGGGCGCCGCCGCCGAACCGGACCGCCCGATCGGCACCCTGCCGCTGCTCTCCGCGCAGGAGACCGGGCAGCTGACCCGGGAGTGGAACGCCACCGAACTGCCCGTGGCGGACACCACCTACCCCGAACTGCTGCAACGCCGGGCGGCGTTGACCCCGGACGCCCCGGCGCTGGTCGCCGGGGCACAGTGCCTCGACTACGCGACGCTCAACGCCCGCGCCAACCGGCTCGCCCACCACCTCATCGCGCTCGGCGCCGGCCCCGAACGCCTCGTCGCACTGCGCCTGCCGCGCACCGCCGACATGGTCATCGCGATGGTCGCCGTCTGGAAGGCCGGCGCCGGCTACCTGCCACTGGACCCGGCGCTGCCGGCCGAGCGGGTCCGCCAGCTCCTGGACGACGCCCGCCCGGCCCTGGTCCTGGACGAGGCGGCGCTGCGCGCGCTGCCCGCCACCGGGCCGGGCACCGACCCCACCGACGCCGACCGGAGCGCCCCGCTGCACCCGGCGAACACCGCGTACGTGCTCCACACCTCCGGCTCCACCGGCCGCCCCAAGGGCGTCGCCGTCCCGCACCGGGCGCTGGTGAACCTGCTGGCCGCCCACCGGGCGGGCTTCGTCGCCGACGCCGGCGGCGGACCGCTGCGCGTGGCGCTGACCGCCTCGTTCTCCTTCGACACCTCCCTGGAGGGCGTGCTGCTGATGGCCGACGGCCACCCGCTGCACCTGGTCGACGAGGCGACCCGGATGGACCCGGCGGCCCTGGTCGAGTACGTCGTGCGGCACCGCGTCGACTTCCTCGACGTGACCCCCTCCTACCTGCGCCAACTGCTGCCCGCCGGGCTGCTCGACGACCCGCGGCACCGCCCGCGGGTGCTGATGCTCGGCGGCGAGGCGGTCGGGCCCCGGCTCTGGCGCGAACTCGCCGGGCGCCCGGACACCGCCGCCTACAACTACTACGGCCCCACCGAGTGCACGGTCGACGCGCTGGCCTGCCGCATCGCCGGAGCGGACCGGCCGCTGGTGGGCCGTCCGCTGCCCAACGTCCGGGCGTACGTCCTGGACGGCCGGCTGCAGCCGGTGCCGCCCGGGGTGAGCGGCGAACTCCACCTGGCGGGCCGGCAGATCGCCCGCGGCTACCTCGGGCGGCCGGGGCTGACCGCCGCCCGCTTCCTCGCCGACCCCTTCGGCCCGCCCGGCAGCCGGATGTACCGCACCGGCGACCTGGCCCGCTGGACCGCCGACGGGCGCCTGGAGTACCTCGGGCGCGCCGACGACCAGGTCAAGGTGCGCGGCCACCGGATCGAACCCGGCGAGGTCGAGGCCGCGCTGCTCGACCTGCCCGAGGTCGCCGCCGCCGCCGTCGCCGCCGTGCCCGACGCGCGCGGCCACATCCGGCTGGCCGCCTACCTGGTCCTCGCCGAGGGAGCGGCCCGCCCGGCCGCCGACCTGAGGGCGGCCCTGCGGCGGGTGCTGCCCGACCACCTGGTGCCGTCCTCCTTCACCGAGCTGGACGCCCTGCCGCTCACCGTCAGCGGCAAGCTGGACCGTCGCGCACTGCCCGCCCCCGAACCCGAAACCGGCGTTCGGGAAGGGGAGTTCACCGCACCGCGTACCCCCGAGGAGGAGACCCTCGCCCGCATCTGGGCCGAGGTGCTGGGCGTGCCCAGGGTCGGTGTCACGGACAACTTCTTCGAGCTCGGCGGCGACTCCATCCTGAGCATCCAGGCGGTCTCCCGCGCCCGCGCGGCCGGCCTGCGGATCGGCTCCCAGGACGTCTTCCGCCACCAGACCGTCGCCGACCTGGTCGCCGCGGTCCGCCCGGCCACCGCCGCGGCCGCCCCCCGGCCGCGGCACGGGGACGGACCGGCCCCGCTGACCCCGGTCCAGGAATGGTTCTTCGCCACCCACGGCCCGCTGAGCCGCTTCAGCATGTCGATGCTGCTCGACCTGCCGCAGCAGCTCGACGAACCGGCCCTGGAACGGGCGCTGCGGGCCGTCGTGGCCGCCCACCCGGCGCTGCGCACCCGGTTCACCCGGGGCGCGGACGGCTGGCGCCAGCAGTCGGTCGAGGCCCCGGACACCGCGCCGCTGACCCGGCTCGATCCGGCGGCGGACCGGGCCGAGGCCGCCGACGCCGCCCGCGCCGCCCTCGACCCGGCCACCGGCGAACTGCTGCGCGCCGTCCTGCTGAGCGACGTCCGTCCGGGCCCGGCCGGCGAGGCCCGTCCCCAGCTCTTCCTGACGGCCCACCACCTGGCCGTGGACAGCTTCTCCTGGCGGGTGCTGCTCGCCGACCTGGAACAGGCCTACCGGCAGGCGGCGGCGGGCGCCGAACCGAGCCTGGCACCCGAGCCCACCGTGTTCACCGACTGGGCCCGCGACCTCAGCGAACTGGTCCGGTCCGGCGGGCTCGACGAGGACCTGCCGTACTGGACGGCCGAAGCAGGGGCACCGGCCGAGCCGCTGCCCGTCGACCACCCCGGAGGCACCCCGTCGGCCGGCTCCGTGCGCACCCTGCGCACCCGGCTGGACCGCGCCACCACCGAGGCGCTGCTGCGGAAGGTCCCCGAGGTCTACCGGACCCAGGTCAACGACGTACTGCTCAGCGCACTGGGCCGGGCCCTCGCCGACTGGACCGGCACCGGGGAGGTCACCGTCGCCCTGGAGGGCCACGGCCGGGAGGACCTGTTCGACGGGCTGGACCTCTCCCGGACCGTCGGCTGGTTCACCACCCAGTACCCCGTCACCCTCAGCCCGGTCGGCCCGGCCGACGCTCCGGACTGGGCCGCCACGCTCAAGCAGGTCAAGGAGCGGCTGCGGGCCGTACCCCGCCGCGGCCTGGGCTACGAGGCCCTCGCCCGCCTGGGCTCACCCGACCCGGCGGCCCGCCCCCTGCGGGACGTCCCGCTGCCACAGGTCTGCTTCAACTACCACGGGCAGTGGACCGCCCCCGCGGCCGGCGACTTCGCCCCCGCCGGCGACACCCCCGGCCGGGACCTCGCCCCGCACGAGCCGCTGGACCACCTGCTCGACGTCTCCGCCGTGGTCGCCGACGGCGAGCTGGAACTCACCTGGCACTACAGCGAGCAGGCACACGAGACGGCCACCGTCCAGGCCCTGGCCCGGGCCACCGCCGACGCGCTGACCGCCGTCGTCGAGCACTGCGCCCGCCCCGACGCGGGCGGCCGCACCCCTTCCGACTTCCCGCTGGCCGGCCTCGACCAGGCCGCCGTGGACCGGATCGTCGGCGACGGGCGGGACGTCGAGGACCTGCTACCGCTCACCCCGCTCCAGGAGGGCATGCTCTTCCACCGCCTGGTCGGCGGCCCGGACGACGTCTACGTGGACCAGGCCGCCCTGCTGCTGGAGGGCGTGGGCGACCCGCACGCGTTCGCCCTCGCCTGGCAGCGGGTCGCCGACCGTACGCCCGCGCTGCGCACCTCCGTGCGCTGGGAGGGCGTCCCCCGCCCGCTGCAGGTGGTGCGCCGTGGCGTCCGGCTGCCGGTGACCCACCTGGACCTTCGGGCGCTCGACCCGCGCGAGCGCGTCGACCGGCTGGCCCGGCTGCGCGCCGACGACCTCGCCCAGGGGCTGGACATCGCCACGGCGCCGCTGACCCGGCTCACCCTGGTCCGGCTGCCCGAGGCCCGCCTGCAGCTGCTGTGGACCTCCCACCACCTGATCCTGGACGGCTGGAGCCTGGCCCAGGTGCTCACCGACGTGTTCGAGGAGTACGCGGCGCTCACCACCGAGGGTGCGCCGACCCCGGCCGTGCGCCGCCCGTTCGCCGACTACGTCCGCTGGCTGGCCGACCAGGACGACGAGGCCGCCCGCGCGCACTGGCGGGGCGTCCTGGCCGGCTTCGCCACCGCGACCCCGCTGCCCGCCGACCGGGTGCGCCGCGGGGCCCACCGGGCCCGGTCGGCGGACACCCACACCGCGCGCCTGTCCGAGGAGGCCTCCGAGCGCCTGGCCCGCACCGCCCGGCAGGCCGGGCTGACCCTCGGCAGCGTGGTCCAGGGAGCCTGGGCCCTCCTGTTGTCCCGCTACAGCGGCGAGCCGGACGTCCTGTTCGGCACGACCGTCTCCGGCCGCCCCGAGGAACTGCCCGGCGTCGAGTCGATGATCGGCATGTTCATCAACACCCTGCCCAGCAGGGTCCGGGTGGACGGCCGCCGCACCGCCGCCGCCTGGCTGCGGGAACTGCAGGAGGCCCAGGCCGAGGGCCGGCGCCACGCCGCGGTGTCCCTCGCCGAGCTCACCGGGTTCAGCGACGTACCGCGCGGCAGCGCGCTGTTCGACAGCATCGTCGCCTTCGAGAACTACCCCTTCGACGACGCCCGCACGGCCGGCACCGGGGTGCGCCTCGCGGAGGTCTCCTCCCGGGACGCCACCAACTACCCGCTGGTCCTGCGCGCCCACCAGGGGGCGCACCTCGGCTTCGACCTCGCCTACGATCCGGAGCTGTTCGACGCCGCGACCGTCCGCGGCCTCGCCGAGCGGCTGTGCCTGCTGCTCACCGAACTGGCCGGGGGACTGGACCGCCCGCTGCGCGCCCTGGCCTGGACCACCGCCGAGGAGCGGCACCGCCTGCTGGTCGACCGGAACGGCACCGCGCACGGCCGGCCCACCCACACCCTGGTGGACCTCTTCGAGGCGCAGGCCGCCCGCACCCCGCACGCCGAGGCCGTCACCTGCGGGGCCGAGCACCTCGACTACGCCACCCTGGACGCCAGGGCCGGCCGGCTCGCCCACCGGCTGGCCGAACTCGGCGCCGGGCCCGAGCGGTTCGTCGCCCTCGCCCTGCCCCGGACGGCCGAGCTGGTGGTGGCCGTCCTCGCCGTCCTGAAGACCGGCGCGGCCTATCTGCCGCTCGACCCGGGCCTGCCGGCCGAACGCCGCGCCCAACTGCTGCGCGACGCAGCCCCGGTGGCCCTGGTGACGCCCTCGGCCGAAATTGCCGAGGTGCCTGTCGTCGCCCTGGACGACCCGCGGGTGCGCGCCGACCTGGCCCGCCGCCCGGCCGGCCCGCCCGCCCCCGGTCACCGGCCACTTCCCGACAGCCCCGCCTACGCCATCTTCACCTCCGGCTCCACCGGCCGCCCCAAGGGCGTCGTGGTGCCCCACGCCAACGTGGTGCGGCTGTTCGAGCAGACCCGGGAGCTGTTCGGCTTCGGTGCCCAGGACGTCTGGACGCTCTTCCACTCCTACACCTTCGACTTCTCGGTATGGGAGCTGTGGGGCCCGCTGCTGCACGGCGGCCGGCTCGTCGTCGTGCCCGAGTCCACCGCCCGCTCGCCGGAGGACTTCCTGCGGCTGCTCGCCGACGAGCGGGTCACCGTGCTCAACCAGACCCCGTCCGCGTTCTACCCGCTGATCCGCGCGGACGACGAGAACCCGTGCGAACTCGCCCTGCGCACGGTGGTCTTCGGCGGTGAGGCACTGGACGTCACCCGGCTCGCCGACTGGTACGCCCGCCACCCGCAGGACGCGCCGCGCCTGGTCAACATGTACGGCATCACCGAGACGACCGTGCACGTCACCCACGCCCCGCTGGACCGGGCGACCGCCGCCGCCGGCGGCCCGGGCCCGATCGGCACCGGCATCCCGGACCTGCGGCTGTACGTGCTCGACGCCGACCTCGCCCCGGTGCCCCCCGGCGCGGTGGGCGAACTGTACGTCGCGGGCGAGGGCCTGGCCCGCGGCTACCTCAACCGGCCCGGGCTGACGGCCGCCCGCTTCCTCGCCGACCCGTTCGGCGCCCCGGGCACCCGGATGTACCGCACCGGCGACCGGGTCCGCCGCCAGGCCGACGACACCCTGCGCTACCTGGGCCGCGCCGACCAGCAGGTCAAGATCCGCGGCTACCGGATCGAACCCGGCGAGATCGAGGCCGCCCTGCACACCCACCCGGGCGTGGGCCTCGCCACCGTCGGCGTCCACCAGGACGCCGCCGGCACCCGCCGACTGGTCGCCCACGTCGTCGCCGGCCAGGGCGCGGACCGGCCCCCGACCGCCGCCGAACTCCGCGCCCACCTGGAACGGCTGCTGCCCGCCTACCTGGTACCCGCCGCCTACGTCCCGATGGCGGCCCTGCCGCTGACCCCCAACGGCAAGCTCGACCGGCGCGCGCTGCCCGTGCCCGGTCCGGACGGCTTCGCCGCCGGCCGTACGCGCACCGCACCCCGCACCCGCGCCGAGCGGCTGGTCGCCGCCGCCTGGACGGAGGTGCTGGACACCGCCGAGGCCGGGGTCGAGGACGACTTCTTCGCCCTCGGCGGCGACTCCATCCTCGCCGTCCGGGTCACCGCCCGGCTTCGCGCGGCCTTCGGCTGCGCGGACCTCTCGCCCCGGCTGCTGTTCACCCACCCCGTGCTGGCGGACCTGGCCGAAGCCCTCGGCGAGCCGGCCGGCACCGCCCCCGCCGCCATCCCCGTCCTCGCGACACCTCTTGTCGAGGGCATGGACGCCGAACCGCCGCTGTCCTACGCCCAGCAGCGGCTCTGGTTCCTCGACCGCTTCGAGCCGGGCAGCACCGAGTACACCACGCTGGCCGTGCTGCGCCTGCGCGGAGTGCTCGACCGCGCCGCGCTGGGCGCCGCGCTGGACGCCCTGGTCGAGCGGCACGAGGCGCTGCGGACCACCTTCGCCGAGCGGGACGGCCGGGCCCGACAGGTGGTGCGCCCGCCGCACCCGGTCGAGCTGCCCTGCGAGGACCTCGACCCGGCGGGCCTCGACGCGCTGCTGGAGCGGATCGCCGCCACCCCCTTCGACCTCGCCGCCGGGCCCCTGCTGCGGGCCCGGCTGGCCCGGACGGCCGAGGACGAGCACGTGCTCGCGCTGGCGGTGCACCACATCGCCACCGACGGCTGGTCGATGGACGTCCTGGGCCGTGACCTGGCCGAACTGTACGCGGCGGCCCTGGGCGGCCGCCGCCCGGACCTGCCCGCACTGCCCGTGCGCTACATCGACTTCGCGGCCTGGCAGCGCGCCCGCACCGACCGGACCGAGGCCGACCTCGCGTACTGGCGGCAGGCCCTGGCCGGGCTGGCCCCGCTGGAGCTGCCCACCGACCGGCCGCGCCCGGCGGTGCGCGGCCGGGACGGCGCCCTGGTCACCTTCACGCTGCCCGCCGAGCTGACCGCACGGCTGCGCGAGCGGGGCCGGGAGGCCGACGGCACCCTCTACACCGTGCTGCTGGCGGCCTGTCAGGTGCTGCTCGCCCGCTGGGCCGGGCAGCGGGACATCGCCGTCGGCACCGTCACCTCGGGCCGCGAGCACGGCGAACTCCACGACGTGGTCGGCATGTTCGTCAACACCCTGGTGCTGCGCGGCGAGGTCCGCCCGGAGTCGTCCTTCCGCGAGCTGCTGGCCGCCGCCCGGGCCACCGTCCTGGAGGCCCTCGGCCACCAGGAGGCGCCCTTCGAACGGCTGGTGGACGAGCTCCAGCCGGAGCGCGACACCAGCCGCACACCGCTGTTCCAGGTCATGGTGGCCCTGCACAACCTCGGCGCCGAGGTGCCGCGGCTGCCGGGCCTGGTGGTCGAGCCGGTCACCCCGCCGGTCCTGGGCGCCACCTTCGACCTCTCCTTCGACTTCGTCGAGGGCGACGGCGGACTGACCGGCCACCTGGAGTACAACACCGGGCTGTTCGACCCGCGGACCGCCGAGAACCTGGCGGCCTGGCTGCGGTCCCTCCTGGAGGCCGCGGCCGAGGACCCGGCCACGGCCGTCGGCGACCTGCCCCTGATGACGGCCGACCAGCGGCACCGGGTACTGACACAGGGGCGGGGCGAGGCGTTGCCCGCGGAGCCGGACACCACCTTTCCGGCCCTGTTCGAGTCGCAGGTCGCCCGCACCCCGCACGCCACCGCCCTGGTCGCCCGGGACGCCGTCCTCGACTACGCCGCCCTCAACGCCCGGGCCAACCGGCTCGCCCGCCACCTGGTCGCCCTCGGCGCCGGCCCGGAGCAGCTGGTCGCGGTCCGGCTGCCGCGCACCTCGGACCTGGTGGCGGCGCTGTTAGCGGTGCTCAAGGCGGGCGCCGCCGTGCTCTTCGTCGACCTGGATCTGCCGGAGGAACGGGCCGCCCTCCTGCTCGGCGACGCCCGGCCGCAGGCCGTGGTGACCGAGCGGATGCTGCGCGAGGTGCCCTGGGACGCGCTGCCCGACCACAACCTCACCGACGCCGACCGGACCTGCCCGCTGCTGCCGCAGCACACCGCCTACGTCGTCTTCACCTCCGGCTCGACCGGCCGACCCAAGGGCGTGGCCGTCGAGCACCGGCAGCTGCTCAACCTCTGCCGGGACCACCGCGAGGAACTGGTCACGCCGCGCACCGCCGACGGCAGCCGGCTGCGGGTCGCGCTCAGCGCCTCCCTCTCCTTCGACACCAGCTGGGAGAGCCCGCTGCTGCTCGCGCTGGGCCAGGAACTCCATCTGATCGACGAGGACGTCCGGCTGGACCCGCAGGCGTTCCGCGCCCTGGTCGTCGAACGCCGGCTGGACGTGGTGAACGTCACCCCCTCCTTCCTGCGCGAACTCATCGCCGCCGGTCTGCTCGCACCCGGCCCGCACCACCCCCGCCTGCTGCTGATCGGCGGTGAGGCCCTGCCCGCCGCCACCTGGCGGGAGCTGTGCGCGGCACACGCCGACTTCGGCGTCACCGCCTACAACCTGTACGGGCCGACCGAGTGCACCGTCGACGCCGCCTACACCCGGTGCGCCGACCACCCCGGCCGCCCGGTCATCGGCCGCCCCGGCCGCAACCTGCGGGCCTACCTGCTCGACGGCGCCCTGCGGCCGGTCCCGCCCGGCATGCCGGGGGAGCTGTACCTGGCGGGTGCCCAGGTGGCCCGCGGCTACCTGAACCGGCCCGGGCTGACCGCCGCCCGCTTCCTCGCCGACCCGTTCGGCGCCCCGGGCACCCGGATGTACCGCACCGGCGACTCGGCGCGCTGGGACGCGAACGGGCAGCTGGAGTTCCTCGGCCGGGTCGACGAGCAGCTCAAGATCCGCGGTTTCCGGATCGAGCCCGGCGAGGTGGAGGCCGCCCTGCTGACCCACCCGGACGTCGCCGACTGCGCGGTCGCCGCCCGCGAGCACGCGGGCCGCACGATGCTCGTCGGCTACCCGGTGCCGGTCGGCGACCGGGTGCCGCCCGCCGACGAACTGCGGGCCTGGCTGCGGCGGACCCTGCCCGACCACCTGGTGCCCGCCGCGTTCGTCCCGCTGGCCCGGATCCCCCGCACCACCAGTGGCAAGACGGACCGGCGCGCGCTGCCCGCGCCGCCGAGCCGGCCCGACAGCGCCACCCCGTACGTCGCACCGCGCCCCGGCACCGAGCAGCGACTCGCCGCGATCTGGGCCGAGGTGCTGGGCGTGGAGCGGATCGGTGCCCGGGACAACTTCTTCGCGCTCGGCGGCGACTCCATCCTCAGCATCCAGATCGTCTCCCGGGCCCGGGCCGCCGGGCTCGCGCTCACCGCCAAGGACGTCTTCCGGCACCAGAACATCGCCGAACTGGCGCTCAACGTCACGGAGTCGGTCGAGCGCCCGGACCCGGGCGAGAGCGCACCCGGCGAGGCGCCGCTCACCCCGATCCAGCACTGGTACCTCGACGGCCGCCGCCCCGGCGACGCCCTGCGCTTCACCATGACCCAGCGCCTGGAACTCGCCCCCGGCACCGACCCGGAAGCCCTGCGCCAAGCCGTCCTGGCCCTCGTGGACCACCACGCCGCGCTGCGCACCCGCTTCCGCCACACCGGGGCCGGCTGGCGCCAGGAGGTGGCGGACCGGCGGCCGGAGGGCGTCCTCAGCCACCACGACGCCGCCGGCCTCGACGCCACCGCCCTGGAGGAGCGGGTGCAGCGGGCCACCGAGGAGGCCCAGCGCTCGCTCGACCCCGTCGAGGGCCGCACCGTCCGCGCCCTGCACTTCGACCGTGGCGGGCAGCTGCCCGGCCAACTCGTCCTCACCGTCCACCACCTGGCCGTGGACGGGGTCTCCTGGCGCATCCTGCTGGCCGACCTCGAAACGGCCTACCGCGCGGCCCGCGCCGGAGCGCCGGTGGAACTGCCGTCGGCCGGCACCGCCTACGGCCACTGGGCCACCCGGCTGGAGCGGCACACCCGCGCCGGCGCCCTGGACGGCGACGCCGCCCACTGGACCGCCACCGGCACGGCCCCCGCGGGCCTGCCCGCCGGCCGGCCCGCCCCCAACACCCACGCCACCGCCGCCACCGTCACCGTCACGCTGGACGAGCGGACCACCGAGGCCCTGCTGCGCCACGTGCCCGAGGTCTACCGCACCCAGGTCAACGACGTCCTGCTCAGCGCCCTCGGCCGCACCCTGGCCCGCTGGTGCGAGCGGGACACCGTGCTGATCGGGGTGGAGGGGCACGGCCGCGAGGACCTCTTCGAGGACCTGGACCTGTCCCGGACGGTCGGCTGGTTCACCGCCGAGTTCCCGCTCGCCCTGCACGTCGATCCCCAGGCCGGCTGGCACCACACCCTGCGCTCGGTCAAGGAGCAGCTGCGCGCCGTCCCGCTGCGCGGACTCAGCTACGGCGCGCTGCGCCACCTGCGGCCGGACAGCCCACCGACCGGCCACGCCGCGCCGCAGGTCGGCTTCAACTACCACGGCCAGTGGGACGGCCGCGGCGGCGCCGACGGCCTGGTCCGCGGCCAGCTGCCTCCGGCCGGCCGCGACAGCGACCCGGACGAGCCCCGCCCCTATCTGCTGGAGGTCACCGGCGTCGTCCAGGACGGCCGCCTCGAACTGGGCTGGACCTACCCCGCCGCCGTCTACGACGAGGCACTCGTGCGCGGCCTCGCCGAGCAGATGCGCGCCGCGCTGCGGGAGGTGGCGGAGCACTGCGCCCGCCCCGGGGCCGGCGGCCGCACCCCGTCGGACTTCCCGCTGGCCGGCCTCGACCAGGACCAGCTGGACCGGCTGGTCGGCGACGGGCGCGAGGTCGAGGACGTGCTGCCGCTGACCCCGCTGCAGTCCGGCATGCTCTTCCACGGGCTGGTGGACACCGACGGCGCCTACGTCGACCGGGTCGCGGTGCGGCTGGCCGGCGTCGCCGACCCGCGGGCCTTCGCCGACGCCTGGCAGCGGGTCGCCGACCGCACCCCGGCACTGCGCTCCAGCGTGCACTGGCGCGGCCTGCCGCACCCCGTCCAGCTGGTCGCCCGCCGCGCCGCGCTGCCCGTCAGCCACCGGGACTGGCGCGAACTGGCGCCGGAGCAGCGGGAGTCGGCGACCGAGCGGCTGCTCGCCGAGGACCGCGCCGCCGGGCTGGACCTCTCCACCGCTCCGCTCACCCGGCTCACCCTGGCCGCGCTGCCCGGCGACGAGGTGCTGCTGCTGTGGTCCACCCACCACATCGTCCTGGACGGCTGGAGCACCGGGCAGCTGCTCACCGAGGTCTGCGAGGAGTACGCCGCGCTGACCGGCGGCCCCCAGGCGCCCCGGCCGGTCCGGCGGCCGTTCGCGGACTTCCTGGACTGGCTGCGCGAGCAGGACCAGGACGCGGCCGAGGACCACTGGGCCGACGCCCTGGCCGGATTCACCGAACGGACCCCGCTGCCGTACGACCGCCCGCCGCTCCAGGCCCACCGCGCCCGGGCCACCGCCGCCGTCCACCGCGAACTGGACGAGGTGCTGTCCCGCCGGCTGCGGGAGAACGCCGCCGCGGCCGGACTGACCGTCAACACCGTGGTGGAGGGCGCCTGGGCCCTGCTGCTGGCGCGCTACGGCGGTGGCGACGACGTGGTCTTCGGTACCACCGTGTCCGGGCGCCCGGCCGAACTGCCCGGCGTGGAGTCGATGATCGGCCTGTTCATCAACACCGTGCCGACCAGGGTGCGGATACCTTCCGGCGCTGTGCTGCCCTGGCTGCGGGACCTGCAGGAACGGCAGAGCGACGGCCGTCGCCACGACCACCTGGCGCTGTCCCGGATCCAGGCGCTGAGCGAACTGCCCGCCGGGGAGGCGCTGTTCGACAGCATGCTGGTCTTCGAGAACTATCCCGTCGACGAGTCGGCCGCGGCCAGGACCGGGGTCCGGGTGGTCGAGGTGCGTGCCGACGACGCCACCACGTTCCCCTGGTGCCTGCGCGCCCACCTGACCGAGCGGCTCGGTTTCGACCTGGCCTACGACCCCGGGCTGTTCGACCACCGGACGGCCCAGGACGCGGCGGACCGCCTGGCCCGCCTGCTCGGCGCCCTCGCCGAGGGCCTCGCGGGCGCCATCGACGACCTGGACCCGCTCACCCCGGCCGACCGGCAGCTGCTGGCCGCCTGGCACCCCACCGCCCGTCCGGCGGCGCCCGGCAGCCCGCTGACGCGATTCGCCGAGCAGGCCCGCCGCAGCCCCGACGCGCCCGCGGTGCGCGACGGCGCCCGCGAACTGACCTACCGCGAGCTCGACCACTGGTCGGACCGGGTGGCCGCCCGACTGCTGGCCGAGGGCCTGGCGCCCGAGGCCCGGGTGGCGCTGCCGATGGACCGCTCGGCCGAACTCGTCGTCGCCCAACTGGCCGTTCTCAAGGCGGGCGGCGCCTACCTGCCGGTCGACCTGCGGGCCCCCGAGGAACGCCGCCGCGCCCTGCTCGCCCGGGCCGGCGTCGCCCGCCGGCTCACCGCCGAGCAGGTCGCCGCCGCCCGCGCGGAGGCGGCCGGGTCGGCGCCGGCCCTGCCGCCGGCCGACCCCGACCGGCTGGCCTACGTGATGTTCACCTCCGGATCCACCGGGGAGCCCAAGGCCGTCGCGGTACGGCACCGCGACGTGGCCTCGCTCGCCACCGACAGCCGCTTCGCCGACGGCCGGTGCGAGCGGGTCCTGCTGCACTCACCGGTGGCCTTCGACGCCGCCACCTTCGAGGTCTGGGCGCCGCTGCTGAACGGCGGCTGCGTGCTCGTCGCCCCCGACGGGCCGGTGGACGCCGCGCTGCTGCGCAGGCTCGCCGGGGCCGACGGGCCGACCGCGCTCTGGCTCACCGCCGGACTCTTCCGGCTGCTCGCCCAGGACGCGCCGGACTGCTTCGCGGGCCTGCGCACGCTGTGGACCGGCGGGGACACGGTGCCCGCCGCCGCGGTCCGCCGGGTCCTGGCGGCCTGCCCCGGGCTGACCGTGGTGGACGGCTACGGGCCCACCGAGACCACCACCTTCGCCACCTCCTGCGCCCTCACCGAGGCGGCGGCGGTGCCCGACACCGTGCCCATCGGCCACCCCCTGGACGACCGGCGCGTCCACGTCCTCGACCGGCGCCTGCGGCCCGTCCCGCCGGGCTGCGCGGGCGAACTGTACGTGGCCGGTGAGGGCGTGGCCCGCGGCTACCTGGGCCGGCCCGGCGAGACCGCGGCCCGCTTCCTCGCCGACCCGGCCGGCCCGCCCGGTGCCCGGATGTACCGCACCGGCGACCTGGCCAGGCGGCGCCCGGACGGCGCCGTCGAGTTCCTCGGCCGCGCCGACGACCAGGTGAAGATCCGCGGCTTCCGGGTCGAACCCGGCGAGGTGGAGGCCGCGCTCGCCGCCCACCCGCGGGTCACCGACGTCGCCGTGGCCGTCCACGAGGACCACTCCGGCGCCAAGCGGCTGGTCGCCTACGTGGTCGGCCCGGCCGGAGCCGACCCGGAGGATCTGCGCGCCTTCGCCGCCCGCACACTGCCCGACTACCTCGTCCCCGCCGCCTTCGTCCCGCTCCCCGCCCTCCCGCTGAGCCGCAACGGCAAGGTCGACCGGCGCGCCCTCCCGGCACCGGACCGGGAGCACGGCACCGGACACCGCGAGCGGGTCGAGCCGCGCACCGAGGCCGAGCGCCGCGTCGCCGAGGTCTTCGGGGAGGTCCTGGACACCCCGCCGCCCGGCGTGCAGGACGGCTTCTTCGAACTGGGCGGCGACTCCATCCTCAGCATCCGGCTCGCCGCCCGCCTGGCCGAGGCCTTCGACGCCGACCTCACCCCCCGGGCGGTGTTCGACCACCCCACCCCGGCCGGCCTGGCCCGGCTGCTCACCGAGGCCCAGGGCCGCCAGGGCCGTCCGGCCGTTGTCCCGGTCGCCCGGGACGGCGCGGCGCCGATGTCGTACGCCCAGCAACGCCTCTGGTTCCTGGAGGAGTTCGCCCCCGGCGGCGCCGAGTACGTGACCGCGCTGGCGCTGCGCCTGCGCGGCGCACTGGACACCGGCGCCCTCGGCGCGGCCCTGACCGCCCTGACGGCCCGCCACGAGTCGCTGCGCACCACCTTCGACAGTGTCGACGGCCATGGCGTCCAGCTGGTCCACCCGCCGGGCGAGGTGCCGCTCGACCTGCGCGACCTGTCCGAACTGCCGGAACAGGAACGGGATTCGGTGCTGCGCGGGCTGCTCGCCGCCGAACGCGCCCGCCCCTTCGACCTGCGCCGCGGACCGCTGCTGCGCACCGGCCTGGTCAGGCTGGCCGACGACGACCACGTGCTGGCACTGACCCTGCACCACATCGTCACCGACGGCTGGTCGACCGCCGTCCTCCTCACCGACCTGGCCCACCTCTACCGCGCCGAACTCGACCCGGGGGAGCCCGGGCCGGCGCCGCTGCCGGTGCAGTACGCCGACTACGCGCACTGGCAGCGCGCCGTCGTCGACCCCGGCGACGGCCAACTCGCCTACTGGGCCGGGCAACTGGCCGGCGTCGAGCCGCTGCGCCTGCCCGTCGACCGGCCCCGGCCCGCGGTGCGCACCAGCAACGGGGCCACCGCCCGGATGGACCTGCCCGCCGACACGGCCCGCCGACTGGCCCGGGTCGGCCGGGACCGGGGTGCCACCCTGTTCACCACGCTGGTCGCCGCCGCCCAGGCCTACCTCGCCCGGCTCAGCGGCGACCAGGACATCGTCGTCGGCACCGTCACCTCCGGGCGCGACCGGCCCGAGACCCAGGACCTCGTCGGCTTCTTCGTCAACACCCTGGTGCTGCGCTCCCGGGTCGAACCCCGGCAGCCCTTCATCGACCTCCTCGGCGAGGTGCGGCGGACCGTCCTGGACGCCTTCACCCACCAGGACGTGCCGTTCGAGCGCGTGGTGGACGAGCTGCAGCCGGTGCGCGACACCAGCCGCAGCCCGCTCTTCCAGGTCCTGGTCGTCCTGCAGAACACCCCCTCGGTCGACCTCGACCTGCCGGGCCTCGCCGTGACGGACGTGGAGAGCGAGTCCACCCAGGCGGCCTTCGACCTCGTGCTCGAGTTCGCCGAGACGGACTCCGGCGCGCTGCACGGCCTGCTCACCTACAACATTGACCTGTTCGACCCCGCCACGGCCGAGCGGATGGTCGGCCAACTCGGCACCCTGCTGACCGCCCTCGCCCAGGACCCGGCGCTTCCCGTCGGCGCGCTGCCGCTGGCCGGTGCGGACGAACTCGCCGCCGAGCTCGACCGGGCGCGCGGCACCTTCCGTCCGGTGCCCGAGGCGACCCTCGCCGAGCTGTTCGAGCGTCAGGCCGCCCGCACCCCCGACGCCCCGGCGCTGCTCGACGGCGAACGGGAACTGAGCTACGCCGAGGTGGACCGGGCGGCCAACCGGCTCGCCCACCAGCTCATCCGGCGCGGCGTCGGACCGGAGCGGCTGGTCGCCCTCGCCCTGCCCCGCGGCGCGGCCGCGGTGGTCGCGCAGCTCGCCGTCGCCAAGGCCGGCGGCGCCTTCCTCCCGGTGGACCCGGACTACCCGGCGCCGCGGCGGGAGTTCATGACGCGCGACGCCGGTGCCACCGTGCTGCTCGACGACCCGGCCGGGGTGTGGACGGCGGACGGGCCGCAGACCCCGCCCACCGACGCCGACCGCACCCGCCCGCTCAGCCCCGGACACCCGGCGTACGTCATCTACACCTCCGGGTCGACCGGGACGCCCAAGGGCGTGCTGGTGACCCACCGAGGACTCGCCGCCTTCGCCGCGGCCGCCGCCGAGCAGTACGCCGTCGGCCCGGGCGACCGGGTGCTCCAGTTCGCCTCACCCAGCTTCGACGCCTGCGTGCTGGAACTGTGCGTCTCCCTGCTCAGCGGGGCCGCGCTGGTCACCGGGGAGGAGGGGCCGCTGGTCGGCGAGCGGCTGGCCGAGGTCCTGGCCGGGCGGCGGATCAGCCACACCCTGATCCCACCGGCGGCCCTGGCCACCGTGGACCCGGAGACGGCCGACGCGCTACCCGCCCTGCGCACCCTGATCGTCGGCGCCGAGGCCTGCCCGGCCGACCTGGTCGACACCTGGGCCCCCGGCCGCCGGATGGTCAACTCCTACGGCCCGACCGAGGCCACGGTGGTCGCCACCTGGACCGGGCCGCTGACGCCGGACACCGGTACCCCCGCGATCGGCCGCCCCAGCGGCGCCACCCGCGCCTACGTCCTGGACACCGCCCTGCGGCCCGTACCGCCCGGCGTGACCGGGGAGCTCTATCTGGCCGGACCAGGCCTCGCCCGCGGCTACCTCGGCCGCCCGGGGCTGACCGCGGGGCGCTTCCTCGCCGACCCGTACGGCGCGCCGGGCGAACGCATGTACCGCACCGGCGACCTCGCCCGCCGCGGCGCCGACGGCCAGCTGCGGTTCGCCGGCCGCGCCGACGACCAGATCAAGCTGCGCGGCTTCCGGATCGAGCCGGGGGAGATCGAGAGCGCGCTGCGCCGCAGCCCCCTGGTGCGCGACGCGGTCGTCACCGTCCGCGCCGACGCCCCCGGCGGCGGCCGGCTGGTCGCCTACGTCGTCCCCGCCGACCCGGCGCAGGAAGCCCCCTCCGCCCTGGAACTGCGCGCCCACCTGGCCGACTCGCTGCCACCGCACCTGGTCCCGTCGGTGTTCGTACCGCTGGCACGGCTGCCGCTCACCCCGAACGGCAAGACCGACCGGCGGGCCCTGCCCGACCCCGGGCCGGCCCAGGGCGCGGCCGGTCCGTACCGCGCGCCGGGGACCGACACCGAACGCCGGATCGCCCGGATCTGGGCCGACGTCCTGGGCATCGAGGAGGTCGGCGCCGACGACAACTTCTTCCTGCTCGGCGGCGACTCCATCCTCAGCATGCAGGTGGTGTCGCGGCTGCGCCGGGACGGTCTGCACCTGGCCACCCGGGACCTGTTCACCCACCAGACCGTGGCAGAACTGGCCACCGTCGTGCGCGACGCCCCCGAACCCGGCGACGACGGCCCGGTGACCGGCGACGTACCGCTCACCCCCATCCAGGAGTGGTTCCTCACCACCCCGCGCGCCGCCCACCACCACTTCAACCAGTCGACGCTGCTCGAACTCGGCGCCGACCCGGACCCGCGGGCGCTGCGGGCCGCGCTGGACGCCCTACTGGAGCACCACGACGCCCTGCGGATGCGCTTCACCCGCGAGGAGACGGGCTGGCACCAGTTCAACCCGCCGCCGGCCCGCACCGACGACCTCCTCGTCCGCCACGACCTGACCGGCCGGTCCGCCGAGGACGCCGAGGCGGCCATGGCCAAGGCCGCCGACGAGCTGCACGGCGGATTCGACCTGGCCCGGGGCCCGTTGCTGCGGGCGGCCCTGTTCACCGGCGGCCCGGGCCGCCCGGCCCTGCTGCTCCTGGTCGCCCACCACCTGGTGATCGACGCCGTCTCCTGGCGGGTGCTGCGGGACGACCTGGAGAGCGCCTACCGGCAGGCCGTCCAGGGCGCCACGATCACCCTGGGGGAGCGCGGCACCTCCTTCCGGGAGTGGGCGCAGCGGCTCGCCGCCCATGTCGCCGAGGGCGGTCTGGACCACGAACTGCCGTACTGGGAGCAAGCGGTGACCGCCCACCCGGCTCCGAGTTCACCGGCCGGGACCGTCGCCGAGCCCGCAGCCGTCGAGCCCGAGGCCGTCGAGCCCGAGGCCGTCGAGTTCGCAGCCGTCGAGACCGCGGCGGTCACCGTGGAACTGGACGAGGCGGACACCGAGGCGCTGCTGCGCGCCGCCCCGGCGGCCTACCGCACTCGCGTCAACGACGTGCTGCTGGCCGCCCTCGCCCTGGCGCTGGCCCGTTGGACCGGGCACCAGCGGATCCGGCTGGACCTGGAGGGCCACGGCCGCGAGGACGTGCTGGACGGCGTGGACCTGTCCCGCACGGTCGGCTGGTTCACCACCGTCTACCCGGTCACCTTCGAGGTCCCCGCCCCCGAGGACCTCGACCCGGACCGGGACTGGCGCGCCCTGGTGAAGTCGGTCCGCCGCCAGCTGCGCGAGGTGCCGGCGAACGGACTGGGCTTCGGCGCCCTGCGCACCTTCGGCCCGCCCGAAGTCCGCGAGCGCCTGGCCGCCGGCGCGCACGGCCAGGTCGTCTTCAACTACCTCGGCCAGTGGGACGCACGTCCCGAGGCCGCCGGGGACGGCCTGGTCCGGGCCGAACTCGGCTCCTTCGGCCAGGACCACGACCCCCGCGACGGCGGCTCGCACCCGGTCGAGGTGGTGGGCGCGGCGCAGCACGGCCGTCTCGCCTTCACCTGGCACCACCGCCCCGCCGTCCACGACACCGCGACCGTGCGGCGGGCGGCCGAGGAGTTCGCCGCCGCGCTGCGCCACATTGCCCGGCACGCCCGGGGAGGACGGTGACCACCGCCCACCCCGGTCGGACCGCCTGAAACACACCGCCGATGAGGAACCGACGATGACGAAGGAGCAAGACATGGACGAGAACACCCGCTACCAGGTGCTGCGCAACGACGAGGAGCAGTACTCCCTCTGGCCCGTCGACATCGAGGTGCCCGCCGGCTGGCAGCCCGTCGGCAAGGAGGGCACCGAGGCGGAGTGCTCCGCCTACGTCGACGAGGTG
The DNA here is from genome assembly GCF_044768305.1 of Kitasatospora sp. NPDC101155. Lineage (NCBI taxonomy): Bacteria > Bacillati > Actinomycetota > Actinomycetes > Kitasatosporales > Streptomycetaceae > Kitasatospora > Kitasatospora sp. NPDC101155. The sequence continues at coordinate 117,331 of NZ_JBIWPN010000007.1, read as the reverse complement.
TGGACCGACATGCGGCCGCGGAGCCTGCGCGAGCGCATGGAGAACGCCGAAGCCTGACGTGACCGTCCCACGACAACCCCCGAGGAGCTCACCGTGACCCCCGTGCTGCGCACCGAACACCTGGAGTTCGTCCCCTACCGGCCCGAGCACGAGGACGCCTTCGTCTCCCTCCTGCGCAACGCGGAGGTGTGCCGCTGGATGGGCCAGGACCTCGTGCCCGAGCCGCAGATCCGCGCGCTGTTCAAGGCGATCCTGACCGAGGTGTACCCCAAGGAGATGTTCGACGTGTGGGGCCTGTGGCTGGACGGCGCCTACGCGGGCCACGCGGAGGTGAAGCCGACCGGCAACGTCGACGGCCATGAGCTGATCGCCGCCCTCGCCCCGGAGTTCTGGGGCCGGGGCCTGGGCTCCGAGGTGGTCCGCGGCCTGATCCGCTACGCCGCCGATGGGCTCGGCCTCAAGGAGGTCTACGGCCTGGTGGGCGCGGAGAACACCCCGAGCCTGACGATGTGCGAGCGGCTGGGCTTCCGGCACCTGCGCGACTCGGTCGACGAGGACGGCTCGGTGGCGAAGGTGGTGGTCATCTCCACGGCCGACGTGAGGTGACCCGGTCGGTCCGAGGCGTGGTCAGGCCCCCGGCGCGTTCGACCGCGCCGGGGGCCGGAGGGCGACCGTTCAGGCCGAGGGCACGGCGCCGAGGGCGTGGACACCGGTGCGGCTGGCGCGGTAGACCGTTGTTCCGGTGGCGGCGAGGGAGATCCGGGTGAAATCGGTGTCGGAGCGGCGGTGCTCCGGCTCGTCCTGCCAGCGGAGCCGGCCCGTCGCGAGGTCGTACGCGTACAGGCGGTCGTCGTTCGTCCCGACGTACGCGGTGCCGTCGGCGGCGGTCATGGAGCTCTCCCCGCGGCCGAGGCCGACGGGCGTGGTGGCCGTCCAACGGGTGTCGCCGGTGTCCGCGTCGAGCACCGTGAGCGCGTCCCCGCTGAGCAGACAGACCGTCCCGTCGGTGACCACCGGCGGGCAGCTTGTCAGCATCCTCGGCCGCGCGCCGCCAGCGCACCCGGCCGGTCGTCGCGTCCAGCGCGAGGACGGCCGGGTTCCTCGTCTCCGGGCCGTCACAGTCCGCGAGATAGGCGACGCCCTGCCAGACGGCGGGACCGCCCTCGACCTGGACCGCGCGGACGGCGTTCTGCTCCCAGCGCTGCTCGCCGCTGTGGATGTCGAACGCGCGGAGTCCCGTGGGCCGGCCGGGAGTGTACACGGTGTCTCCGGCGACGACCGGTACGCCGGAGCTGTTCGGTGGGCCGCTCCAGCGCAGGCTGCCGTCGGCCACGTCGTAGGAGCGGAGCGTGGTCCCGTAGGGCGCGAGGGCCCCGCCACTGCCGACGGCGGGACCCTGCTCCCACGGGACGTCGCGCCAATCGGGAACGGGCACCTCCCAACGGGCCTCGCCCGACTCCGCGGCGAGGACGTGCACCCGGGTCGGGGTGGTCACGCAGACCACTCCGTCCCCCACGGCCAGCGGCAGCCCGGAGGGTGTGTCGGCGATCTCGGGCGTGCTGACCGCACATGACCTCGCGCACCGATCAGATGGTTGCACCGGTACCGGCACCGGCGCCGGAAGCGGGGTTGCGGCGCCACGGGCCCGACTGCCGTGGCCGGGTCGGTGGGCCGCCGGGCTGGGCGACCCGCTGCGGGCGGGCGTCGACGGCGTCACCGGGTGGCCGGGCCGAGGTGGGCGTCCAGGGCGGCGCGCAGCAGCGGGTCGATGTCCTCACCGTCGGTGACGAGCCGCAGGCTGCCCCAGGCGCGCAGCTGGGCGAGGCCGTGCAGGTTGGCCCAGAGGACGGCGGTGGCGGCGGTCGGGTCGTCGCGCTGCGGGTGGACCTCGGCGACCAGGCCGGCGAAGGTCAGGAACAGCGGCAGGGTGGTGCGGCGCAGCTCGGCGCCGCTGCCCTCCAGGAGGTCGTGACGGAACATCAGCTCGAACATGCCGGGGTTGGCCGCCGCGAAAGCGAGGTAGGCGCGGGCCAGGGCGGCGAGGCGGGTGCGCGCGTCGGTGCCGCTGGTGGCGACGAGGGCGTCGGCGCCCGCGAGGGAGTCGGTGAGCTTCCCGAAGCCGTGCTGGGCGATGGCGGCGAGCAGTTCGCGGTGGGTGGCGAAGTAGCGGCGCGGCGCTCCGTGCGAGACGCCGGCGTGGCGGGCGATCTCGCGCAGGCCGAGCGCGTGCACGCCCTCCCGTGTCACCAGCTCGACGCCGGCGGCCACCAGCCGGGCGCGCAGGTCCCTGTCCTGATCAGTCATAGACACTGTCTACCAGTCAGTAGTAGACAGTGTCTACTCGCGTTCCTGCGGGTGCCCCGGGCAGAATCGGGCAATGGACGAAGGCGGCGAGTCGGCCTGTTGGCTGGACCGGGTGTGCCCGGAGCGCGGACGGCTGCGCGAGCGGCTCGACCCCGGGCCGTGCGAGAACTGCGGCGCGGGCGATGAGAGCGAGCCGTTGGAGCCGTTGGACCGGGGCGACGGCTGAGTGCCGCCGCCCCCGGCCCGGTGAGCGTTTCTGGCCTCGCGTGTTACTGCGGCGGCTCGTCGCGGAACTGTTGCTTCAGTTTGTCCTGAGCTGCGTCGGTCTGGCTGCTGTACTTGCCCTCGGTGCGTTCGTCGAAGGCGTCACCCGCCTTGTCGATGCCCTTCTCGGTCTGCTCCTCGTGCCCCTTCAGCAGGCTCTTGAGCTTATCCAACATGGACATGTGGTCACCCTCCTGGATGAGACGCCCCCACCCCTCCAGGATCACAGCGCAGACCGTCCTGCGCACTTCGCGGCCGCGCGGCGGGCTTGGCAAGGTGATTCCGGTCATGTCAAATCGGGAGTTCACGGACCGTCGGAAGGAGTCGCCTTGAAGCTGCGCAGTCGTCGTCAGACCTCGCCGTTCGACCGTTCCACCCCGTTGGACCACATCGCCCGGATACTGCGCCTGCGCACCGTCCGTCACCGGAGTCGCGCGGGCGCCACGCTGACCGCCGCCGCGCTGGCCACCCCGCTGCTCCTGGTCGGCGCCGGCACCGCGAACGCCGACCCGGACCCGGCCCGCCGGGGCGCGAAGCTCGCCGAGCGGCTGGTCGAGGCCAGCAGCGCCGAGGGCGCGCACGAGACGCTGGCCGCGCTGCAACGCTTCGCGGACCGCAACGGCGGTACCAGAGACGCGGGTTCGAAGGGGCACGAGGAGTCCGCTCGGTACATCTACGAGCAGGCGCGCCGGGCCGGGCTCAAGGCGTCCGAGCAGGAGTTCGAGTACACCTTCTTCCAGGCGCGTTCGGAGCACCTGGACGTGGTGTCCCCGCAGGCCGAATCGGTGAAGGTGATCGCCATGACCTACTCGGTGAGCGGCCCGGAGGCAGGCCTGACCGCCGACCTGGCCGTGGCACCGGTCAGCGCCACCACCGGCTGCGCGCCCGCCGACTACCCGGCGGGCGCCTTCACCGGCCGGATCGCACTGATCCGGCGCGGCGGGTGCAGCTTCGGCGCGAAGCAGGCCGCCGCGGCGGCGGCCGGTGCCGTCGGGGCGGTCGTCTACAACAACGCCGACGGCGACCTGAACGGGACCCTGGGCGAGCCGACCGCCGGGAAGGTGCCGACCGGCGGGATCACCAAGGCCGCCGGGGAGGCGCTGGCCGCGAAGGCCGCCGCCGGGCCGGTGCGGCTCAGGCTCGACATCCGGACCTCCATGGAGCCGCGCAAGACCTGGAACGTCATCGCCGAGACCCGCGGCGGCGACCCGGAGAACACCGTGATGATCGGTGCCCACCTGGACTCCGTCCCCGCCGGGCCCGGCGTCAACGACAACGGCTCCGGCTCGGCCGGCATCCTGGAGGTCGCCAGGAACCTCAGTGTCCGCCCGGTGAGGAACAAGGTCAGGTTCGCCTGGTGGTCCGCCGAGGAGTTCGGCCTCAAGGGCTCCGAGGCCTACGTGAAGTCACTCTCCGAGGCGGACCGGAAGAAGATCCGGCTCTACCTCAACTTCGACATGATCGCCTCCCCCAACTACGCGCAGTTCGTCTACAACGGCTCCGGCAGCGCGGGCGGCGGCGCGGGCCCCGAGGGCTCGGCGCAGATCGAGCGGGACCTGACCGAGTACCTGGACGGCCGCGACCTCCCGCACGACCCCTCCGCCTTCAACGGCCGCTCCGACTACGGACCGTTCATCGACGCGGGCATCCCGGCCGGCGGCACCGACACCGGCGCCGAGGTGATCAAGTCCCCTGAGCAGGAGGCCCGTTACGGCGGCAAAGCGGGCACCGCCTTCGACTCCTGCTACCACAAGGCCTGCGACGACCTGGACAACATCGACATGGACGCCTTCGACGTCAACATCGACGTGATCGCGCACGCCGTCGGCACCTACGCCTGGGACCTCTCCTCGCTCCAGCGGCCGGTACCGGCACAGCAGCCCGGACCGGTCCGGCACCCGGCCGCTCAGACCACGGCCGGCGCGGGTATGAGCGATCCGGGCAGTGCCTCCGGCGGAGCGACCGACGCCCACGAGGTGACCGCCTGACGCCCGGGTGGGCCCGCTGCCGTCCTCGGGCGGCGGGCCCACCCGCCTGCCGTGCGCATACCGTCCATCCGGAGCCTCCCCTCCGACATCGCCCCTGGTGGGGTCGGGTGCGAGTCACCGTAGCGGGCACCACTGACATTGATGCTGATACTCAGGTTCCGGTGGTCCTGGCTCTACCACTGACTGACGCCCTGCTGGGCTGTCTTCGGGTTGTTCTGTCCAATCCGGCCCGGGCCCTGTACGGTGCCGCGCGGAGCGCATCCGCCGAGACCCGGTGGGTGCGTCGAGCCCGGTCCTGACACCATGGGACCGAGATCACGACACCGTGACACCCTCGGAGGAGTCAGCAACATGAGCACGCACTACGACGTCGTCGTCCTCGGCGCGGGCCCCGGCGGCTACACCGCCGCCGTCCGTTCGGCCCAGCTGGGTCTGAAGGTCGCGGTCATCGAGGCCAAGTACTGGGGCGGCGTCTGCCTCAACGTCGGCTGCATCCCCTCCAAGGCCCTGCTGCGCAACGCCGAGCTCGCCCACATCTTCACCAAGGAGGCCAAGACCTTCGGCATCAAGGTCGAGGGCCAGGTGACCTTCGACTTCGGCGAGGCCTTCCGCCGCAGCCGCTCGGTGGCCGACGGCCGGGTCAAGGGCGTCCACTACCTGATGAAGAAGAACGGCATCACCGAGTACGACGGCTGGGGCACCTTCGTCGACGACCACACCCTCCAGGTCGCGCTCAGCGGCGGCGGCTTCGACGTCGTCACCTTCGACCACTGCATCATCGCGGCCGGCGCCACCACCCGTCTGCTGCCCGGCACCAGCCTGAGCGACCGCGTGGTCACCTACGAGGAGCAGATCCTCACCGAGCAACTGCCGGAGAGCATCATCATCGCGGGCGCCGGTGCGATCGGCGTCGAGTTCGCCTACGTGCTGCACAACTACGGTGTGAAGGTCACCATCGTCGAGTTCCTGGACCGCGTGGTCCCGCTGGAGGACGTCGAGGTCTCCACCGAACTCGCCAAGCAGTACCGCAAGCTGGGCATCGAGGTGCTCACCTCCACCCGGGTCGAGTCGATCGACGACAGCGACCCGAACGCCAAGGTCCGCGTCACCGTCACCAAGGACGGCCGGCAGCAGGTGCTGGAGGCCGACAAGGTGCTCCAGGCGATCGGCTTCGCGCCGCGGGTCAACGGCTACGGCCTGGAGAACACCGGGGTCAAGCTCACCGACCGCAACGCCATCGCGGTGGACGGCCGCGGCCGCACCAGCGTCGACCACATCTTCGCGATCGGCGACGTCACCGCCAAGCTGATGCTCGCGCACGCCGCCGAGACGATGGCCGTGATCGCCGCCGAGACCATCGGCGGGGCGGAGACCATGGAGGTCGACTTCGTCATGATCCCGCGTGCCACCTACTGCCAGCCGCAGATCGCCTCCTTCGGCTACACCGAGGCGCAGGCCCGCGAGCTGGGCTACGACGTCAAGGTCGCCAAGTTCCCGTTCACCGCGAACGGCAAGGCGCACGGCCTCGGCCACCCGATCGGCTTCGTCAAGGTCATCAGCGACAACAAGCACGGTGAGCTGCTCGGCGCCCACCTGATCGGCCCCGAGGTCACCGAACTGCTGCCCGAGCTGACCCTGGCCCAGCAGTGGGACCTCACCGTCCACGAGGTCGCCCGCAACGTGCACGCCCACCCGACCCTGGGCGAGGCGGTCAAGGAGGCCATCCACGGCCTGGCCGGCCACATGATCAACATGTGACGCACCACCGATCGGACACCGCGCCCCGCCGGGACCCCGGCGGGGCGCGGGCGTGTCTCACCCACCGGCCGGCTCCCGCAGCGCCCGGTGGGTGAGATACGCCCCCACCGTGGACAGCACGGCGAGGACCGTCCCGAGGACGTGCAGGGCCCCGGTGAAGCCCGCCGTCAGCGCCTCCCGCCGGGCCGGGTCCACCTGGCCCTGGACGGCGTGGGCGGCGAGCCGGGCCGCCTCGGCGCCGGGGAGGCCCGGAAGATGGGCGGCGGTCAGGGCGGTGAGCAGCGCGGCCGCGCCGGAGACCGCGACCGACTCGCCGGTGATCCGCATCGTGTTGAAGACGCCCGCCGCGGCCCCGGCGCGCTCGACCGGGACGGTGCTCACCGCCGCGTCGTCCATCACCCCGAACGCCAGCCCCACCCCGGCGCCGAAGGGCAGCAGCGGCACCGCCAGTGCCGCCCAGGACGCGTCGTCGCGCACCGTGACCAGCAGCAGGGCGCCCAGCGCGATCAGCGCCGAGGCGGCGGTCAGCACCGTACGGACGGACAGCGCCGAGGCCAGCCGGCCCGCCGGCAGCGGTAGCAGCAGGACGGGTGCGGTCAGTGGCAGCAGGAGCAGACCGCTGGTCAGCACGCTGCGACCGCCCACCCCCTGCAGGTAGGCGGGCAGGTAGACCAGCAGCACAACGAAGCCGAGGGTCACGGTGAACGGCTGGCACACCACGGCGAGGAACTCGGGTCGCCGGAAGAGCCGGAGGTCGAACATCGCCCGCTCCGGCCGGCGCAGCTCTACCACCGCGAAGGCGGCCATCAGCAGTGCCGCGCCGACCAGCGGCAGCAGGGTGCTCGGCGCCGTCCAACCGGAGCCGGTGGCCCGCACCAGCGCGAGGGACAGCGCCACGAGCCCGGCGGTGAAGCAGCCCAGCCCGGCCAGGTCGAGCGGCGGGCGGTCCGGGCGGCGGGACTCCGGCGCCCGGGTGGCGCACAGGTACGCGGGCAGGGCCAGCGCCGCGACCAGCAGGAACACCGCCCGCCAGCCGCCCGCCTGCACCAGCGCGCCGGCCGCCGGGGGTCCCACCGCCAGGCCGGTGCCGAAGGAGGTGCCCAGCACCCCGAAGGCCAGCTGCCGGCGCCGCCCTGACGTCGAGTCGGCCAGCACCGCCGCGCCCGCCGCCAGGACGGCCGCGGCCCCGCAGCCCTGTACGGCGCGGGCCGCGTCGACCACCGCCATCGACGGCGCGAGCGCGACCAGCAGGGACAGCGCCCCGACCAGCGCGATCCCGGCCAGCAGCACCCGGCGTCGCCCGAGGCGGTCGGCGAGGCCGCCGGCGGCCAGCGGCAGAGCGGCGAAGGTGATGTTGAAGGCGTTCAGCATCCACTGGGCGGCGTCGGTCGAGGCGCCGAGCCGCGCGGCCATGCCGGGCAGTGCGACGGCGGCGCCGGTCACCGAGAACGGCAGCATCGCGCTGGCGCAGCCGACCGCGCCGACGGTGGCCCAGTAGCGGCCCCGGCCGAGGTCCGCGGTGGTCGGGAGGGGTGGGGAAGTGGTCATGCGCCGATGGTTCGTGGACGGTGACGGCGGATGAAGGGAGTCCCGTTCCCTGGGTCCGACAGGGCCACCCTCAGGCCCCCGCGGCCCCGTTCCGCGCCGCCATACTGGAGCGCATGGCCGACCCGAACCCGCTCGCCGGCAGCCTCGGCGAGTACCTGCGCACCCGCCGGGCCCTGCTCACCCCCGAGGAGGCCGGGCTGCCGCCGACCGGGCGCCGCCGGGTGCCGGGGCTGCGGCGCGAGGAGGTCGCGGAACTGGTCGGCCTCAGCACCGACTACTACGTGCGCCTGGAGCAGGGCCGCGCCGACCGGCCCTCCGACGAGGTGCTGGACGCGATCGGCCGGGCGCTGCGGCTCGGTCCCGCCGAGCGCGCCCACCTGTACGACCTGGCCCGTCCGCCGCGCCGCTCGGCGGCGGGGCGGCCGGCGCCGGGGCGGCCGCAGGAGCTGCGCCCGGCGCTGCGGCGGGTGGTCGAGGCGATGGCGGCCACCCCCGCCCTGGTCATGAACGACCGTAACGACGTGCTGGCGTGGAACCGGCTGGCGGCCGTGCTGATCGCGGACTTCCCCCGACTCCCGCCGCGCGAGCGGAACATGGCCCGCAGGATCTTCCTCGACCCGAACGCTCCCGAGGTCCACCTCGACTGGGCGGAGGCCGCCCGCACCACCGTCGGCATCCTGCGGATGGCCGCCGGTCGTCGGCCGCACGACCCCGAACTCGTCCGCCTGATCGGCGAACTCTCGCTCGGCAGCGCGGAGTTCCGCACCCTGTGGGCCGGCCGCGAGGTGCACGAGAAGAGCCACGGCGCCAAGCGCTTCCACCACCAGGCCGTCGGGGAGATCGCCCTCGACTACGAGAGCTTCCGCGCCCCCGGCGCCGCCCACCACCTGCTGGTGGTCTACACGGCCGCGCCCGGGAGCCGCGCCGAGGAGGCGCTCAGCCTCCTCGGCGCGCTCACGGCGGAACCCGTCGGCCGGTGACCGCCGGGCCCTGGTGGCTGCCGACCGCGGTGCCGTCCGTCAGCGCAGCCGGGTGCGCAGCCAGTCCGTGACCTCCGGGGTGACCGGGTCGGTGAGGTCGGCGAACTCGTCGTGCTTGGTGAGGAACTTGGCCACGTACGGGCAGACCGGCACGATCCGCTTCCCGGCGGCGCGGACGTCGGTCAGCGCCTCCTGGACGAGCTGCCCGGCCAGGCCCCGTCCGGCGAAGGCCTCGTCGACCACGGTGTGGTAGAAGACCCGCTGCGCGTCGCGGTCCAGGTACTCGGTGAACCCGGCGAGCTCGCCGTCGACCAGGATCTCGTAGCGGTGCCGGTCGTCCGTCCGTTGGACGACGGGAGTGCTGGGAGTGCTCACGGTGGAGGCCTTTCGTTCGCGGGGCCCGTACGGGCTTTCGGTGCGGGGCCAGGGTAGCCCCGGCCCCGCCCGGGTCAGGGCAGCAGGAGGATGCGCCCGAGGTGGGAGCGCTCCTCCAGCAGCCGGTGGCCGCTTCGGCGAGCGGGAGGCGGGCGTGCACGGCGGTGCGCAGCCGTCCGGACGCGAAGTGCTCGGCGGACTCCTCGATGTCCCGGCGGGCGAGGTCCGGTCGGGCCGTGCGCCAGGCGATCAGGGAGAAGCCCACCACCGCGCGGAGGCCTGCCTCGCCCAGGCATACGTCGTGGAGCACCTCCATCACCCCGGTGAAGATGAGGACGGCCACGAGAACTGGCCGCCCGCCTATCACAGCCGGCTCGCCGCACTCCTGTCCGAGCGCGCACCCGGCGTCGATGCCATGGCATTCCTGAACTACTTGTGCGAATAACCACGTTGGCTTCTCGCTCGGCATCCGGGGGAAGTTCGTAGGACCGCTGTCGGCGTACTCGGTGAAGTGCTCAGGTAAGAGGCCGCGCAGATAGGCGGCGAGTGAGGCCGGTGGGTAGGCAGGACAGGCACAGGTTCCGTGATCATGGAGTTGCGACGCTCTGTGATCACCGGAGGGACCTGCGCCTGCGCTGTCGTCATGGCTGATCGAACCTCTGTGGGACCAATTCGGGGTCCTGCTGCCGCAGCGGCTGGAGTTCGATCCGGCCCACCCGCTGGGCTGCCACCGACACCGGATCAGTGACCGGCAGGTGTCTTGCGGGAGAGGGACGACGCATGGCGAGCAAGAGTGTTGTGCTGATGACCTGTCAGCCATGGTGGGATGTCGCTAGGCTTCCGCAGCAGGGGAGGCGCCCATGCCGTCAAGTGCCGTACGTGTCACGGCTGCCACTGTCGCCACCGCTGCCGTCCTGGTGTCGGCAGGCTGTTCTTCGTCATCGGAATCACTGAGTGCGGGCGATCAGAGAGTCTGCACGCCGCTGCCGCTACCGAGGACAGCCGAAAGCCCACCTGCAACACGTACTCACAGCCATCGCCGTGAACATCGAACGGCTTAGCGGTCGGCCAGCCACCGAGGAAGCCCCCTCGCCGAGACCACCGACCGCATTCCAGACCTTCCTGGACGAGAACGACGTCCCTCGGCCGAAGTCCTGGCGAACCCTTGGCACTTGAGCCAGATCGTCCAAGATCCCCGACAGAGTCGAGCTAAGTCCGGATGAACGTGCTCAGTCGTCAGGCGACTCTGCTGTCCCGCTCGATGGCCATGGGGGCAGTTCTTCAGCCTGTGGCTGGAGCCGTTGGCGCAGACGCCGACGCCGTAGGAAGCGAGCCGAGCAGTGCGGCGGTGCACTCCTCGGCGAGGTCCTCGGCGTGGACGGGGAGGGGGTCGCCGGCCCGGAGGTGGCGGCGAACCAGTGAGAGGGGCAGGTCGACCACGGCGAGTGCGACTCGCTCGGTGGCCTGCTGGCCTTCGGCGCCCAGGGCAGTGGCGAGGGAGGCGAGGGAGGCGCGCACGCGCTGGTTGCCGCGGTCCGCCCGCTGGAGGTGTTCCTCGGGCCAGTCGGCGCGCCCGAAGTCCTCGGCGCCGTAGAGGAGGAGAGCGGCCTCCTCCGGGTGGGCGCGACTCCAGGCGACGACATGGCGTGCCGCCGCACAGCCCGCCTGCCGAGCGTCGGCGCCTGCGTCGAGGGCCTTGAAGTAGCCCTCCTGGAAGTTCTCCACCGTCCGCAGCCACACCTCGGCGAGCAGCGCGGGTCGTCCGGCGAACCGGTGGTAAACCGAACCGCTCGGGGCGCCCACCTCCGCGGCGACCGCGGACATCGTCACCGCGGCCGGGCCCCCTACGGCGGCCAGTCGTACGGCGGCGTCGAGGAGCTGCTGCACATCGAAGCGGGGTGGTCTTGCCATGAACTAGAGAGTACTCTCCACAATATTAGAGAGATGCCTCTAAAAAGAGCCCGAGGAGGACGCATGGGCGTCTACAACGTGCACGAGCGCCTGCTGGCCGCGAAGCGAAGCGAGGTGGGAGCGCTGATAGACACCCTGGCGAGCAGTGACGACAAGCTCTGGCCGCACGGCAGCTGGCCGCCGATGGCGTTCGACCGCCCCCTGGCAGCCGGGGCGGCCGGCGGGCACGGCCCGGTCCGATACACCGTCACCGCACATGTCCCCTCGCAATGGGTGCGCTTCACCTTCAGCGGGCCGCGCGGCTTCCACGGATTCCACGAATACACCGCCCTGGCCGTCGACGAGGAGCACACGCTCCTGCGCCACACCCTCGCCATGGCTGCCCGCGGCCCGGCGCGCCTCACCTGGCCGCTCATCTTCCGCCCCCTCCATGACGCCTGCCTGGAGGACAGCCTGGACCGCGCCGAACTGGCCTGTTCGGGCGCGGTGGCCCGCCCGGCTCACTGGAGCCGCTACGTACGGCTGCTGCGCGGCCTCATGCGCTGACCACCGGGACGCGCGCTCACGTATGGACCGCACCACAGAGGGTCGACACAGGCGTGAGCGCGCTCCAAGGGGTCGCGGGCAGCCCGAGCGCGGAATTCAGTACATCAAGAAGTGAGTACGCGGAATCCCGGTGACCTGCTCCGGCTGCCGAGCCCGGCGCGACTGGCTGCTGATCAACCACCGCCGCCACGTCTGGATCCGCTGCCGCTGCGGAGCGGAATGGCTGGAGCCGGAGATCACCCGGCGGGACTTCGACGCCATGCTCGCCGACAACCCGAGCTGGACGAACTACCGGACCCTCGACGAGGCCCGATTCGCTCTGGGGTTCGATGGGGTCTTCGCCGGGCTGTACCTGTAGTAACGAGCGGTGCGTAGCTCAGGAAACAGCCCGGCATCGCAGCGGTGCATCCCCCGGTGAGGGGCTACCAGATCCAGAGTGCGAGAAGCCGGGGGCTGCGCGGTGGCCGTCACGCCCTCCGCACAGTCCCCCGTCCTCAACGGCCAGTGGTTCGCGGAGGATGGCCGCCTGGTCTTCCGGATCGACGTGGGCTGACACGGCCCAGCAACCCGTCCCGCCCGGCCCCCTCGTGACAGCCCGGCCCGCTCACAGCGGCGTCGCACCGGCCCCGTCCAGCGCGCCCGGGCGGACGCGGCCCCGGTGCCCACCTGCGGGGTCTGGCCGCAGGTGGCCGCGCACTGCGTCCAGGGTGGCGGCGATCAGCAACGACTGCGCCGGGACGACCAGGTGGACGCCGGTGTCCCCACCCACCGCAGCGTCCACCGCCTCGACCATGAGGCGGTACGGGTCCAACGCGGGGTAGTGCCGCGCTCGTCCGCCGGTGACGGTGAGCGTGCTGGGGGCCGCACCGGCGCAGAAGGCCGGCTGATCGAGGGCGAGCGAGCCGCCGGTGCCGGTGACGGTGAACGTCTCCGACCTGCCGCCCACGAGCGAGCACCCCACCTCGGCGGTGCCCCCGCCCGGGAACTCGAGCAGGAAACGCGTGGCCGAATCGGCCGAGCCGACCTCCCAGTGCTCCTGCTCGGCCCGCACCACCCTCGGGGCCCGCCAGCCGAAGGCGGCCAGCGCGGCGGAAACGGCGTAGTAGCCGACGTCGTAGAGGGCGCCGCCGCCCAGCGCGGCGTCACGCCGGTAGTTGCCGGCAGCCGGAGCGAGCCCGTCGAACCGGCTGGTGACCGTGCGGACGGTGCCGACCGCGCCACCGGCGATCACCGCCTCCAGGTCACGGGTGCGCGGGTGCCAGCGGTTCCAGGCCGCCTCGACGAGCAGCCGGCCGGCGTCACGGGCGGCGGCCGTCATCGCGGCGACCTCGGCGGCGCTCAGACCGAGCGGCTTCTCGCACAGCACGTGCTTGCCCGCGCGCACGGCCCGCTCCACCCACGTTCGGTGCGCGCTGTTGTGCAGCGCCACGTAGACGACCTCCACGCCGGGATCGTCGAGGAGGTCCCCGTAGCGGGTGTACACCCGCGCCGGGTCCAGAGCCCGGGCCCGCCGGGCGTCGCTCGCCGCGACGGCGTGCAGACGCGGTCGGTCGGCCGCATGCACGGCGGGTGCCAGACTGGAGGCCGCGATCGAACCGGCGCCCAGAAAACCCCAGTTGGCCACGGTCACCCCTCCCGCACCGGATCGGCCGCCATCGCCGAGGCGAGATCGAGGACCAGCGAACTCCACCCGAAGGAACGCGCACCCTGCCCCGCGGCGTCCTCCGGGTCGTAGCACTCCCGCGTGGTGTCGCAGCCCGCGACGAACACACAGGTACGCGCCGCGAGCGTGTCGGCCTCGGCACGGTAGCCGCGCCCGCGCAGCCCCCAGTACAGGTACCAGTTGAGATTGACCCAGCTGGAACCACGGAAGATCGCCCCCGTGCGGAACGAGGGATCGTAGGACGGCTCCGTGGCCGCGACGCTGGGAACCGGATACGGTCGCCAGAACTCCCGCTCCTCCAGCAGGTGCTGCTCGATGACCCGGCGCGCGACGGCCTCCGGCACCGAGTCGAGCACCACGGGCAGCAGCGAACTGGCGGTGAGGACCGCACTGCGCTTGCCGGCGACCAGGTCCAGGTCGTGGAAGACGCCGGCCTCCTCGTCCCAGCAGTGCTTCATCAGGGCGTCGCCGACCGCCCGGGACTCCTCGGTCAACCGCTGTGCCGTACGCCCGTCGGGCCCGTCCGTACGCCCGTCGGGCCGGTCCGTACGCCCGTGGGGCCCGCCCGTACGCCCCCCGTGTCCGCGGCCGTTGGTGCCGGCCGCGCGGACCAGGCGGGCCAGGCAGGCGAGCCCGTCCGCGTAGACGGTGTTGACCAGCACGTCGTTCCAGACGAACAATTTTCGGGTGCGCAGCGGGGTTTCGGGGGTGCGAGCCGGTGAGGAGTAGGCGGTGATCAGGGAGCGCATCGCGTCGTGCCAGGCGGTGTGCACGGTGTGCGGGACGGCCGTGTGGATGCCGAGGGCGGTGTCGTACTTGGGGCTGCTGTCCAGTCCGGACTCGTCGGGCTGGTAGATCTCCAGCAGTCCGGTGCCGGGGCTGGTGCGGTGGGACTTGAGCCAGTCGAAGAAGGCGAGGGTCGGTGGCAGGACGCGGCGCAGCCACAGGGTGTCGCCGGTGGCCCGGTAGACGTGTTCGACGGCGCGTGCCACCACGGGCGGGGCGATGGTGACGGAGCGCCATCCCTGCCACAGGTCGATCCTGAAGTCCGCGGTGGCGCGTGGCCGTAGGTCGTCCTGCCACAGGACCATGTGGGGCAGGAAGCCGGTGGGGGTGACCGCGCCGAGGAGGGTGCGCAGTTCGTCCTGGGCCCTGCGCGGGTCGAGGTGGCTGAGGGCGATGGCGTGGAAGCTGCTGTCCCAGGCCCACTGGAAGGGGTAGCTGTCAGGCGAGGGGCAGGTGAAGTCATAGCGGCGCTGGGCGGCTTGGGAGAATCCGGTGCGGTGGTTGCGGGCGAGGGTGGCGCGGGCCCGCGCGCAGCTGTCAGTGACGGACATGGCGGGTGGCTCCCGAGATCGAGGCGGTGGCTGGGGCCGGGTGCGCGCGCCGGGCGGCGAGCAGCAGGGCGGCCGCGGGCAGCAGGCAGCCGGCGAGGCCGAAGGCCGGGCGGACGCCGAGGTGGTCGGAGAGGGTGCCGAGCAGCAGTGGGGCGAGCATGATGCAGGCGCTGACCGTCAGTTGGACGCGGGCCGTGGCGCGGGGGGGGGGGGGGCCCCCCCCCCCCCCCCCCCCGGGGGGGGGGGCGCCCCCCCGGGGGGGGGGGCCCCCCCCCCCCCCCCCCCCCGGCCCCCCCGCCGGGCCCCGGGGGGCGGGGGGCCCCCCCGGCGGGGGGCCC
>NZ_JBIWPN010000007.1:2847-102309 GCF_044768305.1 Kitasatospora sp. NPDC101155 | reverse complement strand
CGCGCTGGTGGGGGCGCCTTATGTGGCTGGCGGTCCCCTAATTGGGGCGGGGGGGGGGGGGGGGGGGGGGGGGCCCCCGCCCCCCCCCCACCGCGAGGGCGAGGGTCAGCGGGAAGAGGTTGGCCACACCCAGGCCGCCCAGGACGAGGCCCAGCAGGGCGAGCCAGGTGGCGCGGGCGAGCCACAGGGCGAGGAACCCGGCGGCGGCGACGGCCAGGGAAACGGCCACCAGCGCGGCCGCGCGGGCGGGGCGGCCGCCGGACGTCAGCCGGCTACCCGCCAGCCGTCCGGCGAGTTCGCCGCCGTAGAACAGGGCGAGTGCCGCCGAGGACTGACGGTCCGTCAGATGGACGGCGTCGGTGAGCAGGGGCACGGCGTAGTAGGCGAGGCAGAACTCGAACCCCACGACCAGGCCGCACAGCGCGGCGGCGCGCCGGAACGCGCCCGCCGCCCGCCGGCCCGCCGTCTCCGCGGCCGGGCCTGCGGCGGGGACGGAGGGGTCGCGGGCCGCAGCGGCCCGGCTGGTGTGCGGGCGCAGCGGCTCGCGGCCGAGCGCCGGGTACAGGGCGCCCAGGGCGACGGCGGGCAGGACGAGGGACCAGTTCCAGGAGGCTCCGGCGCTCTCCAGTCCGCTGATGACCAGGGGCGCCGCGAGCGCGCTGACGCTCGCGGCGGCGTTGGCCTCGACCAGGGCGCGGGCCCGCAGCGACTCGTGGCCGCCGTGGTGCTCGGCCAGGACCGCCAGGGCCGTGGTCTGGAGCAGGGCCCCGCCGACGCCGCCGAGGGCCGCCGCGCCGAGGGTGACGGCGGCCGACACCGCCGTCGCCAGCAGCAGCGCCCCGAGGGCCAGGGCGGCCAGGGCGGACCAGAAGAGCGCCCGGTGGCCCACCCGTTCGCGCAGGCGGCCGAAGAGCAGGTTGGTGAGGATCGCTCCGGCGGCGAAGGCCGTGGAGTGCAGGCTCATCAGCAGGTAGCTCAGGTGCAGGTCCCGGCGCAGCAGGGGCAGCAGCGGTCCGAGCGCGTACAGCAGGTAGGCGTACACGGCCAGTCCGCTGTAGGCGGTGGCGGTCAGGCGGTCACGCACGAAGGCGGGCGCCGGGTGGCCGGCGGCCCGCAGGTGGGTGCCGCTCATCCCGGCATCCCGGCCTGTTCGGCGAGGCTCCCGCCGCCGGCGGCGGGCACGTCGGCTGGGGTGTCCGCCGGGACCGGGACGCCGGTGGCCGCGGCGGCCGTGCGACGCACGTGGTCGAGCAGGACGGAGGGGGCGAGCAGCGAGGTCTTCATCGAGGCGCCCCGACCGTAGCCGGTGAAGGCCTCGCGCACGGCCGCCTCGTCGTCCAGGCAGGCCCGGGTGGTGATCAGGGGAGCGGGGTCGATCAGGCCCGACTCGACGAGCCGCAGGGCCACGGCGGTGACGTGGGCGGAGCGGGCCATCGGGAACGAACGGACGTCGAAGGGCGTGGAGAGCAGCCGCAGGCCCTTGGCGAGGATCATCCAGGTGTTGAGCCGCTGCGGGACGGCCGTCGCGCCGTAGATGACGTACGGGCCGCCGGGGCGCAGCAGTCCCATCGCCATCTCCCGGATGTCCTTGCCCGGGGCGCCCGGTGCATCCGCGGCGCCCGGTACGACCGGTACGACCGGTGCGGCCGGCGCCGCGATGTGCGGCAGCGCGTCGAACACGTAGTCCGCGTACTGGTCGTGGTGTTCGCGCACGAACGCCTGGAGTTCCGCCGCCTGGGTCTCGGAGTTGAAGGCGCGGGAGGCGCCGTGGCGCAGGGCGACGTCCATCCGGGCGCCGTTGCGGTCCAAGACTGTGATCGGGCCCGCGCCGAGGTGGCGGTGCAGCACCTGGACGGCCAGCTGGGCGCTCGGCCCGCAGCCGAGCACAACACAGGTGTCGCCGGGCCTGGGCGGGTTGAGCAGCAACGACCGCAGGACGGACGTGAGCGGCTCGATCACCGACGCCAGGTCCGAGGGCACGTGCGGCGGCAGCACGACGGCGGCGGCCTGGTCGGCGTCGTAGAAGTTGCGCCCGGTGTACCAGGAGGTCTCCAGGCCGATCCGGCCGGGGAACAGCGGCCGGATCACCCGGTACTCGGCCATCCCGCCGAAATCGGTCTGGCCCCAGTAGGTGACCCGGTCACCGGGCCGGACGTCGCCCCGCAGCCTCTTCCCGACCTCGACGACCCTGCCCACGTATTCGTGCCCGGGGATGATCGGCCAGTTCTCCGCGAAGAGGTGCCCGCGGAAGTAGGAGACGTCGGTGGAGCAGATGGAAACAGCTTCGGTCTGCAGGAGGATCTCGTCCTCACGGCATTCCGGATCGGGCACCAGAGTGCGGTTGATTTCCCCGGGAGAGGTCATCAGGTACGCGTACACGGCGTTTCCTCCACGCAATCGAAGAGCATTCCACTGCCGGAAACCGGCCGGGCCGCATCGCCCGTCGGCTGTGAAGTCCCCCGCACACAATCCGCCCCGCGTCCGCCGCTGGCGCCGCCCGCGCCCAGGACGCGTGTCCCGGGCGCGGGCGGCGCCGGACCCCGGCTCAGGAATCGACCTCGAAGGCGACGTCCAGGCCGTACCGGTCGCCCACGTACCGGGATTCGGTCAGCTCCAGCGGCTGTTCGTCCTGGTCGACGATGAGCCGTTCCTCGACCAGCAGCGCGGTGCCGACGGCCACTTCCAGCAGCCCGGCCTCCCGCTCACCGGCCGAGGCCGCCCTGATGGAGGCGTGCCCCCGGGTCGGCACCCGGCCAAGGCCGGTGAGCGTCTCGTGCATCGACGCCGTACGGAAGTCGGCCTGCAGCAGGGCGGCCAGTGTGCCGGGGAACACCGCCCGCTCCAGCGCGGTCGGCAGACCGTCGGCCAGCCGCACCCGCACCACCTCCACGACCTCCGCCGCCGGGGCGCTTCCGGGCAGCCGCAGCCGGTGCACCTCCTGCGGCCGGGCCGGCCGCAGGAGCGCCGAAACCAGCCGCGACGAGGGACTGCGGCCCTGTCTGCGCATTTCCTCGCTGAACCGGACGAGATTCTCCGCGCGCCGGTGGGTCGGCGGTTCCGCGACGAATGTCCCGCGCCCGGAGACCCGGTACACCAGGCCTTCCGCGACGAGCCGTTGAACGGCCGCCCGGGCGGTCATTCGGCTCACTCCGAATTCCTCGCACAAATCGGCCTCCGAAGGGAGGGGATCGTGCGGTCGACGGCCGGCGATCCGGTTCCGGAGCGCCTTTTCGATCTGGTGGTACCGGGGTGCGAAATCGGTTGCCAAAAGGGGTTCCTTCGGAAATCGAGGCTACGCCGTCTAGCTGTCTAGTCAACCAGCGTAGACCAGTGCACAGCGGACATTTCATGGCCAACCACACCACGAGCAAGAGGCGTGCAGAGTGATCTGCCTCACATTTCCGGCTCGGGTAGTGCTGTATAGACAGCTAGACAGGCGGCGGGTAGGGTCAAAGCGCCAGCGCCGTCCCGCCCAGCGGCGGGACGCGAAACGCCACACCCCCGGGACAGGCTCATGGACCCCACCGACATCGACGTCCGCCGGCTCGCCAAGATGATCGACCACTCGCTCCTGCGCCCCGAACTGACCACCGGAGAAGTCCTCGACGGCTGCCACCTCGCCGCGCGCTACGACGTCGCCTCCGTCTGCGTGCGACCCGCCGACGTCCCCCTCGCGGTCAAAGCACTCGCCGGCACCGGGGTCGCCGTCGGCACCGTCATCGGCTTCCCGCACGGCGCCTCCACCACACCCGTCAAGAAGAACGAGGCCCTCGACGCCCTCGCCGCCGGCGCCACCGAACTCGACGTGGTCCTCAACATCGGCCTGCTGCGCAGCGGCAAGGACGACGCGGTGCGCGAGGACATCGCGGCGGTCGTCGGCGCCGCGGCGGGCGGCGCCTGCACCAAGGTGATCTTCGAGAACGCCTACCTGAAGGACACGGACAAGCTGCGCGCCTGCCGCCTGAGCACGCTGGCCGGGGCGGACTTCGTGAAGACCTCCACCGGCTTCGCGCCCGGCGGCGCCACCCTGGAGGACGTCCGGCTGATGCGGGCGAACGTGCCCGCGCACATGATGGTCAAGGCCGCCGGCGGGGTGCGCACCCTCGACCGCATGCTGGAGTTCGTGGCCGCGGGAGCCGAACGCTTCGGTGCCACCGCCACCGCCACCATCCTCGACGACCTGGCCGCCCGCCGCGCCGGATCCTGACCCCGGCGCCGGGGCCGCGACGGTGGCAGGCGCCCGTCGGGCGGCTGACGCTGGCACCAGTTCGAGGCGGTGGGAATTTCAGCCGCGTTGTCGAACGGCAGGACGTCCTGGACTGCCACGGTAAGCACCGTTGCTGTACTGACCGGTGGTGCACTTCGCGTTCACGCCCATGGGCGGGACCGCCCACTACGCCAGCCACCTCACCGCCGACGAGCGCACCGCAGTCACAACAGCGGCCACCCGCCACTTCCAAGCCGCCCAGTGGGGCCAGAGACTCACCCATCGCGGCATCCAGCTCATCCACCCCCACCACCTCGCCCCACATCTGCGTACGAATTCGGTGACACTGTCCGGCGCTATGGCTGCCATCGCCGGGGACGAGGCAGCCAACCACCTGGACGCCGCAGGCCACGGCCGGCAGGCGGCCGCACTGCGCGCCGCCCGCCCCTATCGGCTGCCTAACCGGATCGACTGGGATGCCGACGGGGTGCTCGATGACGTGCGCGAGTACGTCGTCGAGCACCTGGCCAATCCGGGCAGTGTGCTGATCATGGAAGACACCGGCTTCCTGAAGAAGGGTGTGGGGCCGGCCGGTGTTCAGAGGCAGTACTCCGGCACTCCGGCCGCACCGAGAACTGCCAGGTCGGAGCCTTCCTCGCCTACTCCGGCGAGCGGGGCCGGACCCTGATCACCGGGCGGGAGGCGTCTCGTTGGCGCCGGCCTGCGTCGCTGAGCAAGGGCACGAGGTGGCCACCGCGAACCCCAGGTGGTGCCCGTAAGGGTGGGGAACCTGGCTCGGGCAAGCTTGCCATCGAGCTGGTCGACGGGCGCACCTACACCGTCGACCTGGACGAACTGACCTTGCCCGAGCCGGACGGCTGCTGACCGGATAGCTGAGCCCGACCCGCGCGTCCGGGCGGCGGAGGCGTCGGGCGCGCGGGTCGAGCGGTTACGGCGTGGCTGGTGCTACGGCTCCGCACGGCGCAGGAACTGCCAGCCCAATACGGCCAGGGCGAGTGTCTGCACGAGAGAAGTGACCACGAGTAGGGGCTGAACGGTGGGGGAGCACCAGAACACGGTCGTGCAGACCATCGGCAGGACCAGGTAGGCGAACAGGTCCACCGCGGTCTGAAGCCGCTTGCGCATGGTGCGGCCCGCAACGTTGCGGTGGTAGACCTCCCAGCCGAACACCGTGCCGTGGGCGGAGGTGAGTTCGCCCAGCCGCGGTCCCAGTTGGTCACGGACGTAGCTTCCGATCGCCGAGATCTTCTCGTCGTTGACCAGGTAGGTCCAGCCCAGGATCAGGCAGATCGCGGGGACGGAGAGCAAGAGTCGGGGTTGTCCGCTTTGGAGGGCGATCGCCACGACTGCGGTGGCCGCGGCGAGCGTGAAGTAGAGCAGGTTGTCGCGGAACCCTATGCGGGTCTTCTGCTCTTGCTTGAGGCAGTCGTACTCGGCCAGCAGGATTGTGCTCTCGGTGACATCGTCCGTGGAAGTCACAGGCATTCCCATGTTCGAGTTAAGGATCAGCCGGCTATCTGGAAGGGCGTCAGGTTGTTGGGACTGAGCCGTTCGATCCAGCCCTTCCCGTCCGCCGCTATCCCCTCAAGGAGGCGGAAGGTGTGGGTGGAGCCGGCCGCGTTGAGGTTGATCTCGGAGATCTCCTGAGAGTTCTCGTCCGGCGCCAGTTGATGGGCATCGGCGTCCTTGACGCGGATCTTCCTGGCCGGTCCGTTGGTGAGGATGAGCTCCAGGTCGTAGCCGACGTTGACGTTCTCCGTCACCTGCACGGAGGACAGCGCGTCGAACCGGTAGTTGCTCCGCTGCTCGTTCTTGCGCGTGGCGTCGGAGAAGTTGAACTCGGAGCTGATCTCGCGGATGCCGTCCTGGGTGAACAGGAATAGGCGGAAGACGTAGTGCGAGTACCGCCAGGGGCCGCCCCTGACCCGGCCTCGTTTGTAGGAAGGGGCCGGGGCAACCAGGACGGTGTGGGTGATCAGGTCGCGCCAGGTGAGCCGGTGGTGCCGGAGTGCTTCATCGAGGAAAGAAGTCTTGTCGCAGGTGAGCCAGGTCTCCATTTCCAGCTCGCTGGGGCGCGTGGCGTCCAGGAACGACTGCCATCGCTCGTGGGCGATCTGTCGTTCGGTCAGCTGTTCATGGTACTTCTGCGTCTCCCGGGCCAGCCGGTGCTCCTCACGCCGAACTTTCAGCCACAGGGAAGCGGCCGCACTCCCGGACCAGGCCGCACCGAGCACGGCTAGGAACGCCCACAGCAGCCTCAGTGAGGCGGCACCCGAGACTGCCGTTCCGAAGGCGGTCAGAACCGCGGCGCCGAGAACGGCCAGGGCCAGCACGGTCGGGGTCTTCGTCCTGACCGGAGTCCGCTCCTGGCGGTGATGATCGAACAGGGTGCCGTCGTTGTGGCGGTTCCGAGCGTCCTCGGCGAGGTAGCGGATCAACCAGCGAACCCGGTCCACACCGATCCGGCTCTCCCGATAGAGGTCCGCGATCTCGGCGGCCAGGCTGCCGCGGACCTGAGCGGTGTGAGCGAGCCAGGCCTCCGGGGTGAACCCGTAGGGTGTGCGAACGCTGAAGTAATGGTCGAACTCATGACGGACTTGCTTGGTGAACCCGTCCTCGGCGGAGGCGGGACCTCGAGCGTGCGGAAAGCGGGGCGCGGCCGTGAGGTCCAACAGGGGTTCCTGGCCTCACCACCGGACGCCGAAGCGTGCCGCGGTGAGACCTGCGCCGAGCGCCACCGGTAACTCGACGATTGCCTTGGCCGGATCCGCGATCAGTGCCAGGGCCCAGAGCAGCACGCTGCTGACGGCGAACAGGGCCACCCGGAGCGGGAGGGCCGCCTTGGCGGCGGCAGCGGTGTTCGGGCGGGGCGGAAGGGCGCGCGCTCCGATGGGCGCGGGTTCGAAGTAGGCCCAGACTCGCCGGACCCGGTCATTGCCGAAGCGCTCCGCCCTGGCCCGTTCGCAGGTCTCTGCCCACAGGTCGTCCTTCAGCCCTCCGGTGAGCATGAGGTCGAGGTGGCGGAGGATCGCGTCGTGCTGGCGGAGCGGCAGGCCTTGCAGCTGCTTCAGCACGGGGCCGGTCTCGCCGCTGGCGGTACTGAGCACCGCCAGCAGGTCGAAGGTGACGCGCAGAGCTTCCGTCCACTCGTCCTCGGCGTAGGTCCGTACGAGCCCGGAGGTGTAGTGCAGCCGTTGGACCTCTTCGGTGCTGAGGTCGTCGTAGGTGCGTGCGCTGAGTACGGCGAGTACCCAGTGGAAACGAACTTCCGCGCCGTCGTGTGTCGCCATCACCACATCGCCCAGTCTGGCGGTGTCCCAAAGGGCGCCGGCGACCCCGACGAACAGTACGGCCACCGGCGAGAATTCCTGGATCGCGCGTTCGGCGAGCACTGCGGCGGAATGGTTCCCCTTGCTCGTCAGACCGAGTGCGACACGGCACGATGTGCCCTGCACGGTTCCCACTTCGAACCGGGTGCCACGCTCATGGCGATGCACCTGGGGACCCGCCAGCCGCTGGCGCACGGCCTGGTATTCAAGATTGAGGGCAGTGAGAACCACCACCAGGCCATTCGACATCTATTCCTCTTTCCCTCTCGTGTTTTCGTCCGTCCCGGATGGCGCAGGTCGGATCAGCGGTGGGAACAGCACGGTGTTGGGACCGGCCCGGTAGAGCTGTGCGGGCCGTCCTCCGGTCGTCCTGCGATCCGTGCCGGCGGGGACGATGAACCCCTTCGCGGCTTGAACCTTGCGGTAGAAGTTGCGGGTGTCGAGTTCGGTGCCCCAAACGGCCTCGTATACCTGTTGCAGCTCCGCGATGGTGAAATGTTCCCTGCAGAATGCTGTGGCCAGCGCCGAGAACTCGAGCTTGGTACGCGCGCGCTCGATCCCGTCCGTAGCAATCCGACGGTGGTCGAAGGCGAGCTCCACCTCGCCGGACAGGACGGCTTCCGCGGGAACCCACGTGGCATCGGTGGCATCCGTTCCCGCGACCGGGTCGGGCAGCCCCGGTGCGATCGCCAGGTGGGCCACGGAGACGACCCGGCCCCGCGGATCGCGGCCCGAGTCCCCGTACACGGACAGCTGTTCAAGGTGAACCCAGCCGGCGGCCAGGGCCGTTTCCTCGCTCAGTTCGCGGTGAGCGGCATCCAGAATCTCCTCACCATCGTGGCTCAGGAATCCGCCGGGCAGGGCGGGCATGCCCCGGAATGGATCTTCGCCCCGCTCCACCAGGAGTACGTGTAGGTGGCTCTCTCGCAGCGTCAGGATCACGAGATCGACCGCCAGCAGTACGGAAGGTGGTGACCACACATCATCTTCCATGTTTTGCAACATACTTGAGTTACTGTCACTTGCACAAGAAGGTGAGATGGCAAGGATTGCTGCGCTGCTTGACTCTGCGGCGTGTACGGCGGGCCGCACGGGATCGACCGGCTGGCATTGGCCCAACCAGTCCGTTCCAGGTCAGTGGTCCCTGCGGCGGGTACTGCGACACTGCCCACATGGTCAACGGCCTGGCCGATGCCAGCTCCCTGTAGCTGCTGCAGCACGCCAGAACCTGGTCGACGAAGTGCCATCTGCTTTGATGCGGCTTGCCTCTCCGTACGGGCTGCCCAGCCAGAGCCCCGCCGGGGCAGCTGGGTCCAGGCCCGCGCCCGGGAGTGCACAGGCGTCTTCCTCCTTCTCGGCTGCTCCGTTGGGGTGCCGGAGTGTTCCGCCGATCTGGATGGGGCCGGCCCGGGATAAACTGGACCAGCGGTCAGCTTCCGCTCATGGCCGTACTGGACCGCCGGTCCAGTTGTCCACTGGTACGAGACGAACAGGGACGGGCAGCCCATGGCCGAGGGCCGACGCGAACGCGCCGACGCGATCCGGAACCGGCGCGCGATCCTGCGCGCCACCGAGGAACTCCTCGCCGGCCACCGGCCCGAGCAGATCTCGATGGAGCGGGTCGCGGCCGCCGCCGGGGTCGGCAAGGGGACGGTCTTCCACCGCTTCGGCAGCCGGATGGGCCTGATGCTCGCGCTGATGAAGGAGCGGGCGCTCGACCTGGACGAGGCCCTGCGCGACGGGCCGCCGCCGCTGGGCCCCGGTGCCCCGCCCCGCGAGCGCATGCTCGCCTTCCTGGACGCCGTGGTCGCGGTGGTCACCCGCAACAAGAGCCTGCTCGCCGCGCTCGGCCACGCCGCCGCCACCACGCCGAAGGCGCCCGACCAGGGCCCGCCCGGCGACCACCCGGTCTACCGTTCCTGGCACGGCCACCTGAGCGCGCTGATCGCCGAACAGCGCCCGGACCTGGACGCCGAGCTGCTCGCCCACCTCCTGCTCGGCTCCCTGCAGAGCGACCCGGTCCTGCGGCTGATGGAACAGGGCGAGGGGCAGCGGCTCGCCGACGGGCTACGGGAGCTGGCCACCTCGCTGGTCGACCGCTGACGTCCGCCCGGTGATCGGTGCTCGGTGCTCCGGCTGTCCGGCTCGGCGGTCCGGGCCCCGCGGCTGGGCCCCGCGGCTGGGTCCCGCGACTGGGCCGAACGTGCGACGGCCGAGGGCGCGAGGCCGTTGCGTGCCCTCCGACGGGCTTCGCCCCCTAACGTTGGGCGCGACCTCCCCGCCCCGGAGCCGCGCGCCCGGGGCGGACCGGGGCGGACCGGGGCGGATCGCGGGAGGCCGCACGGACCGTCACGACAACGGTCCGTCGCAACAAACGGAACGTCGGATCAGCGGATGAGTGGAGGGGCCGGTTGCGGGAGCGGTCCGCGGAGACGCAGCAGCTGCCGCTGGTGGTCCAGTACGGCCACCATTCCTGGCTGGTGCCCGCGGCGCTGCTGGTGATGGTCGTGGTCGTGGACGGGCTCACGCCGCACTCCTTCGCCTCCGTCAGCTGGCTGGTGCTGGTCCCCGTGGTCGCCGCCGGGCTCTGCGGCCCGCTGCTCACCGCGGTCTTCTCCTGCCTCTCGATCGCCGCCTACCCGGCGCTGGACAGCATCTGGGCCAAGTCCCAGGGCATGGAGGACTTCCTGCTGGTGATCGCCGGGGCCGTCCTCGCGGTGCCGGTCAGCGTCTTCCGTGCCCAGGGGGCCGCCTACGTCCGGCATCTGCAGGGCGCCGCCGAGACCACCCGGCAGGTGGTGCTGCGCCCGGTGCCGCCGGGCTGGGGCGGAGTGGACTCGGCGGCCCGCTACCTGGCGGCGGACATCGAGGCCCGGGTGGGCGGAGACTTCTACGACGTCGTGGCCACCCCCTACGGCGCCAGGGTCATCCTCGGCGATGTCCAGGGCAAGGGACTGCCGGCCGTCTCCACGGCGGCGGCCCTGGTCGGCTGCTTCCGGGAGGCCGCCTTCCAGGAGGAGGACCTGGCGACCGTCGCCCTCCGGCTCGAAGAGCGGCTGCTGCGGCAGAACCGGCTGTCGGCCCGACTGGGCGAGAAGGAGGAACGGTTCGTCACGGCGGTCATCGTCTGGTTCCCCGATGACGAGCCGGGCGAGATCCGGATGGTCAACTTCGGTCACGACGGCCCCCACGTCCTGGGCCCGGCCGGCGTACGGCAGCTGCCGTCGGGAGGCGGCGCGCCGATCGGCCTCGCCCAACTGGCCAGCGGGCTCCCGGAGGTCCGGCGCCTGCGCCTGGGAGCGGACGAGACCGTACTGATCGTCTCCGACGGGGTCACCGAGGCCCGCGACCGACAGGGCGCGTTCTTCGGCCTCCGCGCGCACCTGGAACGCCTGGCCGGCCTGCCCGGGGCCGCCGAGCCCGAACGCCTGGTGGACGAAGTCGCCTCCGCCGTCGTACGGCACACCGGCGGCCGCCGGACCGACGACACCGCGCTGATCGCCGTCCGGCGGTCCACCGGGGCGCCGATGGACCGACTGCGGTAGAGCCGCCGGACGATCATCGGCGCGGCTTCCGCCCCGGCCCGGGGAACTCCGGAGAATGGTCGGACGCCCTTCCCCCCGCCACCCCTGAGAGTCCCCGTGGTCGCTCTGCTCGTCCTGGTGTCCCTGCTGTTCGCGTGGACCCTGGTGTCGGACCGGATGGCCCGATGGAGCATCACCGGCCCGATCGCGTTCGCGCTGGCGGGCGTCATCCTGACCCGGGGCGCCGACCCCGTCGTCCCGCTCAACCTGGAGACCCACGCCTTCGAGCGAGCCGTCGAACTCGTCCTGGCCGTCGTCCTGTTCACGGACGCGACCGAGGCCCGGGGCTACGAGCCGATGGGCAGGTCGATCGGGCAGGGCCGACTGCTGAGCCTGGCACTGCCCGCCTCCGTCGCCCTGGCCGTCCTCGTCGGCGCCGCGCTGTTCCCCGACCGCGGCTGGTGGCTGCTGGCCGTGGCGGCACTGGTGGTGATGCCCATGGACCTCGCCCCGACCCTGATGTTCCTACGGGACGAGCGCGTTCCCGCGCGGGTGCGCAACGCCCTGAACGTCGAGGGTGGCTACAACGACGGGCTGATCTCCCCGCTCTTCACCTTCTGCGTGGCCAACCTGGTCTCGGTGAAGGGCGGTTCCTTCACCGAGCTGGTGCTGAACGCCCTCCGCGGCGCCGCCTACGCGATCCTGGCCGGAACCGTGCTGGGCGTGCTGACGGCGCAGTTGGCACGCCGCGCGCTGGACGCCGGGTGGACCGGCCGCGCCGGACTGCGGCTCGCCACGGTGGCGCTGCCCTTCCTCGCCTACGCGGCCTCCGTGCTGGCTGGAGGGAACGGCTTCGTGGCGGCCTTCGTGACCGGCGTCTGGTACGCCCGCACGGTGCGGGTCATCGGCCACGACATCCTCGAACTCGTGCACGACGAGAGCCACGTCCTGGCCCTGGCCGTGTGGTTCACCTTCGGCAAGCTCGCCGCGGACGAGTTCTCGAACGGCGTGGGCCTGCGCAGCGTCGGATTCGCGCTGCTCGCGCTGACCGTGGCCCGGTTCCTGCCGGTGATCGCCGCACTGATCGGTACGGAGTTCAGCCCGCCCGAACGCCAGGCGATCGGCTGGCTCGGCCCGCGCGGCGTCACGTCGATCGTCTTCGCGCTGCTCGCGTACGCCCAGATCCCGGAGCACGAAGGAACCTTCGTCCTGAACGTGATGTGCACGACCGTGCTGCTCAGCGTCATCCTGCACGGCATCACCCTGGAACCGATCGCCCGCTGGTTCCAGCGCCACCCCCAGCCGCAGGCGGGGCCCGCCTCGGCGGGCCCCGCCCGGTGATCGTCAGGCCCGCAGCTGCGCCACGGCGAGGGAGGGGCGCGGGATCCGGCTGATCACCGAGCCGATCAGGGTGCCGATCGACACCCCGAACACCGCCGACACGGCGGCCAGCACCGACTGGGCCCCGTTGCCGACCTCGATCTGCGCGGTGTTCAGCAGACCGAAGGAGCCCGGCACCACGATCCAGAACGCGGGCAGGTAGAGCACCTGCCACAGCGGGCCGCCCGGCAGCCAGTGCACGACGGTCGCGGCGACGGCGGCGCTGACCGCGCCGGCCAGACCGCCGATCGCCGCGCCGTGGACCGAGCCCACCGCCACCTGGACGGTGACGCTGACCGCGATCACCGCGACGATCCACGGGATGGCCGACGGCGGGGTGTTCACATTGACCACCACGCCGGCCACCGCGAGCGCCAGCCCCAGCCCGATCACCCACCAACTCGGCTTGGCCACCTGGATGTTGGCGAGGGCCGAGGCGGGCATGCCGATCGCCGTCGTGGCGGCGGCCACCCCGGCGAGGAAGAGCGCCAGCTGCACCGCGCCGGACACCAGCCGGGCCGTCCCGGCACTGGCGGCGCCCGCCGCGATCTCCGATAGCCCGGTGACCAGCAGTCCGCCCGGCAGCAGGATCGCCAGGGTGGCCACGATGGTGCGCAGCGGACCGTCCAGCAGCGAGGCCCGGGCGAGCGAGAGGACCAGCAGCGCGACCAGGAACCCGGCCGTGACGGGCAGCAGCGGCCGCAGCCGGGGCAGGCGGCGGGCCAGCATGGTCAGCCCGGCCACGATCAGCGAGCCGGCCCCGGCCGCCAGCACGTTCGCCGTCACCGGCTGGAGGAAGATGCAGACGCCCACCCCGACCGGCAGCGCCCCGAGGTCCGCCACCCAGGCGGGCCAGCGGGCCGGCGCCCGGTGGATCCGCTCCAGCTCGGCGAGCGCCTGGTGCCCGTCGACCTCGCCCGCGCGCAGCCGGTGCACCAGGTGGAGGACGTCCGCCGTCTGCTCGAACCGGAGCGCGGCGCCGACCGGCTGGAACCGGGTGGCCTCGTCCGCGTGCAGGGCCACGAACAGGCCGTTGGTCAGGGCGGCGACCCGTACGTTCGGAGCCCCCATCGCCGCTCCCAACGCGTGGAGCTCCTCCTCGACGTCGTGGACGGGAATGCCGCCGCCCAGGAGGGCGTCGCCCAGTTCGAGCAGCAGGCGGCGGAGCGGGTCCGGTGGGGCTTCGGGGTCCCGGACCGATGGAGACTTGCTAGACATGGCAGGTATCGTCCCATCCCGCCCGAATCGGTCCGACTGTGCCCCGGTCTGTTCGCGCTGGTCCGTTCGCGACCGGGTGCGCGGGAGCCCAGGAGCCACCACCGGGTCCGGAAGGTGTGGGTCGATAGTCTGTCCGCCTGGTCGGGCGTCGCCGACCCCGTGCACCGCAGAGGGGCACTCGATGATTCGCGCGATCCTGCAGGCCAACGCAGGCTGCTCGGTGGCGTTGCGCGCCAGGCGCTTCATCTCGTACCCACCGCCTGGGCCGGCAGGGTCCGCCATCGCCGCGCTGTAGAGTGACCGCCACACTGTCACTTTGAGTGATGGAAAGGGAGTCGCATGGTGACGGCTGGTGGTGTGGCGGACGGCTGGAACACCGAGGCCGAGGTGTGGCTGCTCATCGGAACCGGGCTGTACATGCCGCGGATCTTCGGGGAGCTGAACACCGCCCTGGAAAGGGAGTTCGGGCAGCGGTACGCGGTGGTGAGCACCGAGGACCTGCTGCTGGGAGTGAAGGGCGGCCGGCTGACCCTGCACGACCTGACCGGGCGAGCGGTGCGGACGCCGAAGGTCGTGTATGCGCGGCTGTCCAGCCCCCGAGTGAGCACCGACCGGGAGATCACCCTGCTGCGGCAGTTGCAGGAGATGGGCGCCACCCTGCTCAACCCGCCCGAGACGGTGCTGGCCTGCGTCAACAAGTTCTGGCAGCTGCAACAGTTCGCCCTGGCGGGGCTGCCTGTGCCCGACACCCTCAGCTACACGGACGCGCCCATGAGCGCCGTGATCCGGGCCGGAGTGCCGGAGCCGTGCGTGGTCAAGGCGGTACGGGGCCAGCGCGGTCAGCAGGTGTTCCTCGCGCCGGACGCGGCCATGCTGTCTGCGGTGCACGGCAGCCTGCGCCAGGACGTCCCGTACCTGTTCCAGCACTACGTGGCCAGCTCACACGGGCGCGACCTGCGGGTGGTCGTGATCGACGGGCAGGCCGTGGCGGCACAGGTGAGGACCGCCCGCGACGGCGGGCTGCAGTCGAACCTCGCCCAGGGCGGCACCGCCGAGCTGTGCCTGGGCCGGTACCGGGCGGGCGAGGCGCTGGCGGTGCAGGCCGCGAAGACGCTGGGTCTGGGCGTGTGCGGGGTGGACCTGCTGTTCGGGGCGGACGGCGGATTCGTGCTCTGCGAGGTCAACGTCAACGTCGGATGGCGCGAAGCGATGCGCGAGGTCACCCCGGCCATCGTCGCCGCCTGCCGCCGACGGCTGGAGGAGCACTGACTGCCGGGACCTGCCCGGCCGGTAGCCCGGAGCTCGACCACCGCCCGGCGACGTGCGGGGCGGACGGTGCCCCCCCGGGGCATCCTGTTGCCGCGACGCGCGCTTGGGCCATCATGGCCTGTATGGGCGAGGACTTAGCGGACCTGACCCCGATCACGCCGGACGGGCAGCTCGGACCGGCGGACCAGCACCCGGGCATTCGGGACCAGGAATACCGGCGGCGGCGCCACGCCGTGACAGCGCCGGTGCGCGGCCACCAGGTGGGAGATCCGGCACCGTTGGTCAGTTACACGGAGTCGGAGCACGCGACCTGGCGCGCCGCGCATGCCGCCCTCGTCGCCGCGCACGAGGGCCGGGTGTGTCCCGAGGTGCTGGCGGCCCGTGAAGAGGCCCGGCTCCCGCCGGACCACGTCCCGCAGCTCTCCGAGGTCGGCGCCCGACTGAGGTCGCTGACCGGCTTCGACTTCACGCCCGCCGGGGGGCCGGTGCGGAACAGACGGTTCCTGGGGGCGCTGGCGGAGGGCTACTTCCACGCGGCGCAGTACGTCCGGCACCCGGCGATGCCGCTCTACACCCCCGAGCCGGACATCATCCACGACGTGTTCGGCCACGGGGCCCACCTCGCATCGCCGTGGTTCGCCGACCTGTACCGCCTGGTCGGTGCGGCCGCTGCACGGGCCGTGAGCGAGGACACGCTGGACCTCATCGGCCGGGTGTACTGGTTCAGCCTGGAGTACGGTGTCGTGGCCGACCGGAGAGGGGTGCGGGCCTACGGTGCCGCGCTGCTCTCCTCCTACGGCGAACTCCGTCGCCTGCGGCTGGCCGAGATCCGGGGCTGGGACATCGCCGACATCGCTCGGACGTCGTACCGGACGTTCGGATACCAGCCCGTGCTGTTCGGCGTCCGCTCGCTCGACCACCTGGCCGATGCCCTCCACGAGTTCCTGAACGACGTCGACGAGGACACCGGCGCCCGGCTCGGGCTGCCCACCACCGGGCCGTGACAGCCGCCCGGCCCCTCCCGCCGACAGCCGGCCGGGCACGCAGTGCTTTCCCGTCCCGTACGTCCTGGTCTACCGGCCGACCGCGTACGCCTGGCGGTAGCGCGGGTCGGCCCCCGCGGACAGGACACCGGTCTCCGGGTCGCGAGCCACCGCGCAGAGCTGCCCCTGCGACCATGGGCCGCTGACCTTCACCAGATGCCCACGGCGGCGCAGTTCGGCGATCGTCGACTCCCCGACGCGGGACTCCACCACGACGCTCGCCGGGTTCATCGCGCGCGGGTAGAAGGAGGAGGGGAAGCTTTCGGTCCGCCAGTTCGGGGCGTCGATCGCACCCTGGAGGTCGAGTCCGCCGCGTTGCCGGTCCCGCAGGACCACAGCGAGGAAGAAGTGCAGGCTCCACTGGTCCTGGTTGTCCCCGCCCGGAGTGCCGAACGCCAGCACTGGCTGCCCGTCCCGCAGGGCCAGGGACGGGGAGAGGGTGGTGCGCGGACGACGGCCGGGGGCGAGGGAGTTGGGCAGTCCAGGTGTCAACAGGGCCATCTGGAGCCGGGTCCCGAGCGGGAAACCGAGGCCCGGCACCACCGGGTTGGACTGCAGCCAACCGCCGCTGGGCGTGGCCGAGACCAGGTTGCCCCAGCGGTCGACCACGTCCAGATGGCAGGTGTCACCGCGCGGCGCGCCGTTCTCGGCGATCGTCGGTTCGCCCGAGCCCGCATCCGTCGCCGGGTCCACGGGAGTTCGCCGCCGTACGTGCGCTCCCAGCTTCGGCACCCGACCGCCCGGCCGGCCCGGGCGCAGCTCGGCCGAGGCCCGCTCGGTGATCAGCGCGCGGCGCTGCTCCGTGTAGCCGGGCGCGAGCAGCTCGGCCGGTGCGACCTCGGTACCGGCGCCGTACCAGGCCTCGCGGTCGGCCATCGCCAACTTGGTGCCCTCGATCAGCCGATGGAGGAAGTCCGCGTCGCCGTACTCCGGCGTACTGTGCGTCAAGGTCTCCGGTAGCAGCGCGAGTTGCTGCAGGAAGACCGGGCCCTGGCTCCACAGGCCGGGCTTGCACACCGTCCAGCCGTTCCAGTCGTAGCTGACCGGCTCCTCGTACCCCGCCTCGAAGGAGGCGAGGTCATCGGCGGTGAGCACGCCCTGGTGGCGCTCGCCCGAGGTGTCCATCGTGGGCCGGGCCGCGAAATCGGCCAGGGCCTCCGCGACGAAGCCGTGGCTCCACACCCGGCGCGCCGCGTCGATCTGCGCCTCCCGGGTCAGCCCGCGCCGTTCGGTCTCCGCCAGCACCCGCCGCCACGTGGCCGCCAGGGCCCGATTGCGCAGCAGTGCGCCGGGCGCCGGAGAGCGCCCGTCCGCCAGGTAGAGCTCGGCGGAGCTGGGCCATTCCTTCTCGAACAGTCCCCGGACCGACTCGACCGCACGGCCCACCCCGTCGAGCGCCGGGTGCCCGTGCTCGGCGTAACCGATGGCACGCTCCAGCACCTCGGAGAGCCGCTTCGTGCCGTGGTCCCGGAGCAGCAGCAGCCAGGCGTCGAACGCGCCGGGGACGGCGGCGGCCAGCGGCCCGGTGCCGGGCACCATGTCCAGGCCGAGCCCGGTGAAGTGCTCGATCGTGGCGCCGGCCGGCGCTCCACCCTGCCCGCAGAGCACCAGCGGCCGTCCCCCGGCCGGGGCGAACAGCACCGGTACTTCGCCTGCCGGGCCGTTGAGGTGCGGCTGCACCACCTGGAGCGTGAAGCCGGCGGCCACCGCCGCGTCGAAGGCGTTCCCGCCGTCCTCAAGGATCGCCATCGCCGCCGTCGAGGCCAGCCAGTGGGTCGAGGACACCATCCCGAAGGTCCCCTGCAGAGTGGGGCGGGTACTGAACACACCGGTTCCTCTCGGCGATTCCCGCTGCCTCCACCGGAGCCGCTCGGAGACCGCCGAGGAAGAAGACCCGGCCGATGGGCATCCACGGCAGCGTACCGACTCGCGCGCCCTCCGTCAGGTGATCGGTCAGGAGTCGTACGCCCTCGCCAACGCGCTGTTCGGCGGCACCGCCGAGTACATCGCGCTCTGGTTCAAGAACAGCGGGCACGAGTCCGGCTTCTTCTGGTACGTCTCCGGCTGCGCCCTGGTCTCCCTGGCCACCTACGTGCTGATGCCGGACACCCGGCAGGCCGTGCTCAGCCCCGAGCGGGCCCCGGCGGCGACCGCCCCGGCCGAGGCCGTACGGTAGGCACCGCACAGAGGTTCCGTGGTGGGGGAGCCATGCACATGCTGCTCGTCGAGGACGACGACCGCATGGCCCAGGCCCTCGCCACCGCCCTCGCCCGACGCGGGCACACCGTGCGCCGGGGGGTGGTCCGCGCCACCGAGGCGCTCCGGCACGCCCGGGAGGCCGAGTTCGTCCTGCTCGACCTCGGCCTGCCCGACCTGGACGGCCTCGACCTGCTGCGCAAGCTCCGCACCGTCTGCTCCCTGCCGCTCATCGTGGTCACCGCCCGCAGCGAGGAGCGCGACATCGTGCAGGGCCTGCGGGCCGGCGCCGACGACTACGTGATCAAGCCGTTCCGGATGGCCGAACTCATCGGCCGGATCGACCCCGTGCGCCGCCGCACCGGCTCCGCCCCCGACGAGGGCGGGCCGGGTGGCCCGGACGGCGGTGAGCGGCGGGTGCGCACCGGCGACGTGGCGATCGACCTGGCCGGGCGCACCGTGACCGTCGACGGAGCCCAGGTCCGGCTCACCCGCCGCGAGTTCGACGTCCTCGCGCTGCTCGCCGCCCAACCCGGCGACGTCCGCTCCCGCGAGGAGATCGTCGACCGGACCGGGTGTCCCGGAAAGCCGACTCCCGCTGCTGCTCAGGCGGTTCACGCGCGCCCCGGAGCACCAGAACCTCCCCGGCACCGGGCTGGGCCTGGCCATCGCCGACGAACTGGCCCGCGCCTGCGGCGGCTCGCTGACCGTCGCCCCGACCGGCCCGCACGGGCTCACCGTCGAGTTCCGGCTGCCCGCGCTCTGAAAGGGCCTGTCTCTTGGATCCGTGCCGGGTCCCGCGTCGCCGAGGCTCTGAACTACCCGTACAC
This sequence comes from Kitasatospora sp. NPDC101155, assembly GCF_044768305.1. Lineage (NCBI taxonomy): Bacteria > Bacillati > Actinomycetota > Actinomycetes > Kitasatosporales > Streptomycetaceae > Kitasatospora > Kitasatospora sp. NPDC101155. The sequence continues at coordinate 83,292 of NZ_JBIWPN010000007.1, read as the reverse complement.
CGAGCGGTAGTAGGCCGCCGCTCCCGGGTGGAGCGGCACCGCCCCGGTGGAGACGGCGAAGCGGGGCTCCAGCCGGGCGCCCGCCGTGACGGCCCGCAGCAGGGTGGCCCACTGGTCGAAGAGGATCTCCAGCTGCCGCCGCACCGCGTCCTCGGGCACCCCCGGCCGGGCGGTCAGGTAGTTGCCGACGCCGAGGGTGCCGACCGGGCCGCGCAGGCCGTACGCGTCCGTCGGCAGGGTGACGGCCGCGTAGACCGGGCCGTGGCGCTCGCGCAGGGCCGCGGCGATCGCGTCCAGCGGGACGAACCGCAGCGGCAGCTCCCTCGCCAGCTCGGACACGGCGGGCGTCGGCACCCCGCCGGACCAGAACACCGCGTCCAGGGCGCCGGTGCGCAGGGCCGCCAACGACTCGGCCAGCCCGAGCGACTGCTGCCGCACGCCGAGCCCCGCCTCCCGCAGCAGCCGCTTCGCCGTCACCTGGAGTCCGGAGCCCACCGCGCCGGTCGCCACCCGGCGGCCGGCGAGGTCGGCGAGCTCGCGCACCGGGCCGTCGGCGGGGGCCAGCAGGTGGAGGTAGTTGACGTAGACCCGGGCCGGCGCCGTCAGCCCGAGCGGGCGGGCGAAGGTGTCCCGGCCCAGCACCGCGTCCTCGGCCACGTCGGCGGTGGTCAGCGCGAGGTCCACGGTGCCGTCGTCGAGCTGCTGGAGGTTGTCCACGCTCGCCGCGCTGCTCACCGGGGTGAGGGTCAGCCGCCTGCCCACTGTCACGGCCTCGGTGAAGGAGCGCCCGAAGGCGTTGTACGGTCCGCCCTCGGGCCCGGTCGCCAGCCGCAGCGAGCGCACCGGCCCGTCGTTGCCCGAGCAACCGGCGGTGAGGGCCGCCGTCAGCGCCGCGCCGAGGACGGTGCGGCGGCGCGGGGTCGTTGCGGTCATGGCGGGAAGGGTAGCCCGACTCCGGTCAGGGTGCTGGGGCCGGTGAGTCCTTGAACGCCTGACCCCGGAGACGGCGGCACCGCCGGGCCCTCGGCGAAGAGGACCCGGCGGTGCCGGGGTGTTGCGGGGTACGGCCGTGCGTCAGGCGCGGCGACCGCGCTTGCGGCGGGCGAGGAAGACCGCGCCGCCGCCGACCGCGAGCAGGGCGACGGCCGCGGCCGCGATCGGGCCGGTGTTGGAGTTGGCGCCGGTCTCGGCCAGCGGCGGGCCGGAGACGGTGCTGGTGGCGCCGGCGACGGCGGTGCTGCCGGTGCCGTCGGTCGAGGTCGCCGTACCGGCCGGGGTGCCCGCCGGGGTGGTGGCCGAGGAGCCGCCGGTGGGCTGGCCGGACGGGGTCGAGTCGCCGCCGGCCGGCTGGCCGGTGGTCGGGTCCAGGATCAGGGTGGACGACTGGGCGTTCTTGAAGTCGAACATGCCCTCGATGGAGCCGGCGTGCTCGTCGAAGGAGGAGTCGCCGATCCGGCCGGTCTTCCAGTTGTCCTCGACGAAGCGCAGGATCGAGGTCTGGTCGGTCTGGGTGTGGTCGACGAAGTTGGACTTGGCGTACGGGGACGCGACCAGCAGCGGCAGGCGCGGGCCGAAGCCGCAGCGGTCGGCGTAGCCGCCCCAGCCGGCGTCCTTGCCGCACTGGCCGGCGCCGTTCAGGCCGTCGTTGGCGGCGTCGCGCGAGCCGTTGACCGGCTCGGCGAACTTGTGGTCGTACCAGCCGTCCGAGTCGTCGTAGGCGATGACGACGGCGGTGGAGGCCCAGTCCTTGGACTTCTGCAGCTTGTTCAGGGTGTCGACGACGAAGTGCTGCTCGTCCAGCGGGTCGGAGTAGCCCGCGTGGCCGTCCTGGTAGTTGGCGGCCTTCAGGTAGCTGACGGCCGGCAGGTTGCCGTGCTGGAGGGCGGCGTCGAAGTCGGTCAGGTCGTACTGGTGGTTCGCCTGGCCGTCGTGGCCGATCTCGTCCACGTCCTTCGGCGCCAGGTGCTTCGGGTTCGCCGTGGACTTGTAGTACTGGAACGGCTCGTGGTGCGGGTTGTAGTCGGTCTGCGAGGCGCCGACGATGTTGTTGTGCGCGGCGCCGCAGACGGCCTTGCCGTCCTTGGTGTCGGTCGGCTTGAAGCCGCCCTGGAACCAGCCCCAGCTGACGCCCTTGTCGTTGAGCAGGTCGCCGACGTTCTTGCCGGTCATCACCAGCTGGTTGTGCGCGGGGTTGGAGCACTCGTCGTAGCCCGGGTCGGGGTCGTTGATGACGGTGCCGATGCCCTTGGCGTCCGGGGAGGCGACCACGTAGGCGTCGGTGGTCTGCTGACCGGTCTTCGGGTCCACCGGGTAGCCGCCGTGCAGCTGGCCGGAGACCAGGTTGAGCGCGCCCGGGGTGGAGGGGCCGTAGTTGGTGCCGAAGGAGTTGTCGCTCATCGCGAAGCGCTGGGCGTAGTTCCAGTAGCCGGTGACGGTGTTGCCGTCGTAGTAGTCCATCACCAGGCCGGGCGCGGTGTACATCGGGGCCTTGCAGCTCTCGATGTCGGTGTGCTCGACGAACTTGTCCATCTTGCCGCCGTCGAAGGCGAGCTGCTCGTCCTTGTAGGTGTGGTCCTGGTCGCAGGTGACCGCCTGGGCCGGGCCCAGCCGCTGCGGGTTGTTCCGGTTCGGGTTCTTGTGGAGCAGGTCGTCGCTGAGGCCGTCCACCTTGGGGGTGTCGGGCTTGGCGGTGAACTTCACCTTGTCGTCGGCGGTGTTGGCCGCGTTCGGGTAGGTGCCGAAGTAGTGGTCGAAGGAGACGTTCTCCTGGAATATGACCACCAGGTGCTTGATCGGCGTGGCGGTCTGCGGGCCGTCGGCCGCGAAGGCGGCGGGCGTGCCGCCGAACGCGGTCAGCGAGGCCGCACCGATCAGGCCGGCACCGTACCGGAGCCATCGCTTGCGGGTGGGGACTGCGTGCATGGTTGGGTCCTCGACGTCATCGTCATCTGTGTCAGAAGTTGGGGCCGTGACGCGCGTAGCGCGACATCAGCGGCTCGAAACTAGACACAGGAGGTGAACGCGGTCAACAGGTGCACGTAAACCCGAGGTTAACCGCAGTGATACGGAACGATGCGTCAGGACTGCGATTCGGCAGACAAGTCCGTCGAATGCCTGTCGAATGGGGCTATTGCGGGATGCCCGCCCGACGGTTTCAGGCCAGTGGCGTCGCCTCCACTCCCGCCAGCACCGCGGCCAGGCCCTGCTCGAAGCCTCGGTCGAAGTCCTGGAACATCTCCCGGCCCGCTTCGGCGGCCAGCGGGTGGGCGGCCAGCCGCTCGGCGCGCGCCTCCAGGTCGTAACCCTCCTCGCCGTCGAAGGGGTTGGGGCCCATGGACTGCTCCTCGATGACGAAGCCGACGGTGTAGCTGTAGGCCGTGTACCAGGCCCGGGCGGCGGCCGCCGGGCCGAATCCGGCCTCGATCAGCAGCCGCAGCGAGGCTTCCAAGCCTGACGCGTACGAGGTGTCCTTGACTCTCTCCCCCTCCTTCGGAAGGGGGATTCCCCTCAGTCTTGCGGCTGAGCCGCTGCGCGTGAGCGCACCGGTTGGGATCGTTCCTGTTTCCCGGCCGACGGCGGAAGGGAGGCCCCTTGCCGACCTACACCAGCTCCGCAGGCATCGCCGGGGTCGCCCCCGGCTACGGCTCGACCAGCCGCAAGGATGTTCTTCGCCGCGTTGATGTCCCGGTCGTGCCGGGTGCGACAGGTGGGGCAGGTCCAGTGCCGGGTGTTCAAGGACAGCTCGGGCGCAGTACGCGGCCCGCTGCGGGGTCGCCGCCGCGGGTGGCGCGGTCGCCTCGGTCGGTGAGTAGCCGCAGGGTGTGTCGGGGGTGGGCACCGGACCCGGCGCCCACCCCCGAGGCGGGTTACGAGGCGGCGGCCTCCGCCTGGATGCCCTGGAGGGCGGTCACCAGGGCGTCGACGTCCCGCACGGTGTTGTACAGGGCCAGCGAGGCCCGGGCCGCACTCTGCAACCCGTAGGCGGCGAGGGCGGGTTGGGCGCAGTGGTGGCCGGCGCGGATCGCGATGCCCTGCTGGTCGAGCGCCCCGGCGAGGGCGATCGGGTCGGTCCCGGCGAGCAGGAAGGTCAGTACCCCGATCTTGCCCGGCGCGCTGCCGATCAGCCGGAGCCCGGGTACGGTCGCCAGCGCGGCGGTGGCGTACGCGGTGAGCTGCTCCTCGTGCGCGGTGGCGGCCTGCCGGTCCAGCCCGGACAGGTACCGCAGGGCCGCCCGCAGCCCGGCGACCCCGCCGATGTGGCCGGTGCCGGCCTCCAGGCGGTGCGGGACGGGGGCGTAGGTCGTCTCCGTGAAGCTCACCGCGTCGATCATGTTGCCGCCGCCCTGCCACGGGGGCATGGCCTCCAGCAGCTCCCGTTTGCCGTACAGCGCGCCGATCCCGGTCGGGGCGAAGACCTTGTGCCCCGAGAAGGTGTAGAAGTCGGCGTCCAGGGCGGTGACGTCCACCGGGAAGTGGCTCACCGCCTGGGCGCCGTCGACGAGCACCTTGGCGCCGTACCGGTGGGCGAGTGCGGTCATCTCGGCCACCGGCGGGACCGTCCCCAGCACGTTGGAGGCGTGGGTGAGCGCCACCAGCTTGGTGCGGAAGCCGAGCAGGTCCCGGTAGGCGTCCTGGTCCAACTGTCCGTCGGGGAGCAGCGGGATGGGCACGACCCGGGCCCGGCGCTCCTTGGCGATCAGCTGCCAGGGCACCAGGTTGGAGTGGTGCTCGGCGGCGGAGACCAGGATCTCGTCGCCGACGCCGAGGTTGGCCCGGCCCCAGGTCTGCGCCACCAGGTTGACGGCCTCGGTGGTGCCCCGGACGAAGACGATCTCGTCCGGGTCCGGGGTGCCGAGCAGCTTGGCGGCCTCGGCGCGGCCCTCCTCGTAGATCTGGGTGGCCTGTTTGGCGAGAGTGTGGGCGCCCCGGTGGACGTTGGAGGTGCCGGTCGCGTAGTGCTCGCCGACGGCCTCGACCACCTGGCGGGGCTTGAGGGTGGTGGCGCCGTTGTCCAGCCAGACCAGCGGGCGGCCGTTGACCTCGCGGTGCAGCTGCGGGAAGTCGCGCCGGACGGCCTCGACGTCGAATCCGCCGGTGGGTGTGGTGGGTGCGGTGGGTGGCGACGACCGGTCCGCCCGGGTCGGCAGCCAGTACCGGGGGCCGCCGGCGGCGTGGGCGAGGGCCTCGGGGAGCGGGTTCGAGGGCGGAGCCGCCGGGGCGGTGGCCGGCGGGGCGGTGGCGGTGGAGAAGCCCCCCGGCGCCCCGTTGATCCCGGTGCCGCGCCCGAATCCGTCAGGAGTAGTCATGGTAGTTCGACACCTCGACGTTCTGGAGCACCGCGATCGCGTCGTCCACGAGCGCGGCGGTCGAGAAGTAGCCGGTCACCAGGTACGAGGTGATGGCCTGCCGGTCCACGCCCATCGGGCGCACCGCCAGGCCGGGCTCGACCTCGTCCGGGACCTTCGCCGGTCGCAGGCCCACCACGCCCTGGCGCTCCTCGCCGACGCGCATCAGCAGGATGTTGGTGGTGCCGGGCGCCGAGTTCGCCGAGCCCTTGAGGTCCAGCTTGTCGGACGGCAGCAGCGGCACGCCGCGCCAGGTCAGGAACGGGCTGCCGAACAGCTCGACGATCTGCGGCGGCACCCCGCGCCGGGTGCACTCGCGCCCGAACGCGGCGATCGCCCGCGGATGGGCCAGGAAGAACGCGGGCTGCTTCCAGACCCGGGCGAGCAGTTCGTCCAGGTCGTCGGGGGTGGGCGCACCCTTGCGGGTGCGCACGCGCTGGGTCGCGGCGACGTTGTTGAGCAGGCCGTACTCGGGGTGGTTGAGCATCTCCCACTCCTGGCGCTCGCGCAGCGCCTCGACGGTCAGGCGGAGTTGGGCCTGGACCTGGTCGATGTCGGAGTTGTAGATGTCCGCGACGCGGGTGTGCACCTTGAGGACGGTCTGCGCGATGCTCAGCTCGTACTCGCGCGGGCTCTCGTCGTAGTCGACGAAGGTCTCCGGCAGGTACGGCTCGCCGGAGTGGCCCGAGTGGAGGTCGATCGGGTGCTCGGGGTCGGTCGGGGCCTGACCGGCCGTGAACTCGGTCAGCCGGGCGCGCAACGAGGGCTCCCGGTCGGCGAGTTCGACGAGTACGCGGCGGTCGAGCGAGAGCACGGTACAGGTGGTGACGGCCGTGACCCGGTACGTCGTCGCGGTGCCGCCGGCCCAGGCGGCGGCGTCGAAGAAGTCGCCCTCGCCGAGGACGGCCAGCAGGGCGTCCGAGCCGTACGCGCCGGTGGCGCGCTTCTCGGCGCGGCCGAAGGCGATGATGTGCAACTGGTCGGCCGGGGCGCCGGCGTCGACTATCGGCTCGCCGGGCGCGACCTCGCGCTCGACGAACCCGCTCGCCAGCGCGGCGAGCACCGGGCTGTCCACCTGGCTGAGGAAGGCCAGCTCGCGCAGGTCCTCGGCGATGACCCGGGTGGCGCCGGCGCCGTCGACGTACGTGCTGACCAGCCCGTCGCCGAGGATGAAGCCCCGGCGGCGGTTGACCCGGTAGACACCCGCCTCCAGGTCGACCCAGGGGAGCGCGCGCAGCAGGTACCGGGGGGTGATCCCGAGCATCTGCGGCACGGTCTTGGTGGTGGTGGCGAGGTTGCGGGCTGCGGAGGTACTGAGGCTCTGCTGGTTGGGCTGGCTCTGCGGAACGGCCTCGGTGGTCACGACTGGTCCTCTCTCCGGCAATTGAACAACCGACGTGTCGTCAGGTCGACCCGGTGATTGTTGCCCCTGGATTTGAGGGGTGTGACCACGTTTGAACTCGCCGGATAGCGGACACCTGCTGCGCGAATGCGGGACACGAGGCCGCCAAACTCACTCTAACGAGTGACTTTTCCTATAAGTGGCGGCGATGCTCTCCCAAGCGGAACTTGGAAGCACGGGGGGCGAGTTGGGGCGCGGAGTGCGCTTCCGACGAGCGCCCGAACTTGCGGCAGGTGGCGGTGAGCAGGTCGCAGCCGATCTCCTCGACGTCGACCGGGTACTGGCCGACCGACTGGCAGGCGTCGACGAGGTACGGCAGGTCGAGTTCCCGGCAGTGCCGGCCGATCTCGGCGACCGGCTGGACCAGGCCGGAGTTGGTGGGCACGTGCGTCACGGCCACCAGGCGCGGGCGGTGGGCGCGCATCAGCGCGGCCATCGCGTCGACGTCGACGCCGCTGCCGTCCGGGTGGTCGGGGGCGTGCACGATCCGGACGCCATGCCGCTTGCGCAGCGCCAGGAAGGCGATCTGATTGGAGATGAAGTCGTTGCGGGTGGTGAGGATGACGTCCCCGGGGCGGAAGTCGATCGCGGAGAGCGCCTTGGTGTACGCGTGGGTCGCGCTCGCGGCGAAGGCGAGGTTCCCGGGGCGGGTGCCGAGGAGTTCGGCGAGCGCGGCGTAGAAGTCGGCGACCTCGGCGGTACGGGCGGGGGTGACCCGGACACCTCCTGGCAGGCGGTCGCCCTGGCCGGGCGCCACTTCGTGCCCGAGCAGCCCGACGAGCAGCCGGGCACGGTGCCGGCCGGCACGGTGTCGCTGTCCGGCGGCTATCCGCACGAGAGCCTCCAGCCCACCTGGCTGCTCAGCGGAGCCCTCGCCCGGGCCTGACCTGGCCGGGGCTCAGGCGTAGATCGCCACCCGGGGCTCGACGGAGCCCTGGGCGGGCCCCTTGAGGACCGTCACCCGGTAGTGCTCGGTGAGCGTGTGGTGGCCGTGCAGGACGATCTTCGCCGGGATGAGGTCGGTGTACAGGGTGCCGGTCTGGCTGCCGAGCGACACGGTGTGCCAGTGCCGGTCCGTCCCCAGCAGTTCGAGCTTGATCTGCGCCGGGTCGAGGAACGGGCCGTTGTCGGGTGACTCGATGAGGATCTGCGGGGCGACCGTCTGGTCCGTCGACGCGGGGTTGCGGTAGGTGATGGTGATCCCGTGCGGCGCGTTGTCGCCGGGGAGCGAGGTGTTGGGCAGGTCGACGAAGCTGACCGGGGCGGCGGTGGCGGCCGGCGCGGGCGCAGGCGTGGACGCCGCGTGCGAGGACGCCGCGAGCACGGCGGTCGGCAGGACGGCGAGGGCGGCGGCGGTCAGCACCAGAGCCCGACTGCGGATCGTCCTGGTCGGCATGGCGCCTCCTTCGGTCGTAGGACGGCGGCTGGGGGCCGGTTGCCCGGCGGACGGCGCCCGCAGTGCTACGGACAGTCGCCACCCGGGCGGTTCGTACCCCTCCACCCTGCACGCGCCCGGCGGATGCCGCATCCGCCCGGACCGGTGGAGCCCCTTATGACAACGCCATTGACGTGTGAGGGCGCCGCCGGTTTCATGGCTCGCACTTCCCCCACCCCCACCCCCACGACCAAGGCGGTGATCCGTTGGCATCCACGGTGAAGGACACGGGCAGCGGTCCGAGAACAGGCGCCGGCCACGGCGCCATGCACAAGTCCATCGGCCTGCTCGACGGCGCGGTGATCGCCGCCTCCAGCACGGCCGCCACCAGCAGCATCGGCATCGGCCTGGGCCTGATGGCCGGGGTGGTCGGCCTCCACCTGCCCGCGATCATGCTGCTGGCCTTCCTCCCGGTGCTCGCCATCGCCGGCGGCTACGGGCGGCTGAACGCCGTCGAGCCCGACGCCGGCAGCAGCTACCGCTGGGTGGGCCGAACCCTCAGCCCCTGGCTGGGCTTCCTCACCGGCTGGGTGAACACCGTCGGCACGGTGGTCTTCATGGCCTACACCACCACCGTCACCGGCTCGGCGATCATCCAGCTCCTGGACGAAGCGCACCTGCGCAGCATCGCCGGCCTGCGCCTGGACGCCGACTCCACCGTCCAGTGCACCCTGCTCGGCCTCGTCGTCCTGATCGGCGCGGCACTCGTCGCGGTGCGCGGGCTCGACCTCGCCGCCCGGCTGCAGAAGGCGCTGCTGGTCTTCGAGTACCTGGTGCTGCTCGGCTTCTGCGGGTACGGGCTCTTCGCAGGCGACCAACCCTTCTCCCTCCAGTGGTACAACCCCTTCGACATCCCCTCCTTCGGCGCGGTGGCCCAGGGCATGGTGCTGGCGGTCTTCTGCTACTGGGGCTTCGAGTCGGTGTTCAGCGTCGGCGAGGAGGTGCGCGACCCGCGCGACGCCTCCCGGGGCGGCTTCCTCGCCCTGGTGGTGATGATGCTGCTCTTCCTGCTGGCCGGCACCGCCTTCCAACGGGTCCTCCCGCTCGACGAGTTGGCCGACAACGGCGCGCACGGACTGACCTACTTCGGCACCAGGCTCGCCCACCAACCCCTGGCCGCACTGCCGTTGATCGCGCTGACGTTCTCCGCCGTGGCCTCGCTGCAGTCCTCGGTGATCCCGACCGCGCGCGGGATGTACGCGATGGGCCGCGACGGCGTGCTCGGCCCGGTCTGGACCCGGCTGCACCGCAAGCACGCCACCCCCGCCGTCGGCACCCTGCTGATCACCGGCGTCGCCGTCCTGCTGGCCCTCGCCTCGATCGCCATCCCCACCGTCAACGACCTGATCTCGGCCGCCGTCAACGCGATCGGCATCATCGTCGCGCTCTACTACGCGCTCACCGCCGTCGCGGCCGCCGTCCGCTTCCGCCACCTGCTGCGCACCGACCTGTTGCAGGGACTGCGCGCCGTGGTCGGCCCGCTGCTCGGCGCCGCCGCGCTGCTCGCCGTCGGCGGCTACCTCGCCTGGACCTTCTACGACTCCGCCGACCACTTCGAACTCTCCGCCGACAACGGCTGGTTCGAGCTGACCGTGGTAGCACTGATGGTCGTCACCGGACTCCCGTCGGCGGCCTGGGCCCGCTGGCGGCGCCGCTCACCGTACTTCCTCCACCCCGCCGACTGAGCAACTCCCGCACGACCGAAGCGCAACGCGCAACCCGAGAACGGAGCACCACCCATGACCCAGGCCGATCTGGTCCTCACCCGCGGCCCCGTACACACCGGCGACGCCGCCCGCACCCGGGCGACCAGCCTCGCCGTGACCGGCGAGCGGATCACCGCCGTCGGGCACGGCGAGGTCCGCGAGCTGATCGGGCCGAAGACCGAGGTCGTGGACCTCACCGGCAAGCTGCTGCTGCCGGGCTTCCAGGACGCCCACATCCACGCGGTGTACGGCGGAACCGAGTTGGCCGCCTGCGACCTCACCGGCACCGTCGGCGTGGCCGAGTACCTGGAGCGGATCCGCGCCTACGCCGAGGCCAACCCCGGGCAGGCGTGGATCACCGGCAGCGGCTGGTCGCTGGAGAGCTTCGACGGTGGGCTGCCGACCCGGCAGCTGCTCGACTCCGTCGTCCCGGACCGCCCGGTCTACCTCACCAACCGCGACCACCACGGCGCCTGGGCCAACACCCGGGCCCTGGAACTGGCCGGCCTCACCCGCGACACCCCCGACCCGGCCGACGGCCGGATCGAGCGCGAGGACGACGGCACGCCCAGCGGCACGCTCCAGGAGGGCGCCACCGCCCTGGTCGCCCGGCTGGTGCCGGCCACCACCACCGCCGAGCGGGTGGACGGCCTGCTGCGGGCGCAGCGCCTGCTGCACTCGCTCGGCATCACCGGCTGGCAGGACGCCCTGCTCGGCGAGTTCAACGGCCAGCCGGACCCCTCCGACGCCTACCTGGCCGCCGCCCGCTCCGGCGCCCTGACCGCCCGGGTGGCCGGCGCGCTCTGGTGGGACCGCGACCGCGGCGCCGAGCAGATCCCCGAACTGATCGCGCGCCGGGACGAGTTGAGCCACGGCCGGTTCCGGGCCGGATCGGTCAAGATCATGCAGGACGGCATCGCGGAGAACTTCACCGCCGCGATGACCAGCCCCTACCTGGACGGCTGCGGCTGCGCCACCGCCAACTCGGGCCTCAGCTTCGTCGATCCGGCCGCACTGCGCGGGTACGTGACCGAACTGGACGCGCTCGGCTTCCAGGTGCACTTCCACGCCCTCGGCGACCGCGCGGTCCGCGAGGCCCTGGACGCCATCGAGGCCGCCCGCACCGCCAACGGGTGGCGCGACACCCGCCACCACCTCGCCCACCTCCAGGTGGTCCACCCGGACGACGTCCCCCGCTTCGCCCGGCTCGGCGCGATCGCCAACATCCAGCCGCTGTGGGCCGCCCACGAACCGCAGATGGACGAGCTGACCATCCCCTTCCTCGGCCCCGAACGCGCCGCCTGGCAGTACCCGTTCGGTGCGCTCCAGCGCGCGGGCGCCACCCTGGCGGCGGGCAGCGACTGGCCGGTGAGCAGCCCGGATCCGCTGGCCGGCCTGCACGTGGCGGTCAACCGGATGGAGCCGGAGGCCGTGGACGGCCGGGTCTTCCTGCCCGAGCAGCGCCTGGACCTCGGCGCCGCCATCGCCGCCTACACGGCCGGCTCCGCCCATCTGAACGGCCACGACGACGCGGGCACGCTGGCCGTCGGGCAGCTCGCCGACCTGGTCGTCCTCGACCGGGACATCCTGACCGGACCCGCCGAGGAGATCGCGGCGGCCCGGGTGCTGCGGACGTACGTGGGCGGCGAGTTGGTCCACGCCGCCGACTGACCGCACCCGCCCCGCCGCACCGTTCGCCGTCGCCGGACCCATCGGGCCCGGCGCCGGTCGGCGTTCGGAGCCGTTCCCTCGCCGAGCCGGCCCTGCTCCCGGCCCCTCGCTCAGCCCGTCGCCGCCAGCCGGGCCGCGGCCGCGTCCAGGAGCAGGTCGAGGGCGTACGGGTAGCCGCTGCGCCGCATGTCGCCGGCGAGCAGGTGGGCGGTGGCCGCGATGTGCGGGTGGGTGGCGGCGTCGAGGTGCGCGTAGGACGCCTGCCAGACCTCCAGGTCCGCCCGGGCCGCCGGCGCGGGCAGGGCGAGGGCGGCGGCGTCCAGCGCGGCGAACCCCAGGCTCTGGTCCACGAAGGCGTGGTAGATCCGCACCGCCTCCGGGTCCGGGAAGCCCGCCCTGCGCAGGACCCCGAGGATCGCCTCGACGGCGGCGGTCTCGTGGGTGCGGCCGGTGGTGCGGTGGGCGGCCAGTACGGCGGCCTGCGGGTGGGCCTGGTAGGCGGAGTGGATCCGCAGGCCGATGGCCCTGAGGTCGGCCCGCCAGTCGCCGGTCGGCTGCCAGCCCGCCTGGGCGCGCCCGATCAGCTCGTCCGCGACGGCCAGCAGCAGGTCGTCGGTGCTGTGGAAGTAGCGGTAGACCGCGCTGGGGTCGGCGCCGAGGGCGGTGCCCAGCCGTCGGACGGTGAGGGCGTCGGCCCCGTGCTGTCCGATCAGCCGCAGCGCGGTGTCGACGATCAGCTCCCGGGAGAGCACCACGCCCTGTTTGGTGGGCCGGCGGCGTCGGCGTTCGGGTTCGGGGACCACACGTTCGCTCATGCCCGACAGGTTATGTCAACAGCGTTGATGCAGACCAGGGGTCGGTCCGATCCCGGACCGGAGCGCGGCCCGGTCCGGCGTTCGGGCCTCGGCGGAAGGTTGCTCCTGGGGCTGGTGGGGCGGAATGAATCGTGTGCAGTTCTGTGCGAGCCGTGTCGAAATCCCGAGGCATCCGTAGAGCTGTTCGAGGGATCGGTCACTCTGCGCGGTCGAACGGCTTTGTCGACATGGCGCTCGTTCTGCGCCGATCGGCCGCCCGGAGTCGGATCCGTGCTGGTCGGACCGGTTGCGCTGGGGGCGGACCTCGAGCGGCGGCTTGGGTTGATACGCCTGACGGTTCGTCAAAGTTCCACGTTTCGCCACCCGGTTGGGTGAAGCCCCTTTAAGCTCACGTTAATCATGGCGGTTTCAGGCCACGCTGTGGACTCCCTCAGGAAGTCGGGCCCGCAGGGCCCTTCTCGACGATGAGAGCAGGGATGAAAACAACGAACGAACAGACGAACGGCGTCGCCCGCGGCCCGGACCGGCGACGGTCCGGCAGTCCCGGCCGCCGCGCCGTGGGCCGCCTCGCGGCGCTCGCCATCGTGGTCGGCGGCAGCTCGCTGGCCGCCGTCCCGGCGGCGGTCTCGCAGACCGGGGACGGCACGGTGACGGTCCGGGTGATCCGGGCCGTCGACACCAGCGGGGTGTGGTCGGGGTCCGCGCTGGAGCCGGGGATGGCGGGCGTGAAGGTCACGCTCACCGATGACTCCGGTGTCGGGATCGACGGCGTCACGGCGGCGGACGGCACGGTGACGCTGGCCCCGGCGTCGACCAAGGCGACCGGCGGCAAGTACCGGGTGCAGGTGGTGAACCCGAAGCCGGGCGTGCTCTTCCCGGCCTTCGCCTCGCGGCAGGGGCTGGACGGCGCGCCCAACCAGCTCAGCAGCAACGAGGAGTTCGTCGACCTCTCCGGAGGCAAGAACGTCTCCTTCACCACCGGGCTCTGGTACCCGGGGGACTACTGCCAGAAGAACGCCACCCTGGTGACCACCTGCCAGACCCCCACCTACCAGGGCGGGACCCAGCGCACGCTGGTCTCCTTCCCGTACAGCGCGCGCGGCCAGGACGGCGTCACCGCCAACGCCACCAACATCGCCACCGACGCCGAGACCGGCACGCTGTACGGCATCGCCTGGAACAAGGCCGACAAGCGGGTCTTCTCGGCGGCGACGGCCAAGCGGACCACCGACTACGGCCCCGGCGGCTCCGGCGGGATCTACGTCACCGACCTGGCGCAGAAGAAGACGACGGTCTTCACCACCGTCCCGAACGCCGGAAGCACGGCGCACGGGCCGGGGACGGACGACGCCTTCCTCGACGTGCCCGGCAAGGAGAGCCTGGGCGGCATCAAGATCACCGACGACGGCAAGGACCTCTTCGTCGTCAACCTGAACGACCGTCAGCTGTACCGCTACGACGCCACGGCGGCGACGGCGTCGGCGCCGAAGGCCGTCTACGCGATCCCGGACCCGGGCTGCCCGTCGGCCGGGGACTGGCGGCCGTTCGGCCTCGGTCTGCAGGACGGCACCGGTTACCTCGGTGGGGTGTGCTCCGGCCAGTCCACGGGCAAGCTCGCGGACGTGCACGCCGTGGTCCTGCCGTTCGACCTCGGTACCGGGGCGTTCGGCAAGGCGGTGCTGAACCAGCCGCTGGACTACCCGCGCCAGTCCACCGTCGGTGGCGGCCCGTGCGACGGCGCGGGCTGGTTCCCGTGGACCAGCACCTTCCCGGGCTCGCAGAACGGCAAGGTGTGTGGCAACACCACCATCGCCTTCCCCGAACCGGAGTTGGGCGAGATCCAGTTCGAGACCGACGGTTCGATGCTGCTGGCCTTCCGTGACCGCTTCGCCGACCGCGGGCCGGGCGCCCCGGCGCCGAACTCGGCCACCGTCATGTCCGGCGGCGACCTGAACAAGGCCTGCCTGTCGAACGGCATGTACGTGATGGACACCAACCTCGGCTGCGGGAAGACCGTCCGGGGCGCCCGGTTCTTCGCCACCGGCTGGGACGAGGTGGGTCACCACAACACGGTGTTCGCCGGCATGGCGCTCTCCAAGGTCGAGAGCACCATCGCGGCCTCCGCCTTCGACCCGGACCACACCCCGGTCGGCTCCGGCACGTCGTTCATGGAGCGTGCGGACGGCGCGCACGACCCGAAGTTCGGCCTGCGGCTGACCCCGGCGACGACCAGTTCCCCCTTCGGCAAGGGCGCCGCGATGGGCGACCTCGAAGTGCTCTGCGACCAGGCACCGCTGCAGATCGGCAACCGGGTCTGGTACGACCCCGAGCGCAAGGGCATCCAGAACCCGGGCCAGCTCCCGGTGAAGGGCGCCACCGTCAACCTCTACGACGAGTCGGGCAAGGTGGTCGGCACCACCAGGACGACGGCGCGCGGCGAGTACTACTTCGACGACAGCAACGTCACCGGAGGCCTCAAGCCGCACGCCAAGTACACCATCCGCATCGACAACCCGGCCGACTACGCCAAGGGCGGCCCCCTGTACCAGTGGGTGCCCACCGACCACGACGTCGGCGACAACCACTTCATCGACTCCAAGGGCATCGTCCCCGACAACGCCAAGTTCCCCGAACGGGCGCTGACCACCGGCGGACCGGGCGAGAACAACCACACCTACGACTTCGGCTACCGCCAGCAGGAGGGCGCGCTGAAGCTGGTCAAGCACGACCAGGACGGCAAGCCGCTGGCCGGGGCCAAGTTCCAGCTGTGGCACGAGACCAACGGCACCGACGGCCTGCAGACCACGGGCACCAAGCCGGACGCGCCCGTCGGTGACCCCTGCACGACCGGCGCCGACGGCATCTGCCAGGGCAGCGGCACGGTCGGGACGTACTACTGGCAGGAACTGAGCCCGCCGGACGGCTACTCGGCCCCGGACACCACGGTCTTCGGACCGCTGGTGCTCACCGCCGACAACCTCGACGCGGGCGTCTCGGTGACGGCCGTCAACAAGCTGATCCCCACCCCGACACCCACTCCGACACCCACTCCGACCCCGACCGGGTCGCCGACGCCCACCCCGGCGCCGACGACCCCGACCACCCCCGGCACCCCGGCCCCGCCGGCCCCGGCACCGGGCGGGCAACTGCCCCACACCGGCGCGAGTGACGCGACGCCGCTGCTGGCGACCGGCGCCGTGGCGCTCGTCGTCCTCGGTGCGGCACTGTTCGTGCTGGCGCGCCGACGCAGGGCACAGCACCGATAGCCATCCCGTCATGACGGGGTGACAGCCCGGCTCGGGCGGGTTCGCGGACCATGGGTCCGGGGCCCGCCCGAGTCCTGTGACGGCACAGACCTGGGACAGAACAGATGGGAGAGGGCAACCGCATGGCCCGCAAGACGAGGACCGCCGCCCGTCCGCCCCGCCGGAGGGCCCGCTGGCTGGGGGCACTGATCGCGATCGCGGTCTGCGGCGCCGTGGCGGGCGGTGTCGTCGCCTACGAGACAGTCTCCGACGAGGCCGCGGAGCGGCCGGTCACCACGGACGAGGCGTCCCGGCTGGCGCTGTCGCGGCTGAACCTCTACCAGGCCAGCCCGGTGGGGGTGGTGCTCACCGTGTCCGAGGGCGGGGGAGTGCAGGTCCGGGTCGAGGGGGTGGTCGACTACCGCACCCACCGGGGTGCCGGGCGCTACCGGACCACCGGCGCGAGCGGGCCGCTCGACCACGGCCTGGTCGTCTGGGACACCGGCGGCCTCGGCCTGGCCCCCGAGCCGGAGGGCGACCCGGCCCCGCCCTGGCAGCAGGCCGAACGCATCCCCCGGGCCGGCTGGTCCCCGCGCTCGTACACCGCGGACCCGTTGGACGCCGGCCTCCAACTGCTCATCCAGGTCGGCGCCGACCGGCCGGACAATCCCCTGCTGCTCGCCCAGTCCGGCGCCCGCTGGCTGGGCCGCGACCGGATCGGCGACCGCGGCTTCGACCGCTTCGCGGGTCCCCGCGCCCAGGGCTCCGCCCCGGACGGCGCGCGCTCGCCGCTGACGTACTGGGTGGACGGCGACGGCACGCTGGGCCGGGTGACCATGCAGATCGCGGGCCTGGGCACCCCGACCACCGTGGACTTCGCCGGGCGCAACGCCGACGCCAAGCTCCCCGAGGCGCCCTGGCTCGCCGGCTGAGGTCAACCGCCGAGTGCCGTCGTGGGGCTACGGTCGGCTCCGGTCCACCGGGGTCACGTCCGAGGTGAGCGGGTGGCCGTCGGCCGGCGGGCAGTCGGTGAGGAAGCAGTCGTCGTCGGTGGCCAGCGCGGCCTGGGCGGCGGAGTGGTAGCCGTTGCCGAACACCACGGCCAGGTGGCCGCCGGGTTCGAGGCCTGCCGGGACGCCGACCTCGGCGACGCCGTCGCCGCCGGTGACGGTGGAGCCCAGGAAGCGGCCCGCCGCCGAATAGAACCTGACGGTCATCCCGGCCAGCGGCTCGCCGGTCCGGGCATGGACGGCGACCGCGCTCAGACTCGTGGGCCGCGACCGGCTGACGCCCAGGGCGACGGGCACCACATCGGGCCGGTCCACCCGCTCGGGCACCGGCGGCGCCGCGACGGCGGACGCCACCGCGCGGGCCCCGGCCGCCAGGCCCAGCGCGGCGAGGACGACGGCGACGGCGACGGCGGTGCGGGTGCGGCGTCGGGACAACCTCATGGCGGAACGGCCGGGAAGCCCCATCTGCCCTCCAGCGAATCGAAGCGGTGCACGGTCGGGCACCATACGTACCAGAATGCACACACACCGTAGCCGGATCGCCTCGGGCCGGGCGCGCCGCAGCCCCCGTACGGATGACGGAGCCGCTTCACCCGGCCGGGTGTCCACCGGCCGCAGCCGGGTAGGCGTCCAGTAGCCCACCGATTTCGGGAGGCCGCCATGGACCTCGCGTTCCTCACCCCGCTGCTCGACCGGCCCGGGCCCTGGGCCTCCGTCTACCTCGACACCTCCCGTGCCACCGAGGATGCCGCCCAGCGCCGGGCGCTTCTCGACCGTGCGGCCGTCCACCGGCTGGCCGGGCAGGGCGCCGACGAGCGCACCTGCGCCGCCGTCCGGGAGTGGCTGGCCGCCGAGCCGGCCGAAGGCTCCCCGCCCGGGCGGGCGCTGTTCGCCGCCGACGGCGCGGTCGCGGTCGACGCCCCGCTCGCCGACTCGCCGCCCGACGTCGCCACCGACTGGGCGCCGCTGCCGCACACCGCCCCGCTGCTCGATCTGCTGGACGACGCCGTCCCACGCTGCCTGGTGGTGGCCGTCGACCGCACCGGCGCCGAACTGGAGCGCCGTGAGCTCGGCGGCGCCGCGCGGCTGGGCACCGTCGAGGGGCAGCAGTGGCAGGACCGCGGCCACCGCGCCCCGCCCGCCGACCGGTACGAATGGCGCTACCGGCACCGGGTCGAGGACGCCTGGGACCGCACCGCCGGGATCATCGCCGACCACCTGGCCCGGATCTGGCCGGGCAGCGGCGCCGACCTGCTCGTCCTCACCGGCGACGTGCGCGAGCGCCGGGCCGTCCGCGAGCTGCTGCCCCGGCAGCTGCGGCCGGACACCGTCGAGGTGGACGGCGGCGGCCGGGCCGACGGCACCGCCCGGGAGGCCTTCGACCAGCGGATCACGGTCGCCTGGAACGGCCATCGGACCCGCCACCTGGACACCGTGCTGGACGCCTTCCGCACCGGCATCGGCCGCCCGGGCGAGCACGGCACCGACGCCGCCGGCACCGAGACCGCACCCGGCGCCGCCGCCCAGGGCGTGCCCGCCGTGGTGACCGCCGCCCGGCAGCACCAGCTCGCCGCGCTGCTGTTCCAGCCGGGCGGCCACGACCCGGAGCGCCCGGTGTGGACCGGCCCGCAGCCCGAGCACATCGGCGTCCAGCGGGCCGACCTGCGGGCCATGGGCGTCACCGAGCCGCAGCAGGCCCCGGCCGCCGACGCGCTGTTGCGCTGTGCGACGGCCGTCGGGGCCGAGGCGCTGCTGGTGCCGGAGGCCGTCCCGGGCCCGCCCGGCGGCCTCGGCGCCGTCCTGCGCTGGTCCGCCTGAGCCCGGGCACGACGCCGGGACGGTCACGGTTCGTGTACAACGGCCCCGGCGTGGAGGAGAATCGACTACGCGAGCGGGGGAGCCACTGGAGGAGGCCGACGATGAAACGCCTCGAGCGCCGCTATGCGGTGACCCTGCCCGGACCGATCGGCGGGCACGCCCCACCGGCCGTCGTGGTGGTGCATGCCACCGAGGCCGTGGGCCCCGGCGGATCCCTGGTCTGGGAGAGCGCGGACGGCGACCTCCGGGTGGAGATCACCGGCGAGGTGGCCACCGTCCTGGCCGCCCCCGCCGGGACGCAGTGGCACCCCTGCCTGCACGCCGTGTCACTGCCGCCGCGCGCCCCGGACGTCCGGCGCGCCCCGGCCGACCGGCCCGTGGCGCACTCCGGCGGCTGACCGTCCGGACGGATCAGCCCTCGCCCGGCCCCGCCCCCGTCGCCGTCCACCGGGGCGGAGCCGTCCAGCAGGGCGGACTGAAGGAACACCCGGTAGCCGCGGTTCGGGTCGTACCCGTGGATCTCCTTGGTGTCCAGGGTGTCCATGAAGTCCAGGATGTCCTTGCTGAACTCCTGCCCCGGCACCAGGATCGGGAAGCCGGGCGGGTACGGGGTGACGAAGATCGCCGACACCACCGGCCGGCCCGCGTTGTCCCGCCGCCTCGCCTCCTTGGGCCCTACAAACTCGCACAGCTCCTCCCGGTACGCCATGTAGTACGCCTCGCGCATATTCCCGTCGGCCACCGCACCGGCAGGATCGGCGCGGAAGGTGGCATGGAACCGGGAGAAGTCCGGCAGCGGCGGGTGGTCGTGGGCGAGGGAGTCGACCTTGAGGTCGAAGGCGCGCCGCTGCTCGGGCGTCAGCTGCCCGAGCCCGGCCTCCAACTCCTCGGCGATCCCGATCAGCACCCGCAGCAGGTGGGCGAGGGCGCTGCGGGTCCTCCCGATCTCCCCTGCCCGGTGGCTTCGGTGGGCGCCGTAGGCGGTTCCATGAGCATCGATCTCCTGAGCGCGTGGAGGCGTTTCACGGGGGTTCGGGGCATCTACGGCGATGCCTATGGCCGGGCCGAGGGCGTCGAATCCGCTTGTCGACCGGGTGCGGCAGGGGCCCCTGGCCCCTCCGTGACTCCCGGCGGGCGGCTACCGGGTCGAGCGCTGCCCCGGCCGTGGGCCGGTCACGGTGTTCGGGCGCCCGTCGTCGGTGGGCGCCGGCCGGTCACGTGGTTGGCGATGACCTCCGGGCCGCCGCGGTCGTCGATCGGCAGGGCCTGTCGGAACCGGGTCGGCCCCGCGCGCGTCCAACCCCGGAAACCCTGAAGCCCCCCGGGCACCACGAGACCGGAGAAGCCCGCCCGTGAAGAGACGCCTCGCCGTTCCGGCGGCCACCCTGCTCCTGATCCTGACCGCGGGTGCCTGCTCCTCCGGCGGCGGCTCCGCGCCGACCCCCACCACCGCACCGGGCGCGCCGACGACCGGCGGGGGAGCGGCCACCCCGTCGGCCTCCGCCGGCCACACCGCCGCCCCGAGCGGTGCGCCGTCCAAGGGGCCCGCGGCCACGCCGAGCAGGCCGCCCGCGACCACGGCGCCGAGCCCCGCCGCCACCGTGCCCCCGGGCGACGGGGACAACCCGATCGACCTCCAGCACCGGCCCGGCGCCTCGCCGTCCCGCCCGGCGGGCTGACCCGACGGGCCATCGGAGGGCCGGTTCGTCCCCGCTCAGCGTCTCAACGGCCTCAGTCGGTCGAGTCCTTGTCGAGGGACAGCGCCGGAGTCGGGGCGGGCGCCTCCGCCGGGTCCGGGTCGCTCCGCTCGATCCGGGCCAGCAGCCGGGCGACGGAGTCGGTGCGTTCGCGCAGCACCGCGACGTGGGCCGCCCGGTCGGGACGGACGGCCTGCTCGGCGGGCAGGACCGGGATGCCACGCTGCCGGGCGGTGGCGATCAGGCTCTCGCCGACCCGGCCGACCACGACGAGGGTGGCGGCGGCGAAGGAGCCCGCGTCCACGGTGCGCTCGCGGCCGAGCAGGCCGCGGTACACGATCCGGGTCGGGACGGTCAGCTCGTCCAGCCGCTGGTCGACCGAGCCGCGTTCGAGCGCCGCGAGGACGACGGTGGCCAGTGCCTCGCCGGCCTTGGTGACGGCCCACTTGCGGCCGGGCACGGGCGGCAGGAACTCGCGGATCCGGTCCACGTCCTGCTCCAGCGCGGTGGTGGTCAGCACCTCGAAGGCGTTGCGGGTGCGGATCTCGACGACCTTGTCCCACTCGACCTCCTCACCGTCGAAGCCGACCTTCGTCGACCCCAGGTGCACGGCTCCGAAGCCGTCGAGGAGCCCGAGCAGCTTGTGCGCCACGGCGGGGGTCCGGGGGTGACAGCCGATCAGGGTGCCCACCGACAGCTTCCACGGCTCGGTGGCGGGAACCGGCGGCGGAGCGACCGAGCCGAGGGCCGTCAGCGCCCACCGCCCGCCCGCCGCCGACCGGCCGCCCCGCAGCACCGCCTGCCGCCCGGCCTCGCCCAACTCGGCCGCCGCCCCGATCAGGCGCCCCAGACCGCCCGCCCGCTCGCCCGTACCCAATTGCCCGCCCCTCTCCTGAACCGCATCCGAACCTCGTCGGAACGTCGTCGCCGACGCGCAGACGCGCCATCGTACGGCCGGCGCACGCGCGCCGGCGCAGGTGGAGGCCGCCCGGCGGGGCCGGGGCCGGGGCCAGGGACGGGGTCAGGGGCGGGGAACGGCATCGTCAACTCGCGTGTGGGGACGAGTGCTCGGTGCGCCTCACCCGGGCGTCCTCAGTGGGCCGAGCGGCCCGCGCCGCCGGCCACCGTGACCTCGGCGCCGCTGATGTAGGAGGCCAGTGGGGAGGCGAGGAGGGCGATCACGGGGGCGACCTCCTCGGGGCGGCCCATCCGGCCGAGCGGGACGCCTCGGCGGCGCACCCACTCGGTGGCCCACTGATCGTAGGGCTGGCCGGTGTCGCTGTCGGCGTGCACGGCCCTCTGCCGCGCGGTGTCGATGATCCCGAGGCTGCGTCCGTGCTCATCGTCGGCGGCGGCCCGGTCGGCCTGACGATGTCCCTCCTGCTGTCCGGGTGCGGCGTGCGGCACCTGCTCGTCGAGGCCCACCCTGGCACCTCGACCCACCCCAAGGCCCGCGGTGTGTCGGCGCGTTCGAGGAGGTCTTCCGGCGCCGGATGGTCCGGGATGCCGCCGGCCTGCCGGAGCTCGCGGTCACCGTGCGCGACACCACTACCTGGCGGATGGACGCCCAACTCGCCGACACCTACCGCCGGTCACGGGTGCTGATCGCGGGCGACGCCGCCCATGTGACGCCCCCGACCGGCGGTCACGGCATGAACACCGGCATCGGCGACGCGGACAACCTGGCCTGGAAGCTCGCGGCCGTCACCGCCGGGACGGCCGGCGAGGCGCTGCTGGACACCTACGAGGCCGAACGCCGCCCGGTGGCCCGGCAGGTCATCGACGTATCGCTGGCCAACTCCCGGGCCCGGGGCGGCTACCGGATCGACGACGAGCTGCTGCTCAGCGCTGCCTACGCCTCGACCGCCGTCGTCCCCGGCCCCGACGCCCCGGCGCGGCCCGCACTCGACCCCGGGCTCGAACACCCTGAGGGCGCGCCCGGCACCCGCCTCCCGCACCTGCGGCTCGCCGACTCCTCCTCCAGCCTGGACCTGGTCGGCCCCGGCTTCACCCTGCTCACCCACCCCGACGGCGCCGCCTGGCGGCGCCAGGCGGACACCGCCACCGCCGCCGGAGTGCCCGTCACCCTGCACGAGCTGACGGAGAGCGAGGCGAAGGCGCTCGAACTCCCCGCGGACGGTGCCCTCCTGGTCCGCCCCGACGGCCACCTCGCCTGGCGGGCCCCGCACCCGACGGCCGACGGCGCCGGACTGCGCGAGGTCCTGCGCCGGATCCTCTCCGTCTGAGTCGCGGCCCGGCCGGGCCGGAGAGCGTTGCAGGGCTGTTGCAGTGGAAGTGGCGCCGCTCACAGCCGTCCGGGTTTGGTTCGTGATCGCATCGTCCGATGTACCGGTTCGAGAAGTTAACCCTGTTGACGGGCCGTCGATCGGCCGCGGCGGTCGCGGTCGCGGTCGCCGGCGCCGCCCTGCTCGTCGGTTGCGACTCCCAACACGGCGGGGCCCCGGCGGCGTCCGGTGCCGGCGGGCCGTGCGGGGCGCCGTTGGCCTCGGCGGCCGGCAGCGCGCCGGAGACGAGCGGGCTCGCCCAGGGCGGGGTGCGGATCACCGCCGTCGGCTCGACGTGCGCGGAGTACGAGGTGACCAACCCGGGCGGCGAACCGTCCGACGTCACCGTGGAGTTCAGTCGACTCTCGGCGACCGGGGCCGCGCTGGACAGCATGACCGACACCGTCGCCGGGCTCGCCCCGGGCGCCACCGCGAAGAAGCGGATCGACCTGCGGGGGCGCGGCCCGGAACGGCCGGGCGCCGGACCGCGGGTGAAGATCGTCAAGGTCCGCAGCGTGCCCAGCGCCGAGGCCCCGCAGCCCGGCGGCCCCTGCCCGGCGTCGGGGCTGCGACTGTACGCCGACCAGGGCGACGCCGCGATGGGCCTGCGGGTGGTCGGCCTGCTGCTGCGCAACTGCGGCACGTCCACGGTGACGGTCAACGGCTACCCGCAGCTGCAGCTGCTCGACCTGGCGCACCGGCCGGTCGACGGGGTGCGCATCCTGCCCGGCGCCGCCGGGATCGCCACCGGTACCGGTGCGGACACCCCGCCGCGGGAGATCGCGCTGCGCCCGGGGGAGGGCGCCCACGCCACCCTGGTGTGGCGCAACACCACCGAGGCCGGCGAGCCGGTGAACGTCCCCTACGTCCGGGTCCGCGCCACCCCGGACGGGGCCCCCGTGATGGTCACCCCGGAGCTCGACCTCGGCACCACCGGGCGCCTCGGCGTCGGCGCCTGGTCCCGGGACGACGACACGGAGCCGGCGACCAGGCCGCCGGCGGGGTGACCGGGCGTCAAGGATGAGCCGATCCCGTTCCGCACCCTCAACGGGGGCGACTACGACCGCTCGATGCGACTTCTGCCGGGCATCGAACCCGAGGGGACGGCGGGCCTGGACATCCGCCTGCGGTCCCGCTGAGCCCGGCTGTACGGCCCCCGGCCCGCGTGCCTGGTGAGCTGAGCGCCGGAAGGCGGACCGGACCGCGTCGACGAAGGCCCGGACCCTGGCGGTCTCCGCGGCCCGGGGCCAGACGAGCCCCCATTCCAGCGTCGGCGCGTCGGACACCGGGACATAGCTGAGGTCGGGGCGCGGTACGGCGCGGGCCACGTGCTCGGCCACCAGGACGAGTCCCTGCCCGACCGACGCGAAGGCGAGCGCCTCCATCAGCGTCTCCGCCGAGGGGCCGTCGGGGATCGGCCGGCCGTCGGACGTGAGCTCCGGTGAGACGGCCGAGGTCCAGTAGTGCGGTGCCGCACGGCCCGCGACGCGGACGACGGCGTCGCGGGTCAGGTCCGAGAGCTCCACCGACGCGCGGCCGCTGCCGTTGCGTCCGTCCCGAGGAGCGTCCTAAACCTCGGACGACCCGCCCGGTTCCCCGTCGCCCGGCGGCAGTGCGGCGCGGCGCACCGGGGGCAGTACCGCCGTGGCCACCGCGAGCCAGGCGCAGCCGAGCAGCCAGCCGCCGAGGACGTCCAGCGGCCAGTGCACCCCGAGATAGATCCGGCTGAGGCCGACCAGGGCCGCGAACACGGCGGCGCCCGCGACGGCCGGCCGGGCCGCCGCCGGGTGGGCCCGGACGACGGCCATGGCCAGCAGTCCGGCGCAGACCGCCGAGGTGAAGGAGTGCCCGGAGGGGAAGGAGTAGCCGGAGGCGTCGCAGGCCCAGTTCACCCGTGGCGGGCGGGGGCGTTCGAAGGCGTACATCAGGCCCAGCCGGACGAGCTGGCCCGCGACCAGCCAGAGAAGCGGGGCTAGGAAAGCGGGGACGGCCCGGCGCGGGGATAGGGGTACGGGCATGGCCCGGACGGTGACGGCCCCGGCGGCCAGGGCGAGCAGGTACGGAACCACGCCGGAGCCCAGGTCGGTGATCACGACGGCCACCGCCCGGGCGGCGCCGGGGCGGTGGGCCGCGCTCCAGTCGTTGGCGCTGCGCTCGAAGCCGAACGGCGCCCAGTCCTGGCCGGCCAGCAGTGCCGCCAGTGCCGCGAACAGCAGCACTGCGGCGCCGGCGGCCACCGGCCACCGGCGCCGGGCGGCGCGGGTCACACCATGGTCCGCCGGCGCCACGGGACGCAGCGGGCCTGGCCCGTCGGCCGTCATCGCGTATCCACCGGGGTCGGCTCCGGCACGACCGTGCTCGTCCGGGGGAGTGGTCCGGTATCCGGCCGGTCGACGGCCGGAAGGCCCGACGGGAGGTTCATCGCGTGCTGCGCCTTTCCTCGGAGCCGGGCCCGGGCAGGCCCGACGGCTGATCGGAGGTCAGGCCAATGCTCGGTCCTCGCGGCGTCCGGTCACACTCAGCCACGCCACGGCCGCCACGATGATCACCGCGAGGACGAGGCTGACCGGCCCGGTGCCCAGGTCCAGGCCGCCGCGCTCGTGGCTGACGCCGGCCCAGTCGGCGAAGCAGGCGCCGAGCGGCCGGGTGAGGACGTAGGCCCACCAGAAGGTCAGGACGGGGGAGAGGCCGGAGAGCCGGTGGGCGAGCGCCGGCACCGCGATCAGGGCGGCGAACAGCAGCCCGGAGGGCAGGTAGCCCCAGCCCAGGGTGGCCGCGGTCAGGTCGCCGACGGCCGTGCCGAGCGCGAAGGTGGCCATCACCGCGCACCAGTAGAAGACCTCGCGGCGGCCGCCCGCGACCGTCTCCACCGCGAGCGTCCCCTCGGTGCGCCGCCACAGCGCGAACACCAGGGCGAGGACCACAGCGAAGGCGAGCGCCGAGGCGACGTACGGCACCCCGAGGGCGACGTGCGCGACGTCGGCCGCCATGGTGCCGAACACGCTCACCATGATCACCGCCGCCCAGTACACCGCCGGGACGTAGCGGCGGGCCCGTGCCTGGGCGAACAGGGCGACGGCCAGCAGCAGCCCGGCCGAACCGACCGCCGGGATCGGCCCGAGGACCTTGGCGAGGTAGTCGGAGGTGGTCTCGCCCATGCCGGTGGTGAGGATCTTGACGACCCAGAACACCGCCGTCACCTGCGGGACCTTGCTCAGGACCCGCCCCGTGGGCACGGTCCGGCGGCGCTGGGCCGCCCGGGGGGTTGTCACGGCGCCCAAGACGACGGCGCTCCCTTCTGTACGGCGCGGCCGGGGCGCGCCCGGGGCGCGCCCAACCGATGGTCGGGGGACGGTCAGTTGCCGAGGACGGTGTTGCCGGTGACCGTGCCGTTGGCGCCGTCCACGGTCACCGCGTGCCGCACACCGTCCGGGCCGAGGACCACGGCCTGCCACGCGCGGCCACCGCCCTGCTCGCCGACCGGGGCCAGCGACTCGACCTTGCCGCCGGAGACCGCGGCCGAGGCCTTGGCCACGGCGTCGGCCGCGTCGGTGGCGGGCAGCGGCGCCGGTGCGACCGCTCCGGCCCGGCCGTCGGCCGCGTCACCGCTCCGGCCCTGGTTGCCCTGGTTGCCCTGGTGGCCCTGGTGGCCGTGCCGGTCGCCGTGCCGTTCCTGGTCCTCGTGCCGTCCCTGGCCCTCGCTCTGCTCCTGGTCGCCCGCCGCCCACCGGCGGCCGTCGCCATGGCCCTCGTGCCCGTGGTGGACCGCCACCGCGGCCGCCGCGCCGCCCAGCACGACCGCCGCCGCGCCGACCACGACCCAGCGCTTCGACCGGCCGCGCACCCAGCGGCCGGCCCGGCCCAGACCCGTACGCGTCCTGCCCGCGCTCTTCTGCGGCTCCGCGCCTTCCATGGGCTCGCTCACAGCACCCACCCCGCTCCTCGACCAGGCCCGGGCCGTCCCCGGGCGAGACGCACAGGATGTCCGGGCGTTGCTGAAGATCAGCTGAAGACCTGAAGGCCCCTTCAGCCTGCCGCCGGGACGACCTGCGACCCTGGTGGGCATGCGCGTACTGGTGGTGGAGGACGAACGTCGGCTGGCCCTGGCCCTGCAGCACGGCCTGGCCGCCGAGGGGTTCACTGTCGACGTCGCCCACGACGGCCTGTCCGGGCTGGCCCAGGCCATGGAGCACGCCTACGACGTGGTCGTGCTCGACATCATGCTGCCCGGCCTCAACGGCTACCGGGTGTGCTCGCGGCTGCGGGCCTCCGGCAGCGACGTCGGCATCCTGATGCTCACCGCGAAGGACGGCGAGTGGGACGAGGCCGAGGCGCTGGACACCGGCGCCGACGACTACCTGTCCAAGCCGTTCTCCTTCGTCGTGCTCGTCGCCCGGCTGAGGGCGCTCGCCCGCCGGATCGGCAGCCGGGCGCCCCGGCGCACCGTGCTGGGCGACCTCGTGGTGGACTCCGCCGCCCGCACCTGCACCCGGGGCGGCGTGGCCGTGGCCCTCACCCCGCGCGAGTTCGCCATCCTCGACCACCTCGCCCGCCGGGCCGGTGAGGCCGTCTCCAAGCGGGAGATCCTCGAAGCGGTCTGGGACAGCGGCCCGGACAGCGACCCCAACACCGTCGAGGTCCACGTCAGCGCCCTGCGGCGCAAGATCGACACCCCGTACGGTCGGGCCGCGGTGCAGACCGTGCGCGGCGCCGGCTACCGACTGGCGGCCGACGGTGGCTGACCGCACCCTGGCCCGCATCGGCTCGGCCGCACGCCGCCGCCTGGCCCGTCACCCGCGTCTCGTAGCCCTGGTCGACCGGCTGACGCCGCGCTCCGTCCGCGCCCGCACCACCCTCGCCGCCTGCCTCAGCGTCGCCGTCGTCCTCGCCGTCGCCTCGGGAGCCGTCGTCCTGCTGCTGGGCGCCAACCTGGCCCGCACCGTGGAGGACGGCGCCCGTGAGCAGGCCCAGGCCGTCGCCGGGCAGGCCGAGGACGGACGACTGGGCAGCCAGCTCCCGCTCGACCACGGCACCGACTTCATCCAGGTGGTCGACGCGAGCGGCCGGGTGGTCGCCGCCAGCCAGAACCTCACCGGCCACCCCGCGGTCGCCCCCAGCGGCCACCCGGACGGCCGCAGCACCTTCAACCTGCGCGCCCTGGGTGACGAACACCACCAGCGCGTCACCACGATCACCGCCACCACCCCCACCGGCCCGGTCACCATCCACGTCGGGGCCTCGCTGCGCACCGTCGACGCCGCCGAGGACCTCACCACCGCCGCCCTCGCCGGCCTGAGCACCGTCCTGCTGCTCACCGTCGGCGCCCTCACCTGGCGGGCCACCGGCCGCGCCCTGCGGCCGGTGGAGGCCATCCGCGCCGAGGTCGCCGCGATCGGCGACCGCGACCTGGACCGCCGGGTGCCCGAACCGCGCAGCGACGACGAGATCGCCCGGCTGGCGGGCACCATGAACGCGATGCTCGGCCGCCTGGAGGCCGCCGGGCACCGACAGCGCCGCTTCATCGCCGACGCCTCCCACGAACTGCGCAGTCCCCTCACCGTGCTGCGCACCCAGCTCGAAGTCGCCATTGCCCACCCCGACCCCGAGGTCCGCGCCGACCTGGTGTCCGGCGCCCTGGAGGACACCGGGCGCCTCCAGGCCCTCGCGACCGACCTCCTGCTGCTCGCCCGGTTGGACGCGACCGGCCACGACTGGCCGGGTGAACCCGTCGACCTGGTGGAGCTGGTGGGGACGACGCTCGCGGCCCGCGGCACCGAGCCCCACCCCGTCACCGTCCACCTGCCCGCCGCCGTCACCGTGCCCGGCAACCCGCTGTGGCTCGGACGGCTGCTCACCAACCTGCTCGACAACGCCCAGCGGCACGCCCGACACCGCGTCACCGTGCGCCTCGCCGCCGACCCCGCCTCGGGCCAGGCCGTGCTGGACGTGGCCAACGACGGGCCGGCGATCGACGCCGCCGACCGGGAGAAGATCTTCGAGCGCTTCGCCCGCCTGGACGACGCCCGCAGCCGGGACGACGGCGGCACCGGCCTCGGCCTCCCGATCGCCCGCGACATCGCCGCCATCCACGGGGGGACGCTCGCCGTCCTGGACACCCCCGGGGCGACCACCTTCCGGACTCGCCTGCCCGGCGTAGTGCGTCACGCAGGGTGACTGGCAGTTTGGCGGACGTCGGCGGGCGGTCCGTGCCGGCCCGTGCCTAACGTGGCGTCCTGGGGGCCATGTTGAGCAATTCCGCGGGCCGGGAACGCCGGGAGGTCCCGGTGGGCCGGTCCGCCCTCCAGAAGGCAGTACACATGAAGCTTCGGGCATGTTCGAGCGCGCTGGTGACCGCCGCGCTGTCCCTCGCTCTGACCGGCGTCGCGTCCCCGGCCGGGGCAGCGGACCCGCCGCCGTTCCTGGACCGGCTGCACACCGTGTCCTTCGTCGCGTCCACCATCCCCGAGAACCACGACGTGAACCCGTACGGCACGTTCACCATCCGGGAGAGCATCGGTGACCTGCACTGGGGCAACGTCCTGGTCAGCAACTTCAACAACTCGGCCGGCCTGCAGGGCCTCGGCACCACGCTGGTGCAGATCACCCCGGACGGCACCAGGACCACCTTCGCCACGATCGACCCGACCAACCTGCCCGGCAAGTGCCCCGGCGGGGTCGGCCTCACCACGGCGCTGACCGTGCTGCCCGGCGGCTGGGTGGTGGTCGGCAGCCTGCCCACCACGGACGGCTCGCCCGCCACCACGGACGCCGGCTGCCTGCTGGTGCTCGACAAGCACGGCACGGTGCGCGAGACGATCGCGAGCAAGGAAATCAACGGGCCGTGGGACATGACCGCCGTCAGCACCGAAAAGAGGGGCGGGGAGAGCGGGCGGACCGAGCTGTTCGTCACCAACGTGCTCAACGGGACAGTGGCGGGCGGCGGCGCCGAGGTCGACGGGGGCACCGTCCTGCGGATCACCCTGTGCACCGAAGGCGACCAGCCGCCGCAGGTGGTGGCCACCAAGGTGATCGGCTCCGGCTTCCCCGAGCGGACCGACCCGACGGCGCTGGTGGTCGGCCCGACCGGCGTCGGCCTCGGCCACGACGGCACCCTCTTCGTCGCCGACACGGTGCTGAGCCGGATCACCGCGATCCCGGACGCGCTGACCCGGAACGACGACGCCGGCATCGGGCGGGTCATCACCTCGGGCGGCAGCCTCAACGGCCCGCTGGGGATGGCGATCACGCCCAAGGGCGACATCCTCACCGTCAACGGCAACGACGGCAACATCGTCGAGACCACCGAGCGCGGCCGGCAGGTGGCGACCAAGCAGATCAACAACGAGGGCAACCCGGCCGGAGCCGGCAACCTGTTCGGCCTCGCCCTGGACCTGGACCACGACGCGGTCTACTTCGTCAACAACTTCGAGAACTCCCTCGACGTCCTGCACTGAGCGTGCCCGGAGCGCGGCGCCCCGGTGCCAACGGGCGCCGCGGGCAGGCCGGTCGCACCAATAGGGGCGGACCTCGACCGTGACGGCGGTCGAGGGCCGCCCCTGCCGGTGGGGCGGTGCCGGTCGGGCCCGCGATCGGCTCGCGTCCGTCAGGGCACCAGGACGGTGAGGGTCTCCACGACGCAGACCGGCTTGTGGCCGCCCTCGCGCTCGATGGTCACCGAAGCCGATGCCGATCCGGCGGGCGGTCTCGGCGGTCATCTCGGTCTCGATGAAGCCCGGGGCGATGGCGTTCGCCGTGACGCCGAACTTGCCGAGCTCGATGGCGAGGGTCTTGGTGAAGCCCTGGATCCCGGCCTTCGCCGCCGCGTAGTTGGCCTGGCCTCGGTTGCCGAGCGCCGAGGTGCTGGAGAGGTTGACGATCCGCCCCCAACCCGCCTTGGTCATGTAGCCCTGGACGGCCCGGGTCATCAGGAACGAGCCGCGCAGGTGGACGTTCATGACCGCGTCCCACTCGCCGGGGGTCATCTTGAACAGCAGGTTGTCGCGGATGATGCCGGCGTTGTTCACCAGCACGGTGGGCTCGCCCAGTTCGGCGGCGATCCGCTCCACGGCGGCCTGCACGCTCTGCTCGTCGCTCACGTCGGCGCCGACGGCGAGCGCCCGGCCCCCGGCGGCCTCGATCTCCTGGACGACCGGCTTGCAGGCCGTCTCGTCCCGGTCGATGACGGCGACGGCGAAGCCGTCCGCGGCCAGCCGCTTGGCGACGCCGGCTCCGATGCCGCGGGCCGCACCCGTGACGACGGCGGTGCGGGTGGTGGTGCTCATGGCCAACTCCTCGGTGGTGGCGGTGGATTGTGGTTCAGGGTCGGGGGCGCAGGCCGGGAACCAGCGCGGCCAGCGCGGCCCGGGTGGTGGCGGCGTCGGTGTGCAGCAGGCCACGCATGCCGACCGCGCGGGCGCCCAGCACGTTCGGTTCGGCGTCGTCCACGAACAGGACCCGCCCGGCGGGGAGGCCGAGCAGGTCCAGGGTGAGCCGGTAGATCGGCGCCAGCGGCTTGCGCAGGCCGACCTCGCCGGAGATCACGACGGGCTCCAGGAGCCCGTCGATCAGCGCGCGCGGGTAGGTGTTGCCCCAGCTGTTGGACAGCAGGGCCACCCGGATCCCGAGCCCGCGCAGTTCGCCGGCCAGCTCGAACATCGCGGGGTCGGGCCGCATCCCGGCGAACAGCCGGTCCAGCACGCCGACCGGGTCGACGGGTCGGCCGTCGACCGTGGTCAGCTCGGCGGCGAGCAGGGTGTCGAACTGCTCGACCGTCAACTCGCCGGTCTCCAGCCGGTGGACGGGCGTGCCCTGCTCGGCGTCACGGGACAGCCAGGCCTTGAGCGTGCGGGAGAAGGAGGCCGGCTCGATGCCGTCGGCCTTGAGCCAGGCCGCGATCGACTCGCGGACCGGCCCGGTGAGGACGCCGCCGTAGTCGAAGACCACGGCGTCCACGGCGGCGGTGGCGGCTCCGGGCATGAGCTCCCCTTTGAAGTGACTAAGCGCTTGCTTAGATCCAAAGGCTGGAGCAGGATGGCCCGGACGTCAACCGGTTCGGGCCTGCGGGTCGGTGTGGACCGGATCACACTTTCGCGCGCCCGAGCGGATCACCCCTCTCGACAGCGACCGGGGTGTGGTGGTGGCATGACGGGCGGCGGGGGAACGCCTCCGCGGCCCGGCCCTGCTCCTGCCGACCGTCCCGCACCGCCCTGCCCGTTCCTGCTGACCCCGTTCCCGCCAGCCTCCCCGATCGGATGCCTCACCTTGGACTCCCTGCTGCTCTCCCGCCGCGACCTCGAATTCCTGCTGCACGACTGGCTGAACGTCACGGCGCTGACCCGCCGCCCCCGTTACGCCGATCACGACCGGGACACCTTCGACGCCGTGCTGGAGCTCAGCGAGGCCATCGCGACCCGGCACTTCGCCACCCACAACAAGAAGAACGACGCCGAGGAGCCCCGCTTCGACGGCGAGCGGGTGCACGTCATCCCGGAGGTCAAGGAGGCCCTGAAGGTGTTCGCCGAGGCCGGACTGGTCGGCGCCACCATGGACTACGACATCGGGGGCCAGCAGCTGCCGGTCGTGGTCGCCAACGCCTGCCGGGCCTGGTTCCAGGCCGCCAACATCGCCACCGCCTCATACCCGCTGCTCACCGTCGGCAACGCCAACCTGCTGCTGGCGCACGGCAGTCCGGAGCAGGTCGACACCTATGTGCGCCCGATGGTCGAGGGCCGCTTCTTCGGCACCATGTGCCTGTCCGAGCCCCAGGCCGGTTCCTCGCTCGCCGACATCACGACCAAGGCGGTGCCGCAGGACGACGGCACCTATCGGATCAGCGGCACCAAGATGTGGATCTCCGGCGGCGACCACGAGCTGAGCGAGAACATCGTCCACCTGGTGCTGGCGAAGATCCCCGGCGGTCCGGCGGGCGTGAAGGGCATCTCGCTGTTCATCGTGCCCAAGTTCCTGGTCCGGCCGGACGGCACGCTGGGCGAGCGCAACGACGTGGTGCTGGCCGGCCTCAACCACAAGATGGGCTACCGCGGCACCACCAACACGATGCTCAACTTCGGCGAGGGCAAGCACACCCCGGGCGGCGCCCCGGGCGCGGTGGGCTACCTGGTCGGCGAGGCCCACCGCGGCCTCGCCTACATGTTCCACATGATGAACGAGGCCCGGATCGGCGTCGGCCAGGGCGCCACCGCACTCGGCTACACCGGCTACCTGCACGCCCTCGACTACGCCCGCACCCGCCCCCAGGGCCGTCCGCTCGCGGCCAAGGACCCGAACGCCCCGCAGGTGCCGATCATCGAGCACGCCGACGTGCGCCGGATGCTGCTGGCGCAGAAGAGCTACGTGGAGGGCGCCCTCGCGCTCGGCCTGTACTGCAGCCACCTGCTGGACGAGGAGGCCACAGCCGAGCAGGAGCCCGACCGGGCCCGGGCGAAGTTGCTGCTGGACGTCCTGACCCCGATCGCCAAGAGCTGGCCCTCGCAGTGGTGCCTGGCCGCCAACGACCTCGCCATCCAGGTGCACGGCGGCTACGGCTACACCCGCGAGTACAACGTCGAGCAGTTCTACCGGGACAACCGGCTCAACCCCATCCACGAAGGCACCCACGGCATCCACGGCCTGGACCTGCTCGGCCGCAAGGTCGTGATGGACGGCGGCGCGGGGCTGAAGCTGCTCCTGGACACCCTCGCGGCGACCGCCGTGCGGGCCGCGCAGTTCGGCGGCGAGGCCGCCGAACTGGCCGCCGCGTTGCAGCGGGCTGCCGATCGGATCGGGCGGACCACCGCCGTGCTCTGGTCGACCGGGGACCCGGCGACCGCGCTGGCCAATGCCTCCACCTACCTGGAGGCGGTCGGCCACGTGGTGCTGGCCTGGATCTGGCTGGAGCAGTACCTCGCCCTGGGCGACGGCACGGACGCCTTCCACGAGGGCAAGCGGCAGGCCGCCCGGCACTTCTTCCGGGTCGAACTGCCCCGCACCGGGCCGCAGTTCGACCTGCTCGACAGTCTGGACCGGACGGCGGGGGACTGTCGGCCCGAGTGGTTCTGATTCGGTCGGTCAGCTGAACTCGGTGGAGTCCAGTCGGGTTCAGCCGAGTTCAGTGGGTTCGGCCCGCCCGGTCCGTCCGGGCGGGCCCGGCTGTGCCGGATGGCACCGTCGCGGATTCTGACACAGTCCGGGCACCGGTCGGGTGCGGATCCACCGAGCTTTGCTAGCGCCTGCTACACCTCGCTACGCTCGCGACCGTGAAGCAGCTGACCGTGCGACCGGACGACGCCGTGCACCGCGCCCTCGACGAACGCGCGCGGTGCGTCCCCAGGACCGGGGCGGGCGCCGCGTGATCCTGCGGATCGACCGGGCCTGGCTGCTCGACATCGCCCACGAGTGCCTGCCGGGCGACCCGGACATCACCGACTACGGATCCCTGGCCGCGGCCGTCGCCCGACACGCCGACGCCGTCATGGACGTCCCCGTGTACGAGGCCGTCCACCAGCGCGCCGCCGCGCTGATGCACCAGCTGATCCGCGTCCCGGCGCTGGAGTCCGGCAACGAGCACTTCGCCGCCGTGGTCGCCGCCTCCTACCTCAGCTCCTCCGGCGTCATCGTCACCGCCGGACCCGAACAGGCCGTCGCCCTCGCCACCCGCATCCGCGCCGGCAACGCCGACGTCCGCGAGACCGCGTCGGCGATCCGCAGCTGGTACCGCTGAGCCGTCCGGCCCGTCAGCGGCAGGTCGTCGAGCGTGCTTCATGACCGTTCACGGCCTCGCGGCCCAGCTGTTCCCTCAGCTTCGGTTACGGCTTCGCCCTCACTGCGAGCGCAGGTTCAGGACGAGGTCGCGCGGCAGGCCGTGGGTGTCGTGGAGGTAGTGGAGATCGTCCTCACTGAGCGGGCCGCGGAACCGGGGCCGGGACAGCACCTGCCGGCCGCGTTCCAGGAGGCGGCCGAACCGGCGCTCCTCGTCGAGCAGCACCTGGCGGACCACGTCCGAGCCCACGTCCTGGCGGAAGCGGTCCAGGGTGTGCCGCACCAGCTCGTCCGGCAGGTCCCCGAGTCCGCGCCGCGGGTCGTCCCGACGGAGCACGGTGAGCACCCGGCGCACCAGGCGGCGCAGCACGTAGCCGCGGCCGGTGTTGGACGGGCGCACGCCGTCGCCGATGACGACGACGGCCGAGCGCAGATGGTCGCAGACCAGACGCAGTGACGGCTCGTCCAGCTGCCACAGGGTCGGTACGAGGCGGCGCCAGGGGTCGAAGACGTCGCACTCGAAGACCGACGACCGGCCCTGCAACAGCGAGGAGAGCCGTTCCAGGCCGAGGCCGGTGTCGATGTTGCGCTGGGGGAGCGGGACGAGGGAACCGTCGTCGAGCCGCCGGTGGCGCATCATCACGTGGTTCCACACCTCGACCCAGCGGTCGTCCCGGGTGGGCGTCGACTCCGGCGGGGTGTCGCCGGTCCACAGGAAGATCTCCGAATCGGGGCCGCACGGGCCGGTCGGTCCGTTGGACCACCAGTTGTCCTCGGTGGTGAGCTCGACCGGGACCCCGCGGTCCTGCCACAGCTCCAGGGAGGCGGTGTCCGGGCCGACCCGGTCGTCTCCGCCGAAGACGGTGACGTGGAGCCGGCCGGGATCGACACCGAACCCGTCGGTGAGCAGTCCGTAGCCCCAGTCGAGGCTCTGCGGTCCCTCGTAGTCGCCGAGCGACCAGGTGCCGAGCATCTCGAAGACGGTGAGGTGGGTGCGGTCGCCGACCTCGTCGAGGTCGGTGGTGCGCAGGCAACGCTGCACGTTGACCAGCCGCCTGCCGAGCGGGTGCGGGCGCCCCTCCAGATAAGGCGTGAGGGGGTGCATGCCCGAGGTGGTGAACAGCACCGGGTCGCCGGGCGGGGGCAGCAGGGTCGAGCCGGTGATCCGGCGGTGGCCGCGCTCCTTGAAGTACTCGATGAAGGTGCGGACGAGCTGGTCGGTGTTCACGGGGGTGGCTCCTTCGCGGGTGTGCCAGGGGAGGAGGCACCGGACAACGAGCCACGCGATCAACGGAACCGAGGAGGGAATCACCTCGAAGCCACCACCGGCGGACCGTTTCCGGTCGCCGAGGGGAGGAGGATGTACGTCAGGCGGCGGCAACCGGCGAGCTGGTCGCTCGCGCGGCTGCGGTGATGCTTCGGTCCATGACGTCCATGTCTCCGAGGCTAACGCCACGGGCGCACCCTGCGCCACTCAATTGATGAACAGTTGGACCGGCGGCAAGAGGTGTTCGGTCGTCGGACGCCGGGATCCCGGGGACCTCGCGGCGGACGTGCCGGCGACCACGCGGAGGGTCCGTGGCCCCGATCGGGTGAGCGGTGTGCCGCCGTTCCCGATTGACCTCACCACCGCCCCAGCATCGGTGCGCGGAGGGCCTGCTGCCGGTGCCATGCCCCCGGTGCCGAAGCGGGCACCCAGCCGTGCACGTGCCCGGGCTCGACGTACAGCACGTTCCGGATCCGGTTGCGCGCTCCCCGGCCCACGTTGCCCGTCACCAGCACGAAGGCACCCGGGGGCACGTGCCAGCCGTCGAACCACGCGTCCTGCACGGCCCCGCCCGCGTACCACCGGATGCTGGCCTTCGACCCCCGCCGCACCCGCTGATGGACACTCAGCACCTGGAGCAACCGGGCTCCGGTCGACCGGCGGGCCTCCTGTTCACGCAGCAGCCAGACCCACTTCGCGGCCAGCGCCTCGCGCTCGCGCCGGCGCCGTCGGCGCGCTGCCAGGACCACGAAGAGCGCCAGAGCGGTGGTCAGGACTAACGCCGGGAGGTGCGAGAGAAGGTCGTTCATGGTGCCATCACCTTGTTCTCTCAGGACGGCCCTGGCTTCCGTCAGGGGAGATGGGGATCCTTGGACCGGAGCCGCGAAGCGGCGGAGCGGTCTTCGGAGGTTTGGACGGGGGCGTTGTCAGTGCCCTTCGGTAGGTTGATCTCGTGCATCTTCTGGCGGTGTGGATTCGCTGATCCAGTGTCTTCGGGACCTGGACACCGCGTACCGGAACTTCTCCGATTCGGTGTCGGGTAAGCGCGCGGGGCGTCCGGTCGGGCTGCCCCGCTTCAACTCCAAGAGGGACAACCGGATAAATGGGTTGGGCGGGCGTGCCGGTGGCTGTTACTGTCTGCGCAGCCGTGAGACAACGCGAGGAGGTGAGACCCATGAAGGCTGTATCCGTGTGGGTGCTCCCCCTTTCCGTCACGGCGGGCGATTGACCTCAGGTGTCGCCCGGGAGCGCCTCGAACAGGCACTCTCGAAAGGCAACGCCATGAACGTTTCTGATTCCATCCCGGGCACCGGCAACCGCGAGATCGCGGTCGTGCGGGTGTCGGACACGGAGTGGCACGCCGTGGAAGGCGACCAGGTGGTCGGCCGCGGTGATGCTTCCCTCCGGCCCGACGGCCGACTCTTCGTCAGCAACGACGCGTGGCACGGCACCGTGTTCGACCGCATCGCCGAGGCGCTGTCGGCGGACCTGCCGGCGCCGCTGCACGCCGTGGCGGACGAGGCCGATCACGACTCGGTGTCCGCTTGGCAGCGGGCCGGCTTCACGACCGTGCGTCGCGAGTGGGGCTATGTCGTACCCACCGATCCGCAGGTCACCGGGCTCGGTGCGGTGCGGCCTCCGGCGGGTGTGGTGATCGTGCCCGTCGGGCAGGCGGAGGAGGCGCCGCTGCGCGCCCTGGACCAGGTCCTGCACGCCGAGATCGAGGCCGGCGTCGGCTGGGCGGCGGTGCCGGCCCAGGTGCTGCCGCGCCCGGCGGGGATTACCGTGGTCGACCTGTCGAAGTACGCGGTGGCCCGGCAGGCCGGCCGGTACGTCGGGCTGCTCCGGGTGGCGCCGCTGACCCGGCAGCCGCGAATCGGGCTGATCGCCGTCCGGGCCGCCGTGCAGCGACACGGCGTCGCGCGGGCGCTGCTGGCCGACACGCTGGACGCGCTGCACCGCTCCGGCACGACCTCGGTCTGGGCCGAGGTCGCGGAGTCCAACGCGGCCGCCACCGCCCTCTTCGAGGGCATCGGCGCCCGGCGCGTGAACAGCGCCCTGGAGCTCGTGCGTCGTTGACGTCCCACGACGTCCTGCGGCGTCCCGTCACGCCCGCCACGCTTTTCCGAACCGACCACAGTGTCACACGAACTAAGAGAACGAAGAGGTGAGAGCCATGACCAAGACAGCCAACGGCATAGAGGTTGAGGGCATCGTCGTCGAGTGCCTGCGCAACGCCAACTTCAAGGTGGAACTCCCGAACGGGCACATCGTGCTCGCCCACATCAGTGGGAAGGTCCGGAAGAACCACATCAAGATCCTCCCGCATGACCGGGTGCTCGTGGAGCTCAGCCCCTACGACCTCACCCGCGGCCGGATCCGCTTCCGCTACCGGTCCTAGTGGATGCGCCGCCGGGCGGGGGGGGGGGGCCCCCCCCCCGGGGGGGGGGCCCCCCCCCCCCGCCCGGCTCGTGCTCAGTAGGTCAAACCGTGCTGCTCGGCGGCGAGTTCGGCGCGGACGAGTTCCGGCGCGGACCGTCTCCCGGTGCCGCTCGTCGGTGGTCGACAGGGCCCAGTAGGCGTGGCTGACGGTCGGGTAGACCACGCCGTCGAGCTCGATCGGCGCCGGGTATTCGTTGCGCAGGACCAGGAGGCCGGAATCGGCCGGCCAGCCCTTGGGGTAGACGACAGACGTGCCGCCACGTGCCGTGGATGCGTTCGCCGTCCGCGTGCCTGAAAGGCTGCCGGGAGCCTGACATGCCCGCCAGCGTAGAGGCCGCAGGTGCGCGGCCCTCCGGCGGGCCGACCTGGGACCGCCGCCTGAGGCAGCCGTCGTCCGGCACCCCGTCACCGGGCACCCCGTCACCCGTCGGGGGCAGCCGCCCCGGGGGTGACGAGGGCCGGGCACCGGTCGGTCAGAACCAGTGCAGGCAGTGCGGGGCGCGCTCGGCGCTGAACAGGGCGTCGGCGAGGGCGGCCGCCTCCGGGCGGTGGGCCCGGATGTGTCCGGCCCGCACGAGCGTGCTCGGGGCGGTGCCGCCGAGGTAGATCGAGCCCAGGTCGCGCACGTTCAGGGACAGGTCGGGCTCCCGGTCCGTCGGGACGCACTCGGCCTTGCCGTCCCGGACGGTCAGCAGGTAGCGGTCGTGCTCGCCGAGGAACGGGTCGTCGACGTCGAGGACGAGCTCGCCGTCGCCGAACCAGCCGCGTGTGGTGAGCGCGCGTGGGACGTCCAGCAGCCGCACCCAGAGCCAGTCGGTGTCGAAGCCCACCTCGGCGGCGCGGAAGTCCGTGAGCTGCCAGCGCAGCGGGTGCCCGGGCGGGAAGTGCTTGAAGACCACCTTGGCGACCAGGTCGTGCTGGAGCAGGAACCGGGCCAGGGCCGTGGTGACGGCGTCGTCGTCGGCGATGGTCTCGTCGACGTTCAGGGTCTCGCCGTCGAGCGAGTAGCTGGCGTACCCGTCCGGGACGCCGTCGGCGTCCCGGTGGACGGCGACGTAGCGCGGCGCCGGGGCGATCGGGGGCTGCCCCGCGCCCAGGGCCCACCAGCGGGGCGGCCTGGAAAGCGCACCGGGCTGGGTGCGGCGGTACCGGTCGTAGACCTCCTCCAGGATCTCGCCGCACTCGGCGCGCCGGAGCACCTCGACCGAACCGGTGTCCGCGCTGCCGGCCCGCGGGGCGGCGAGGTCGGCCTGGTGGCGCGGCACCGTCAGCCGCCCGGTGTACGTCGCCGGGCCGTAGCCGAACCTGCCGTAGATCGTGGCCTCGGAGGCCAGTAGCACGGAGAGGAACTCCCCCTGGGCCCGCAGCTCGGTGAGCTGGTGCCGCATCATCGCGGTGAGCACGCCCTGGCGGCGATGCGTGGGCAGGACGCCGACGGCGGACACCCCGGGCGCCGATGCGAGGATCGCGCCGGGCAGGGTGAGTTCGAAGGAGTACGAGCCGGCGGTGCCGACCGGCCGCCCCTCCGCCGTCACGGCGAGCAGGTTGCGGTCCATCTCGGTCGCTGCCCACCAGACCCCGCCGCCGCCCTCGGACGGGGTTTCCGGGAAGCGCCCGAACGCGGCATGGAGGGTTTCGACGAAGACGTCGAGGTCCTGCTCGGTCGTGGAACGGATCTGCATTGCTACCGCTGCCTCCCCTGGGATACCGGCACCACGTGGTGCCGGCCACACTTCAGCACCGACCCGTGGACGGGGCAAACGAATTAGTACGCGGGAGCGGACACCGCACCCGAGGAGTAGACGCAGTGCCAAGGAACTGTCGACGCAGCGCCAACACGGCCGGGCCGTGGCCTGACATCCTCCCGGAGGAACACAACGGCGCCCACGCCGCTGTCCACCTCCGCCCCGGGTCGGACCGGTCCGACCCGGGGCGGAGGACCGGAACGGGCCGGTGGCCCGGCACGCCACGGGGGTGCGTGCCGGGCCACCGCGCCGCCCGTACGGGCCGGTCGGGCCCGTACGGACCGGGCGCCCGCCGCCGCGGCTACTCGCCCGTGCGCCCGGCCAGCGCCCGGCGGCGGTGCTCGCTGGGCGGGATCCCGTAGGCGGCCCGGAAGGAGCGGGTGAAGTCGGAGGCGCGGGGGATGCCCCAGCGGGCGGCCAGGGCGTGGACCGGCACGGCCCGCAGCGCCGGGTCCGCGAGGTCGCGGTGGGCCTTCTCCAGCCGCTGGCCACGGATCCAGGCGGCGACCGTTTCGCCCTGCGACTGCTGGGTGAAGAGGCGGTGCAGGTAGCTGACCGAGATGTGGTGCGCGGTGGCGATCACGGACGGGGAGAGTTCGGGGTCGTGCAGGTTGCGCCGGATGAACGTCCGCACGTTCTCCACCAGGGCCCGTTGCCGGGCGTCGTCCGGGACCGCCGCCTCGGCGTCGAGCTCCCGGGCCAGCCAGGCGGCCATCAGGTCGACCACGATCGTCCCCAGCCGGGGTGCCTCGACCGGCCCGAGGGCCGTGGCCTGCCGGTCCAGGCCGACGAGGAACTGCGCGAGCAGCGCGCAGGTGCCCTCCTGCCCGGAGAACGCCCGGCCCATCAGCTCGCGCAGGCGGCGGGGCGGCAGCGGCAGCAGGGACACGGGGAAGTCCAGGCCCACGGCCTCGATCCGAGGTTCCGCGCGGCCGGCGGCGCGGACGCCGAGGCCCCGTACGTCGTACGGCTGTGAGCTGTCGAGCACGTACAGCTCGCCCGGATTGAAGGTGGTTGTCGGTACGCGGTCGTCGCGCGTCAGGGACAGGCCGCCGTCGAGGACCAGCGTCAGGTGGTACACCCCCGGGTCCGACCGCCGCACCATCTTGGCGGTCCGTCGGAACCGCGCGGGCGGGAAGGAGGATCTGAGGAGGGTCACCGGCCCCAGCTCCAGGCGCCGCATCTCCGCCTCGAAGTCGTCGGCGTGCGCACTGGTCATCTCGCTGTCCCGGGTCCGCCCGACCAGCTCCCGCCAGCAGTCGAACCGTTCGTTCGCGGGCAGGTCCTCGCCCGTGAACACACTCCCCGTCATCGCGGCCACGTCCACCGCTCCCTCCTGCACGCTTCCCTCCTGCGCACGCTCTTCTCAGGTCGGCCGACATGGCCTTCCCCTCACATCATGGCGAGGCCTTCCCCCCACATCAGCAGGCCCGGTGACTCGCCCGAGCGTAAGGGGACGGTGACGGTACGGCACCTGCCGGGGTGGCGGCCGTCGGCTCCGGCGTCCGCCGATTTTCCTCTTCCGATCATCTGCTGGTAACTTCTTCCTCGTCGGCAGGACAAGATCACGGAAGTGGTCGAAGACCGGCCGGAGCAGGCGTCGGTGGTGCAGCGGTAGCACGCCCACTTTCAGTGGGAGGGGTTCGTTCGATTCGGGCCCGGCGCTCCAACTTGCAGGGGCGGAAGTCGACTTCGACTTCCGCCCCTGCGGCGTTCCCACGCCCGTCCGGCGGGCCGCGGGGTGGTGCCGGATGCGGCGTCACCCCGGGCTGAGCACAGCTTCGTTATCGTCCCGTAACGCCCCGCTTTCGCCCGGCGGGTCTACCTTTGTCGACGCTCGGCCAACTCCACGCCCCCACAAGGGAGTAGTCATGTCCGTGGCCCGTCGGCGCACCCTCGCCGTGTCCGCCGCCCTACTGACCGTCCTGGCCGCCGCCGCACCGGCCGTCGCCGCCACCGCCCCCACCCTCGTCCAGGCCCCGCTCGCCCACCACGGCGGCGGCCTCCTGCACAGCACCAGCGGCAACTGGGCCGGATACGCCGCCACCGGCAGCCGGTTCACCAGTGTCAGCGCCAGCTGGGTCCAGCCCACCGTCACCTGCTCCGGCGGCAACACCTGGTCCAGCTTCTGGGTCGGCCTCGACGGCGACGGCAGCAACACCGTCGAGCAGACCGGCACCGAGGCCGACTGCTCGAACGGCTCCCCGGTGTACTCCTCCTGGTACGAGATGTACCCGGCCTACCCGGTGAACTTCAGCAACACCGTACGGCCGGGCGACCACTTCACCGCGAGCGTCACCACCAACGGCAGCGGTTCCTTCACCCTCACCCTCTCCGACACCACGGCCGGCTGGAGCCACACCGTCAACAAGTCCCTCAAGAGCGCCTCCCTCGCCTCCGCCGAGGTGATCGCCGAAGCCCCCTCCAGCTCCACCGGGGTGCTGCCGCTCTCCGACTTCCACTCGGTGTCCTTCACCGGCGCCACCGCCAACGGCCGGAGCCTGGGCGGCTTCTCCCCGGACGGCATCACCATGGCCTCCAGCAGCGTGACCGAGGCCACCACCTCCGGGCTGAGCGGGGGCAACTCCTTCTCGGTGACCTGGAAGCACAGCTGACACGACGGACTGGAGCGCATCCTCGCCCACTTCACCGAGGACGTCGTCTTCGCCTCGCCGCGGATCGTCGGGATCATCGGAGACCCGTCCGGCGAGGTGCGCGGCAAGGACGCCCTGCGCGCCTACTGGGCCAAGGGCCTGGAGCACCTGCCCGATCTGCACTTCACGGTCGAGGACGTCCGCGCCTCGGTCGACACCCTCGTCATCAACTACCGCAACGAGCGCGGGCGGGCCGTCGCCGAGGTCCTCACCTTCCGCGACGGCCTGGCCTGCCGCGGCCTCGGCGCCTACGGGCCCGCGGTGTGAGGCGGTGACCGGCTGGATCCGCTGACCTCGGTCAGCAGCGGCGGGGCCGCCGTCCGGGTACCCGATCGGCGGCCCCGCCCCTGAGCTCGTCTGCTCAGACAGGCCTCAGGCCGACTGGGTCGCCTCCGGGGCCTGGGCGGGGTGGGGCAGGGGCGCGGTGGTGCGGCGGGCGTGGAGGACGGTGGCTCCCAGGGGTAGGGGGGGCGCGTCGTCGAGGAGGTGGAGACCGGCGTCGGCGAGGAGGCGGGCGTAGTGGTCGGCGCGGCGCTCACGGCCGCCGGTGTTGGCCATCATGTGGAGGTCCCAGGCGGTGGCCAGGGAGGTGGAGGCGTCGGCGGGCAGGACACGTTCGATGATGAGCAGGTCGGCGTGGGCGGGCATCGCGCGGGCGCAGTGGCGCAGGATCTCGGCACAGCGGGCGTCGTCCCAGTCGTGCAGGACGCGGGACAGGACGTAGACGTCCGCGCCCGCGGGGACGTCGGCGAAGTCGCCGGTCACGTAGCTGCTGCGGTCGCCGCAGCCGAGCGCGTCGAGCCGGGTGCGCGCGGCCTCGACGGCGTGCGGGCGCTCCAGCAGGACGCCGTGCAGCCGGGGGTGGGCGGTGAGCAGGCGGCCGAGCAGCTCGCCGTTGCCGCCGGCGATGTCGACGACGGTGCCCGGGCGGGGTGCCTCGGCGGCGGCGGTGACGGCCGGGTGGGCGGGGACGGGGTCGAACATCCGGGCGCTGGCGGCCATGGACTGGTCGAAGAGCGAGGCCAGTTCGGGGTCGCGGGCGAAGTGGAGGAAGTGGTTCTCGCCGAAGAGGTGGTCGAAGGCGGCCTCGCCGGTGCGGACGGTGTGTTCCAGCGCGGCGAAGGACTGGTAGAACGGGCCGCCGTACATCAGGGCCAGGGCCCGCATCGTGCCCGGAGTGTCGGCGCGCAGCAGGGTGCCGAGTTCGGTGAGGCGGTAGCCGTCGTGGTGCTCGGTGACGACGTTCAGCATGGTGAGGTAGCGCAGGAGGGTTCCGAGGCTCTGCGGGTCGGCGCCGAGGGTGTGGGCCAGTGCCGGGGCGTCGGTGGCGGTGCGGGTGTCGAGGGCGTCGGGCAGTCCGAGCCGGACGGAGACCGCGAGGGCCTGGGTGGTCCACGCGCCGGTGAGCAGGTGCAGCAGCGTCTCGGCCGAGCGGTGCTCGCGGTCGGCCCCGGTGGAGCCGAGGTGGTCGGCGAGCACGCCGGGGTGGTTGCCGCGCGCGTGGAGCTCGACGCGGCGGTAGCCGGTCCGGGAGTCGGCGGGGACGGTGAAGTAGAGGACGGTGGCGTCCTCGTGGGGGCTGTAGCCGCCGCCGTCGGGGGCGGCGCCGTGCCGGGCCAGGAGTGCGCACAGGCCGCGCAGGGCGAGCGGGTCCGGGTGCTGGACGTCGAAGGCGAGGTGGGACTCGTGCTGGTGCTCGCGTTCGTGTGCGGCGAGCTCGGTCAGCTCCGAGCCGGGCGGCACGGTCAGGGCGAAGATCTCGACGGTCCGTTCCTTCGGGGCGCCGG
The DNA here is from genome assembly GCF_044768305.1 of Kitasatospora sp. NPDC101155. Taxonomy (NCBI): domain Bacteria; kingdom Bacillati; phylum Actinomycetota; class Actinomycetes; order Kitasatosporales; family Streptomycetaceae; genus Kitasatospora; species Kitasatospora sp. NPDC101155. The sequence goes on along the minus strand of NZ_JBIWPN010000007.1, from coordinate 39,211 downwards.
GTACGGACGGGCGCAGGATCGTGACGTCGAGTTCGGCCTCGTCGCGTCCGTGCCGTTCGGCCAGGCGTCGGCGGACCACCACGCTGGGATGCGGAGCCGCGTCGAAGTCCAGGTCGCAGGAGGCGAGTTGGGTGCGCAGCGTCTCCTCGTCCGGCGGTAGCAGGAGCAGCGCGGCGTGCGCGAAGCGGCAGCGCTCGGCCAGTGAGCGCAGTTCGGCGTCGTCGAGCCCGGGCAGCAGGAGCGGGAGCAGGGTCGCGGTGTCGTGGTCCCTGACGAAGTCGGCGGTCGCGCGCAGGTAGGTCGCGTCGCTGGGAGGTGTCGCCGTCATGGTGGGGGCGTCCTTCGAAGCTGTGAGGGGTGGGGTGTGGGGCCCGGGCGGTCAGATGCCGACGTAGTTCTCGGCGAACCAGTCCTGGTGGGTGCGCGAGGTGCGCAGCGATTCGATGCGTGAGCGCCGCAGGGATGCGTGGAAGTGCGATTCCTCGTCCGACCCGAGCGGGGCGTGCAGCAGTTGGATCATCCAGTGCGAGAACTCCTGGGCGCGCCAGATGTGGGCGAGGCAGCGCCGGGAGTACCGGTCGAGCGTCGCGGGGTCGCCGTGGGAGAGGTCGTCGATCAGGGCCTCGGCGAGGAGTTCCGCCTCCAGGACGGCGAGGTTGGCGCCCTTGGCGGCGGCCGGGGCGGGCAGGCTCGCGGCGTCGCCCGCCAGCAGGAGCGAGCCGTGCCGCAGGGGTTCTATGACGTCGGACTGCAGGTCGATGACGGAGCGTTGGAAGATCCGGCCCTGGCGCAGCGGGCCGTGGTCGGCGGCGCCCATGCGCAGCCCGAGTTCCTCCCAGATCCGCTCCTGCGACCAGGCGTCGGGCGCGGCGCCGCGTTCGCACTGCAGGTAGTAGCGGGTGACCTCCGCGGTGCGGGCCATGTGTCCGGCGAAGCCGCGTCCGTGCAGCGCGTAGCCGACGGCGTCCAGGCTCGGCGGCGCCTCGGCGAGCAGGCCGAGCCAGCTGACGCCGTGGTCGCGGTGGTGGCGGCGGGCGGTGGAGGGCAGCGAGCGCCGGGCCGCGCCGTGGCGGCCGTCGCAGCCGGCGACGTAGCGGGCCTGCCACCGGCCGGGGCGACCGTCGGCGGCGCGGACGGTGACCGTGGGGCGGGCGCCGGCGGCGTCGTCCACGGTCAGGGCCTCGGTCTCGAAGTGGATCCGTCCGCCCGCCGCCAGGTAGTGCGTCAGCAGGTCGGTGACCAGGTCCTGTTGGGGGTAGACGGTGTGCTGCTCGCCGCGGCCGAGGGTGCCGTAGTCGAGCCGGAAACGGCCGACCTCGGTGCGGAACTCGCAGGTGCCATGGGGAATGCCTCGTCGGTGCAGGCCTTCGGCCAGGCCGTGGCGGTCCAGGACGCGCACGGTGTTCGCGGCGAGGAAGCCGGCCCGGGCCCGGGTCTGGACGTGGGCGCGGTCGGCGCGTTCGAGGACGACGCAGTCGATCCCGGCGGCGAGGAGGAGATTGCCGAGGGTCAGTCCGGCCGGTCCGGCGCCGAGGATGACGACGTCGGCGGAGCCGTGGGGCGCTGTGCTTGTCTGACGGTCAGTCACGAAAAGTGGATCTTAGCCGGGGGTGGATACAACGAAGGGAGGAAATAGCTCGTTTTGGTGAATGGAGTGATGATCTTTTACCCCGGATGTCGTCAACACCGTTGCGTTTACGTGTGAGGCCGCAGGTCAAGGGGATGAACGAGGCAACGCCGGGTGGGAGCGGTCCCGTTGCGCCGCCTGCTTCGGCCCCGAGGAGAGGGTGAACTTCCCTACGCGCGCCGCCTGCTGAGCTGCCTGGATGCCTCGATGCTGCTGCTCGGCGACGCCGCCTTCGACGCCGTGGAGTTCCTGCGCGAAGTGACCGCGACCGGCGCACAGTTCCTGGTGCGCTCCTCCGTCCGGCGCCGCCCGACCATCCAGCGCCGCCTGCCCGACGGCTCCTACCTGGCCCGCCTGGCCGCCCCCTACCGGGCCGGGAGTGGCTATGGCGTGCTGCCGGTGCGCGTGATCGAGGCGTGGATCACCGTCACCCTCGCCGACGGCACCACCCGGCGTGAAAACTGGCGACTGATCACCAGCCTCCTCGACCACGAGCGCCACCCCGCACGGGAACTTGTGGAGCTCTACCACCGCCGGTGGCAGGTGGAGACAACCCACTTCTCGATCAAGGCGACCATGCTCGACGGCCGCCCTCGCGCAGCGTCCCGGGCCTGGAGCAGGAGGTCTACGCGCTTCTGGCGACCTACCAGGCGCTCATCCGCATCGCGGCCGACGTGCCTTCCGCGGATTCGCCTGTCCCCGGGTGAGGCCCCAGACCTCGTACCCCAGGGAGATGAGGTGTTCGGCCAGGTACGACCCGTCCTGGCCGGTCACCCCGGTGATCAGTGCACGCTTGGACATCCGTTCCCCTTCAGCCACTGCTCGCGGGCCGTTCTCGGCAGAGCCAGCGAACCAGAAGCACCGCTAAGGAATTTGCGAGACTTCCGGCCCGATTCGCTCCGGCCGGGCGGCTTCGGCGAGCGCGGCGACCCGGGCCAGGGTCGGCCGGGCGACGACTTCCCGCAGCCGGGCGGCCAGGCGCGCCTCGCCGTCCGGGCCGGCCACCTCGCGGGCGACCTCGGCCACCATGGTGATCATGGCCGGGGAGTCGCCGCCGAGCTCGTGGAAGTCACTGTCCGGGCCCAGCCCTCCGGTCTCCACGCCGAGCACCCGGGCCCAGATCCGCGCGACCTCCCGCTCCACCGGGCTCAGTGCGACGGCCTCCGGCGGGGCCGTCGCTCCCGGCTCGCCGAACGGGTCGGGCAGCGCGTCCACCGCGACCTTGCCGTTCACGGTGCGCGGGATCCGGTCGACGAGCGTGAGCGCGGCCGGCACCAGGTAGGCGGGTACGCGCGCGAGCAGGTGCCGCTCCAGTTCGGCGGCGTCCGGCGGGCGGACGTCGGGGCGGGGCAGCACGTAGCCGCACAGCACCTTGCCGGAGCGGCCGGGCCGGCTCCTGGCTACGACCACGGCCGCCGCCACGTCCGGGTGCTCCTCCAGCGTCCGGGCGATCTCGGCAGGCTCGATCCGGTGCCCGTTCACCTTGACCTGGTCGTCGATCCGGCCGAGCAACTCCATCTCCCCCGACGGCAGTCGGCGGGCCAGGTCGCCGGTGCGGTAGACCCGGGTGCCGTCGGCGAGGTGGACGAAGCGTTCCCTGGTGAGGTCCGCTCGGCCCCGGTAGCCGCGGGCGAGCTGGCACCCGCCGAGGTACAGCTCGCCGGTCGCACCGGGGGCGGCGAAGCGCCGGTCGGCGTCCAGCAGGTACATCGTCACGCCGTCACCGGGCCGCCCGATCGGCACGCTCGCGCCGTCGTCCCGCGCGTCGTCGAAGACGTGCTGGCTGACGCCGATGGTCGCCTCGGCCGGCCCGTACAGGTTGACTATCCGGCAGTCCGGGCCGAAGCGCTCACGAGCGCGCAGCGCGAGCGCGCGGGTGAACTGCTCCCCGATCACGAGCAGGGTGCGCACGCGCCCGGGTTCGAGGTCGAGCCGGGTGATCAGGTCGAGGTGGGTCGGGGTGAGCGCGAGCGCCGTGGCGCCGGCGGCCAGCACCTCGCGCAGCGACACGTGGGTGAGCTCCTCGCCCATCACCAGCAGGGTGCCGCCGGCCAGGAAGGGCAGGATGAGGGAGATCTCCGCCACGTCGAAGGAGAGGGAGCACAGCAGCGGGAGCCGGGTGTCGTGGTCGATGCCGTGTTCACGGATCGCCCAGGACGCGTAGCCGGCGAGCGCGCCGTGCTCGATCTCCACGCCCTTGGGCTTGCCGGTCGAGCCCGAGGTGTAGACGACGTACGCGAGGTCGGCGGGCTCCGGCCCGCCCGGCGGGAGGTCCGGGGTCGGGCCGTCCGGCAGCTCGTCCAGCAGCAGTCGCGTGCAGCCCGGAGGCAGGAAGTCCCTTTGTGCGTAAGGCCGGTGGGTCATGCAGAGCGGCGCTCCGGCGTCGGCGAGCAGCTCGCGGACGCGGGCGTCCGGGTGCCCGGGGTCCATCGGCAGGTAGGCCGTGCCGGCCATCAGGGCACCCCACGCGCCGGCCACGGCGGCGGCCGAACGGTCGGTGAGCAGGCCGACGACGGTGTCGCGTCCGAGGCCGCGCTCCCGGAGCCCGGCGGCGACCGCCCGGGCCCTGCGGTCGAGTTCCGCGTAGGTCACGTCGCCGTCCGGCCCGCTGATCGCCACGGCGTCGGGCCGGGCGGCCACCTGGGCGCGGAAACGTTCCACCACGGTCCGGGCGTCCGACGATCCGGACGACGGCTCGGGCGGCAGCGTTGCGTACGCACGGGCCTCGGACGGCGAGAGCGCCTCGCAGAGCCCGTCGAGCAGTTCCTCGGCCTGGGCCTCGCACTCGGCGCCGGACCACCAGGACAGCGTGAGTTCGGTGCGCCCGTCGCACTCGACCACGCTCAGGCCGGGCGGGCTCGCCGGCTCGCGCGGGCACAGCAGGTAGACCGAGGTCGGCCGGAAGTCGGCGGTGGCGAAGGCCACGGGGTCGATCCGCCCCAGGCTGGTGACCGACGCGACGGACGAGAACCGGCCGCTGCCGCGGGTCCCGCGGTCGAGCCTGCGGACGATCATCCGCAGCAGCCCCAGCGGCGCCCGCAGGATCTCGGGACCCGGGGTGCGGACCGTGCCCCGGCGCTCCGCCAGCACGCCCAGCAGTTGCCGCTGGGTCTCCTCCCACTCCTGCCCGGCGGTGATGTCGAGGCTGACGGTGACCGCCAGGTTGCCGGTGGAGTCCAGGCCGGGGTGGAACTGGCGCAGGTCGACGGGGATGCCGACGGTCGCCACCGGCTCGCCGGAGCGGCGCGCCAGCTCGGTGGCCAGCCGGGCCGCGACGGCCGGGTAGGTGCCGTCCACCGTCCGGCGCCACCAGCGCTGCCCGTGCAAACCCGCGCCGCGCGGGACGTCCAGCACCGGGCGCAGCGCGAACTCCCCGTCCACCCCGCCGCCCTGGTGCAGCAGCGGCTCGTCGAGCCCGGTGACGGTGATCGTGGACCGGGCACCGAGCGGCTCCTCGCCGCGCAGGGCCCGGAAGACGTCGGCGGCCCAGTGGCGCAGCCCGCGCGCGTCCATCACGGCGTGCGAGGCGCGGAAGGCCACGGCCGGGCGCGGGCCGTCGAACAGCACGGCCTCGCAGTACGCCCCCCGGGCTGGGAGCGGCCGGCTCAGCTCGGCGGCCCGGTCGAGGGTGTCACGGTCGGGTGTCCGGCCTGCCACGAGGCGGACGGGCGGCGCCTGGCCGCTGTCCAGCCAGCGCCCGCCGCGGCGGGTCAGCCGTGCGCCCGGGCAGGCCTCGGAGGCCGCTGCGACTGCCCGACGCAGTACCTCCTCCGTTATCCCGCCGATGCCCTCCACCACCAGGTTCAGCCCCGGGGAGAGCCCTCGGGGGAAGCCGAGGTACCAGTGTTCCAGCGGCGCCACCGCCCGGCTGAACCGCGTACCGGTGTCCTGGCGCAGCCAGGTCGTCGTTCTTTTATGTGATTTCACCGTCGGATCGAATGCCCGTTCGCCCTGGGTGAATCCCTAGACACCGCATCGCCCCACCCACTGCCCACCCACTGCCCGCCCACCGCCCGCCGCTCGCCCCGCTGCTGGAGTCGCGCGCGCCCGTCGCCGCAGTCGCCACCGCCGGCAGCGGCCTCACCACCCTCGCGGCAACTCCTTCCCCACCTGAGCGCACCCCTCGGCGCCACTGCACGCCAACAGCCCCGGCGGGCAGGTCACCGCGCCGAGGCCGTGGGCCGATTCCCTTGTCAGCAGCCGAAGTTGATCAGCCGGAACGTCGCGTAGTGGTCGCTGGTGTAGTAGTCCTCGTGGTACTGCTTGCCGGTGACGATCCGACGGGCGCCGCGGGTCGGGGCGCCCGGGGTCACCACGGTGTACTCGTGGTAGTAGCCGTACGACTGGCGCGGCAGCACGCCGCCGTTGTTCTGGAAGACGATCCCGTCCTGCCGGTACGGGAACGGCCCGTTGGACGCGATCAGGTTGAGCGTGGTTCTGGCCTGGGGCGGCAGGGCGGTGAGGCACACGTTGCCGCTCACGGCGGCGTTCGCCTCGGTGGCGACGGCGACGGCGACGGCGACGGCGACGGGGGCGAGGGCGATCAGGGCGACGGTGGCGGCGGAGGCGGCGGTCTTCCACGCGCGTAGAGGGCTGGTCATGCCCATGAGTGTGCGAGCCCTGGAGCCGTACGGGAAGCCCTCTGACAAGTCTTCATTTCCGGGTAACTCCCGGTACTACCAGGTGACTTGAGCACGCCAGAGCATCGATCATCGTGAAATACGATTGTCCGAGCCTTCAGGCCCTGCCAAGAATCACGGCATGGATGATCACCAACGCCGTTGCGTTTACGTGTGAGGCCGCAGGTCAAGGGGTTGAACGAGGCAACGGGACGCCTGTAGATCAACGATCGGCGAAGAACGTCGATCAAGCACAGGGGTCCCGTTGCAGGAGAAGTCTGTCATCACGCAGGTGGTCGCGGTAGCGGCGGGGGTGTTCGCGCCGGGGCACCTGGGCCCTGGCCGACGGCACCGTCCGCCGCGAACAGTGGCGCCTGCTCACCAGCCTGCTTGACCACATCCGCTTCCCCGCCGACCGGCTCGTGACGCTGTATCACGAAAGGTGGCAGGCCGAGACCGCGTATGCGAGCTTGAAGGCGACCCTGCTGAACGGCCGGGTCCTGCGCTCTGGGCACCCCGCCGACCTGGACCAGGAGGTCTACGCGATCCTGGTGGTCTACCAGGCGCTGATCCATACCGCCGCCGATGCCGCCGCCAGTCGCCCCGGCCTGGACATGGACCGGCTCAGCCTCACCGTCGCCCTCCACGCGGCCCGCGACCAGGTGACCACTGCCGCGGGCGTGCTCATCGACGGGCCCGCCCGCCTGGTCGGCGCGATTGGTCTCGCGCTGCTGGACAACTTGCTGCCCGCACACCGCCGCCAGCGGATGAAGGCCCGCAGCCTGAAGAGTGCCAGCAAGTACGCTCCGAACATCGGCAAGCACCCCGCCACCGCCCAGGACTACACCTTCCACGCCCAGGTCACGATCATGGAAGACGGACTTGCACCCCGCCCACGACGCTAAATGCAACGGCGCCGGCGGATCTCGCGAATGCCGCTCCACGCGGGCAGTTCGGGCGGTCCGACCTGCCGCTTGGGAAGTTGCGTTGGGGTATGACGAAGACTCAGGTTGCCACTGGCGAGCCTCCCTGCTCGATCTGCTCGATGAGCCGCTTCAGCTGGGCCACCTCATCCCTCAGCGCGCGGTCCCCGGCCGGGGTGAGGGAGAGCCAAGTGCGGGCGCGCTTGCCCTCGTAGCCCTTCTCAATGCGGACCAGACCGGCCTTCTCCAGGACCGTCAGGTGCTGATCCCGCCGAGGGTGAGCACCCCGAACAGCAGCAGCGGGAACCAGGTACCGCGCTGGGCGGAACGGACACGGCGGGTTAGCTCGCCGAGGCTGGAGAGCACCTCGCGGGGGGAGCTGGGTGATGGCACCGATGCATCTGTCATACAGTTAGGTTTGATCGCAAATCAATTCTGGCAAGAGACTGCGGGCCTGAGTCTTCGGTTGAACGTGCTCGTTCCTGTCGACCTGCAAGGTCGCTGAGCGAGCCACCTGGGCGTCAGTCAAATCTGCGGCGCACCCGGCACAGATTGCCGATGCTCGTGAGCACGTCCGACAACGCAGGCGCAGCACCAAACGGACTTGCATCCCGCTCACCACGCTAAACGCAGCGGCGTTGCGGATGTCGTCCATCGGCGGCGGCGCGGTCGCCGCGTCGGCGCAGTGGCCCATCGGGGCCGATCGGGGGCCGGGGGCGGTGCTCGACACCGTGCCGCGCTGCGCCGAGCACTCGCCGTCCGGGCGCCTCAGCCGTGTGTCAGGGTGCGGCCGAGGAGCGGCAGCAGGCGCTCCCAGTGCAGCCGCAGTCCGGAGGGGCTGAAGGCGTCGGTGTCGGACATGGTGAAGCCGTGGACGGTGCCGGGGTAGATCTCGGAGGTGTGGTCGACGCCCGCGGCGTCCAGGGCGCGGTTCAGCTCGCCGAGGGTCTCGGGCGTCATGTCGGTCTCGGCGTGGCCGAGGTGGACCTGGGCGGTGAGCCTGGAGACGAGGCGGTGCATGTCGGGCCCGTCGGCGCCCACGGGGCCGTGGAATCCGGCGACGGCGGCCACCCGGCCGGGGTGGGCCGCGGCGGTGCGCAAAGCCAGGAGGCCGCCGATGCAGTAGCCGGTCACGGCGACCGGTCCGGCGGCGACCTCGGGCTGGGCGGTGAGGAAGCCGAGGTAGGCGTCGGCGTCGCTGAGGACGCGTTCGGCGGTGTGCGTCCTGATCAGGGGCATCAGCCGGGCGACGGCCGCGGTCCGGGCCTCCTCCCCGATGTACTCGGGAAGCTCCACCACCGGTGTCGGGCCGTGCCGGTAGAAGAAGTTGGGGACGAGCACGTAGTACCCGTGTCCGGCCAGTTCGCGGGCCATCTCCCGCAGCACGGGCCGGATGCCGAAGGCGTCCGCGTACATCAGCACCCCGGGGTGCCGCCCGTCGCGGTCGGGGTGGGCGGCGAAGGCGTCGGCCCGGCCGTCCGCGGTGGGAATCGTCAGCGTCTTGGTGGGCAAGGAAGGTCTCCTGTCGTGGTTGACGTGTCGAGCGTGTGGTCAACACGACGGAGGCGGAGCCCGCGCGACGGCGCCGGATCCTCGATCGAACTGCGGGCCCGCGGTGGCCCGTACGGCGCTCAGCGGAGCGCCGGGTCACCAATTCGTGTGTGGCGCAGAGCCGTCCCGGTAGTCATCGCCGGACACCGTAGCCCACCGGACCGGCCGAGGCCAGCCCCGTTCGTCCCGAACGCCGCCGGGGGGACGGCCGTTGGCGCTCAGCCGTGGGCGGTGGCCGGGCGGGCGCCGACGGGGTCGAGCTTGGCGGCCTGGAGGGTGACGGCGATGCCGGCGAACTCCTCGATCAGCCGGCTGCTGCGGTTGCGGTCCCAGGCCAGCGCCACTTCGTTGGGCGGCAGGTTGTGGACGGGCAGGTGGGTGACGTCGGGGCGGGTGTAGAAGGTGGCGACGGAGAGCGGCAGGACGACGATGCCGTGGCCCGCGGCAACGTACTCCAGCTTCTCCTCGACGGTGCGGATGGCCTGGAGGGAGGGCCGCGCCCGGCCGTCCCGCAGGGCGGCCGCGTCCTGCGCCGGCAGGACGGCCTCGGGGTTCTGCAACAGCTGCTCGCCCGCGAGGTCGGTGAGGGTGACGGCGCTCAGGCCGGCCAGCCGGTGGTCGGCGGGGAGCACCACCACGCGGGGTTCGGTGAGCAGGGGGAGGACGGTCAGTCCGCGCTGGTCGACCGGCAGTCGGAGGTAGCCGACGTCCACCCGGCCGTCGTTGATCACCTGGACCTGGTCGTCCCAGCTGGTGCGGAGCACCTCGACGGCCAGCTCGGGGTGGCGCTCCGACATGACCCGCACCGCCGGGGTGACGATCAGGCCGGGCATGAACCCGACGGTGAAGCCGAGCGGCCCCGAGCCGCCGGCCCGGGCGGCCCGCCGGCGAACCGCCTCGGCGTTCGCCAGCAGCGGTTCGGCGTCGGCCAGCAGCTGTTCGCCGGCCGGGGTCAGCCCGGTGGTGCGCCTGGTCCGGACGAACAGCCGGACGCCCAACTCCCTTTCCAGTGCCATGATCTGACGGGACAGTACGGACTGGGCGATGTGCAGCTCCTCGGCGGCCCGGCCGAAGTGCTGCCGGTGCGCGACGGCCACGAAGTAGCGCAGTTTCCTCAGGTCCAGGTCCACCGGGCATCACTCCTCAGTTGTGATGCCCGCAGGGTATGACAGCTTCGGGAATGGGTCTTGGACACCGGAAGCCCGGCGACCGCATGGTGAGCTGCAGTCGTTGATCCGCACCGGTGGGAGGAAGAGCTGATGATGCACCTGGAGGAATCGGGTCTGGCCGGGCGGGTGGTGCTGCTGACCGGGGCGTCCGGCGGGATCGGCGGCGCGCTGGGCCGCCGGCTGATCTCGGCCGGGGCTCGGGTGGCCTTCGTGGCCAACAGCCGTTACGACGAAGCCGAGTTACTGGCCGAGGAGGCCTGGGACATCGGACTGGACGCGGTGGCCCTGCGCGGCGACCTGGCCGATCCCCGGACCCCGGAACGGCTGGTCCGGGAGGCCACCGACGCGCTCGGCCCGATCGACGTGCTGATCCCCAACGCCGGCTGCGCGCCGCGCCGGATCCGCCTGGCCGTCGACACCAGGACCTGGGACCGCACCCTCGCGGTGAACCTCCGGGCGCCGTTCCTGCTGGCCCAGGAGGTGATCCCGGCGATGATGGCCCGCCGGTACGGCCGGCTGGTGTTCATCTCCTCGACGGCCGCCTTCATCGGCGGCATCGTCGGCCCGCACTACGCGGCCTCCAAGGCGGGGCTGCACAGCCTGGTGCACTCGCTGGCGCCGCAGGTCGCCGGACACGGGGTGACGGTCAACGCGGTGGCGCCGGCGCTGATCGAGAACACCCGGATGCTGCCCTCGCTCACCGAGGGCAGCCTCACGCCCGCCGTCCCGGTCGGCCGCTACGGGCGCCCGGAGGAGGTCGCGGACCTGGTGATGGCGGTGCTGCGCAACGGCTACCTCACCAACCAGGTGATCGGGCTGGACGGCGGCATCCACCCGCGGTGACGGGCGGCCTTCACGGGAGCCCCGGAACCCGCACGGAACCACCACGGAACGCACGCGGAAGCTCCGGAGCCCGCCCGGGGCTCCCGCCGTGGCGGCCCGGCATTTCAGCGCGCCGCTGCCGCGCTATTCCCGGGTCCGTCGTGGCCGGTAAATGTCCGGAATAGGTTCGTAAAGAATAGAACCTGGTGTTCCGCATTCGTCGTGCGGGCCAGTCGATTAACCTATACCAGCAGGTTGGACCGGCTTTTGAGGCCCGGTTGACAGTCGGGTTACGGCTGGCCCGAAAAGTTTGGGGTTAGGCTGGGTGACATGCAGAAATTACCTGACGGGATGAATCCATTGCAGGCCCGACGGGCGGAACTGCGAGACTTTCTGCGAAGCCGTCGCGCCGCCCTCAAGCCGGAGGACGTCGGCCAGCCCTCGGCCGGATTCCGGCGGACCCCCGGGCTCCGACGGGAGGAGGTGGCCGTCCTCGCCGGGATCGGCGTCTCCTGGTACACCTGGCTCGAACAGGGCCGGGACATCAAGGTCTCGCCCGAGGTCCTGGACGCGGTGAGCCGGGCCCTGCGGCTGGGCGAGCCGGAGCGGGCCCACCTGCACCGGCTGGCCGGCCTCAACTCCCCGCTGCCGCGCGACGCCCACACCGAGGGCATCCCGCCGAGGCTCCAGCGGATCGTCGACCGCTGGATGCCGTACCCGGCGAAACTGGTCGACCGCTACGGCAACATCCCGGTGTTCAACAGGGCCGCCCGCGAGGTGTTCGGGCTGACCGACGAGAACAACAACCAGGCGGTCCGGTTCTTCCTGGACGCCGACTGGCGCGAGAGGTTCCCGGACGTCGAGGCGGTGGCCGGGGAGGTCATCGGCTTCCTCCGCGCCCAGGCGGCGCGCTACCCGGACGACCACCACTTCATGGACGTCGCCCAGCGGTTGCGCACCGAGAGCCCGCTGTTCCGCACCTTCTGGGACCGGCACGAGATCAGCCTGGCCACCCGCACGACCAAGACCGTCACCCACCCCCGGTGCGGCCCGCTCACCTTCGAGCACACCGCGCTGGACCTCAGCGAGGCACCGCACCTGAGGCTGCACCTGTACGCACCCGACGAACAGACCGCCGCCTCGGCCTCCTTCAGGCTGCTGCTGGGACAACTGGCCGGACCCGACCGCGCGGTGGCCTGAGCCGACCGGCCGGTAGCCGACCGGCCGGTAGCCGACCGGCCGGTCCGCCAGGAGGCCGTCAGACCACCGCTGCGCCCGACGGGGGCGGGTGAGGCGCAACCGCGCCCACCCGCCCCCGCCGCGTTCGTCCGATATCCGGTTCCTGGTGTTCCCACCACCACCATGATCCGACACTGCCACCCGGCAGCGAACCGATCTAGCGTTCTTCAAGGCGAAGGCGAGCGGCCGCGGGGACAGCGGGCCGGCTCCCGGGATTCGCCGTCCGACGAACCGGCAGACCGGTAGCAACGGGGAGCAGACGTGAAGTTGGCAGTCTCGGGTGCGTATTCGTCCGGCAAGACGTTCACGGTGATGGCGCTGTCACACCTGACCGGCATGCCGCGGACGCTGGCCAAGACCATGCGGGAGATCCTTCCCGAAGCCCTGCCGGGCAAGGCCCTCGCGGAGTGCACCCCGCCGGAGTTCCTCCAGCTGGTGATGCGCCGTCACGTCGAGCGCGCGGTGCACGAGAACCTCCTCGGCGACGGCTTCGTCTCCGACGGCTCCTCGCTGCAGGAGTGGATCTACGGCACCCTGCGAGTGCGCGCGGGCATCAACCCGAGCGCCTCCGCCCACCTCGCCGAAGGCCAAGTGGTCCCCAGGACGGCCGAGATGGACTTCTTCGAGCAGGTGATGGTCCAGTACGGCAGCGCCTTCAAGCAGCACGTCGCCAAGACCTACGACACCTTCGTGCACCTACGCAACGAGCTGCCGATCGTGGCCGACGGCCACCGGCCGATGAACGACCAGTTCCGGCGGCTCTGCGACGAGATGCTGCTGGACAGCTTCGCGGAGATGGGCATGCCGTACCACGTCATCGGCGGCACCGTCGCCGAGCGGCTGCAGCAGATCGTCAAGCTGTTCGACCTGCCGGCGCTGATCCCCGTCGACGAGGCGATCCGGCGGGCCAAGGCCGACTACGGCGGCCAGGACCTGCGACTGGAGACCGAGCGCGTCCCCGCCGGGACGCGAGGGGCGAAGTGAGCGCCGGCGGGCGCCGGGCGGCCTTCTTCGACGTCGACGAGACGCTGACCACCGTGGTCAGCATGCTCGGCTTCCTCCGGTTCGACCTCGCCGCCCGCGGCCTGCCCGACTCGGCCTACGACGAGGCCATGGCCAGGCTCGCCGAGGCCCGGGCCAACGGCCGGCGGGAGGAGGCCAACCTGCTCTACTACCGCAACTACGCGGGCCGGCCGGAGGCCGAACTCGCCGCGCTGGGCCGGGAGTGGTTCGCCCGGGAACTCGCCGGCGGCTCGCTCTTCCACCCGCGCGCGCTGGCGGCCTTCCACGGGCACCGGAGGCAGGGGCACCTCACCGTGCTGGTGTCCGGCTCCTTCCCACCCTGCCTCGACCCGATCGGCCGCCACCTCGGCGCGGACCTGGTCATCTGCGCCCGGCCCACGGTCGCCGACGGCGTCCACACCGGGGAGCTCCCGCACCCGATGATCGGCCGCTACAAGGCGCAGGCGCTCGCCGAGGCCGCCCGCACCCACGGCCTCGACCTCGGCCGCTCCTGGGCGTACGGGGACCACATCTCCGACCTGCCGCTGCTGGAGTCGGTCGGGCACCCGGTCGTGGTCGCCAACGCCGACCACACGCTGGTGGAGCAGGCCCGCAGCCGCAACTGGACCTGCTGGGCCGACACCCCGGCCGCGCTCCCGGCCTGATCCGGCGAAGCCACCGACAGCCCGACCGGCCGAAGCCGCCCACGGCCTGACCCGCCGGAGCCGCCCACGGCGCCCCGACCACCCTCCCGGAGAACACCGATGAACGACCACGAGTCCGCCGCCGCGCTGCGCAAGGAGGCCGCCGAGGTGTTCCACCGCCTCGCCGGCGGCACCGCCGCCGCCGCGCCCTGGGAGGCGCTGGAGGCGACCGCCCCGGCGCTCGCCGACACCGTCGCCTTCGGCCTGGCCGAGGTGGTCGGCCGCCCCGGTCTCGACCTGCGCACCCGCCAGCTGGTGACGGTCGCCGTCCTGGCCGCCCTCGGCGGCTGCGAGGGCCAGCTCGGCTTCCACATCGGCGGAGCGCTGCGCAACGGCGCCACCGCCGAGGAGGTCGCCGAGACGCTCAGCCAGGTCGCGCTGTACGCCGGCGTGCCCCGGGCGATCAACGCCGTGGCGGTCGCGCGCAGCGCCGTCGAGAAGTTCCAGGACCGCTGACCGGACCGCTGACCACCTCGTTCCGAGGCCGCGACAAGACCCGCCAGACGAAAGGACCACAGATGCCCGCCCACGAGCAGCCCCCGGCCCAGCCGGACGCCGGCCGCGACTCCACCCCGCAGGTGCTGATCGTGGGAGCCGGGCCCATCGGCATGGCGCTCGCCTGCGAACTCCTCCAGCAGAACGTGGGCGTTCGGCTGGTCGACCGCCAGGAGCGGATCGACACCAGCGACCCGCACTCCAAGGCGGTCCTGGTCTGGCCGCGCAACCTGGAGATGCTCCGGCGGATCGGCGTCGCCGACGCCCTGGTCCGGGAGGGTCGGCGCACCAGCGGCCTGAGCTACTACTCCGAGGGCCGGCTGCTCGGCACCGCCGACCTCAGCACCCTCACCGACTCGCCGTACCCGTTCATCCTGGCGCTGCCGCAGCGCGACACCGAGCGCATCCTGCGCGCACGCCTCGCCGAACTCGGCGGGGTCGTCGAGCGCGGGGTCGAGCTGGTCTCGCTGGACGGCTCCGGGGCCGAGCCGCGGGCCCTGCTCAAGCACCCCGACGGCACCAGCGAGACCGTCGAACCGCGCTGGCTGGTCGGCGCGGACGGGCCCGCCAGCACCGTGCGGTCCGAACTCGGGATCCGCTTCGACGGCGAGGAGATCGACGTGACCTACGCCATCGGCGACGTCCCGCTCTCCGGGGACGTGCCGCCGCTCGGCCAGTACTACTACTGCCGGGACGGCGTCGCCGCGATCGTGCCGCTGAGCAACGGCAGCTACCGCTTCGCCGCCACCACCCCGCACCGGCGCGAGGAGGACGGCCACCCCTCCCGCGAGCTGATCCAGCACATCCTCAGCTCCCGCTCCCGGCGCGACATCCAGGTCGGCACCCCGGACTGGACCCGGGCCTTCCGCCCGCGGCTCGGCATCGCCGAGACCTTCAGCAAGGGCCGGTGCTTCCTGGTGGGCGACGCCGCGCACGTGGTGAGCCCGGCCGGCGGCCAGGGCCTCAACGTCGGGCTGATGGACGTCGCCAACCTCGGCTGGAAGCTCGCCGGGGTGGCCAACGGCACCCTGCGGGAATCGATCCTGGAGAGCTACGCCCCCGAGCGGCAGGCCGGTGCGACCCGCCTGTCCCGCACCTCGGCGGCCCAGGCCCGCTTCGCCCTCCAGCGCAGCGTCGGGCGGATCGCCGTGCGCGACACGCTCTTCACCGTCGCCTGCAAGACCGGGCTGGTCAGCCGGATGGTGGTGCCGCTGCTCAGCCAGATCGACGTCAGCTACGGCCGGCTCGCCACCGAGCCGATCCTGCTGCGACACCCGCGGCCGATCGAACCGGGCCAGCGCGTCCCGCTGTTCGTCGCGCCGGAGCTGGACTCGGGCATGCCGGCCATCGACCCCGCCCACTACACCGTGCTGCTCTGGCCCGGGCGGCGCCCGAAGGCCGAATGGGCGCAGCGGGCACGGCAGTTGCGCGCGAAGCTCGGTCCCTCGATCACGGTGCTCGACCTCGCCCGGGTCGGCGGCGGGCCGGCCCGGACCCTCGACCGCACCTTCGGCCGGAACCCCGCCTTCGCGGTGGTCCGCCCGGACGGCCACCTCGCGCTGCTGGCCGGGGCCGACCGCCCCGACCAGGTGCTCGCCTTCCTCCGCGGCGCCCGGCCCGCCGAGCCCGTCATCGCCACCACCGCCGAGTGACCGCCTGCCCACTACGGCCCCCGTACCCGTGTCCTGACGGAAGGACAGCCATGCCCCCCCGAACCCCGGCCCGTAACGCGGCGCCGGCGTCGCCCCCCGCCGCTGCGAGCAACGCCGCCGACCCCGGCGCGGGCATCGACCCCGGCGCGGGCATCGACCCCCGCCTGGTGACCCTGTTCGCCTGGGCCTGCGGTCTCGCGGTCGCCAACCTGTACTACGTGCAGCCGCTGCTCAACGGGATCGCCGACGCCTTCCGGCTCGGCAGCGGGTCGGCCTCCCTGGTCACCACCGTCGGCCAGCTCGGGTACGCGGCCGGGCTCGCCCTGCTGGTGCCGCTCGGGGACGTCACGGAACGCCGCCGGATCGTCGTGGTGATGCTCACCGTGACGGCTGTCGCCTGCGCCGCCGCCGCGGCCGCGCCCGACTTCGCCGTGCTGGTCATGGCGATGGCGGTGCTGTCGATGTGCACCGTGGTCGGGCCGATGCTGGTGGCCTTCGCGGCCACCCTGGCCGCCGCGGAGGAACGCGGGAAGGTCTCCGGGCGGGTGATGAGCGGGCTGCTGCTCGGCATCCTGTTCGCCCGGACCGGCAGCGGGCTGCTCGGCAGCTGGGCCGGCTGGCGGGCGGTCTTCGTCGCCGCCGGGGTGCTCACCCTGGCACTGGCCGCCGTGCTGCGGCTGCGACTGCCGAAGGTCGAGCCGGCCGCCCGGCTCTCCTACCCGGCGCTGCTCGCCTCGGTGCTGACCATCCTCCGGGAGGAGCCGGTCCTGCGGCGGCGCTGCCTGCTGGGCTTCGTCACCTTCGCCGGCTTCAACGCCTTCTGGGCCTCCGTCGCCTTCCTGCTGGCCCGGCAGCCGTACCACTTCGACGCGGCGCTGATCGGGCTGGTCGGCCTGGTCGGCGCGGTCGGGGCGTACGCGGCCCGGATCGCCGGCCGGTTCGCCGACCGGCGGCTGGACCGGCAGTCCTCCGGCGTCCTGCTGGCCGTGGTCCTCGCCGGCTGGGGCCTGCTCGCCCTGAACGGCGGCCACTGGCTGATCCCCCTGCTGCTCGGGGTGGTCCTGCTCGACCTGGGCGTCCAGGGCATCCAGGTCACCAACCTCAGCGTGATCTACCGGCTGCGGGCCGACGCGCGCAGCCGGATCACCACGGCGTACACCACCACGTACTTCGTCGGCGGCTTCGCCGGGTCCGCTGCCTCGGGCGCCGCCTACACGGCGGCCGGCTGGGGCGCGGTGTGCGCGGTGGGCGCCGGCCTGGCGCTGCTGGCGCTGCTGGTGTGGGCGGTCGACGCCCGCGCCGGGTCGGCCGGCGCGGCCTGACCGGCCGCCGGAACGGCCACCTCACGCACAACCACCCCACGACCACTTCACGACCACCGAACCGAACAACGACGGCCCGACCCCCGGTCCGTCACCGTAGAAAATGGGAGAACTGCCTTGACCACTCAGCGGATCCTGGTCCGTGGCGGCTGGATCGTCACCATGGACGCCCAGAACCGCGAATTCCCGACGGGCGACGTGCTCATCGAGGACGGTCGGATCACCGCCGTCGGCACCGACCTGGAGCCGGCCCCCGACGCCGAGGTGATCGACGCCTCCGGCACCTTCGTCCTGCCCGGCATGGTGGACGCCCACCGGCACACCTGGCAGAGCAGCCTGCGGCAGTCCAACTCCGAGGCCTCCATCATGGAGTACGTCGGCCAGACCCTGATCGGTCTGGGCGACCAGGTCCGCCCGGAGGACGTCTACGCCGGCACCTACCTCGGCGCCCTCACCGCGCTCAACGCGGGCATCACCACGGTGCTCGACTGGGCACACGCGATGAACTCGCCCGAGCACGCCGACGCCGCCGTCCGGGCCCTCCAGGACGCGGGCGTGCGCGCGGTGTTCGGCCACGCCTGGCCGATCGGCTCCAAGCTCGACTTCGCCGCCACCCACCCGGTCGACATCCGCCGCGTCCGCGAGCAGCTGCTGCCCTCGGACGACGGCCTGGTCACCCTGGCGATGGCCGCCAAGGGCCCGGACTACTCCGGCATCGACAACGCGGTCAAGGACTTCGCCCTCGCCCGCGAGCTCGGCATCCCGATCACCACGCACCTGTCCACCGGCCGCCCCGGCCCCGAGCACCAGGGCGTCCAGCTGCTCCACCAGGCCGGCCTGCTCGGCCCGGACCTGAACCTGGCGCACGTCAACGGCGCCGAGGCCGACGCGCTCAAGCTGCTCGCCGACTCCGGCACCACCGTGTCGATCTGCCCGCAGATCGAGCTGACCATGCCCGGCCTGGGCGGCAACGTGGCGGTCCGCCGGCTGCGCGCCGCGGGCGTCAACCCCGGCCTCGGCATCGACACCGAGCTGGAGTCCAGCGGCGACCTGTTCACCCAGATGCGCTTCGCGCTGGCGGCCGACCGCGCCGAGACGCCGGACGGCGAGCCGGTCCTGCCGGCCCAGGCCGTGCTGCGGATGGCGACCGTCGAGGGCGCCCGCGCCGTCCACCTCGGTGACCGGACCGGCTCCATCGAGCCCGGCAAGGCCGCCGACCTGGTGCTGGTGCGCACCGGCGACATCGACCTGGCGCCGGTCACCACCCCCGCCGAGTCGCTCGTGCTGGCCGCCCACCCCGGCAACGTGGACACCGTCCTGGTCGCCGGACGGGTCGTCAAGCGCGACGGCCGCCTGGTGGCCGACACCGCCCGCGCCCGTGAGCTGGCCGTCGCCTCCGTCGCCCACCTGCGGGGCGCGGGGCAGTGACGGATCCGCGTGCCCGCCCCCCCCGGGGCGGGCACGCCGACCGCCCACCGCCACCCGCGGAGGGTCCCGTAGGGGAGGAGCAGTCCTGTGAGTGCCGTCGTCGTCCACCTCGCCGACGTTCGGGCCCGTACGCGGGTCACCCGGCCCGTCAGGCTGTTCGCCTTCCACCACGCGGGCGGCAGCACCGCCTCCTTCGCCGGCTGGCAGCGGCGGCTGGGGTCGAGGGTCGAGGTCGTCCCGGTCCGGCTGCCGGACCGGGAGGAGCCCGGCGGCGGGCCGCACCATGACCTCGCCCCGCTCGCCCGGGCGCTGCACCAGCAGCTCGGCGCGCAGCTGGACGAGCCGTACCTGTGCTACGGCCACAGCATGGGCGCGCTGGTCGCGTACCACCTCGTCCGGTTCCTCGCCGCGACCGGTCGGCGGCTGCCGAAGCGGCTGCTGGTCGGCGCCCACCCGGCGCCGCACCTGCCGCTTCCGCTGGAGTCGGCGCTGCTCCTGGACGACGCCGAACTCGCGCACCGGCTGGCCGCGTTCGACGGTCTGCCGGCGGCGGTCAGCGGCACTCCGGACCGGCTCGCCGACTACCTCGCCCAGGTCCGGGTCGGCCTGGAACTGTGCACGAGCCGCCGGTACGCCGGTGACAGCTATCAACTGCCCTGTCCCATCGACGTCTTCGCCGGCGCCGACGACCCACTGGTGGCGGTCGAGGACGCGGCCGCCTGGTGCTCGCACTCCCTGCGGGGCGGGACCCTCCAGGTGATCCCGGGCGGGCACTTCTTCCAACGACAGTCCAAGGACGCATTCTTCACGCGGCTGGCAGCCGTGATCGACCTGCACGGGGGAGTGAGATGACCGGCACGACACAGATGCCCGACGCACCGGTCCGGGCGACCGTGGATGACTACCTCGGCCCAGGTGAGCGCCGCTTCTTCGGCAGCGGCTACCGTCGGGCCGAGCAGCGGCTGACCGACATCGTGGTCGGCTCGCAGGCGGACGGCACCGGGACGGTTCGGGCCCGCGGCTCCGTCGACTACCCGGCCGACTGGTCCCGCAAGGGCGGCACCGACCAGGCCCCGCACCTCAGCAGCATCGACGTCCTGCTGATGGCGGGCGAGGCCGCCGAGCTGTACCTGACCCAGACGTACGGCCTGGACGCCGCCCAGCGCACCGGGCTCCGGCTGCGCCGGGCGCGGCTGAAGGCCGGGACCAAGCCGGTGGAGGCCGAGTTGGGCGGCTTCGCCGTCCACGCCACCGCCGCCCGGCACTCCGACCGCTCGACCGTGGTGGACTGCCAGGTGGGCGGGCTGCGGGCACGCCTGGAGATCGAGCACCCGGCACTTCCGGCCGGGGCCGTGCGCACCGCCCGCCTCGACTCGCCGGACGCCCTGCTCGGCCCGGCCCCGCTGCGGCCGTTCGCCGCCGCCCACCGGACCAGGACGCAGACCATCGAGGCCCTGCGGGTGGACCTGCCCGCGCGGCGGGCGAGCGCCCTGCTCGGCAGCCGCCCGGCGGCGCCGCAGGCCGGCCCGGTGGGCGGGCTGGAGAGCTACAGCCACGGCTCGGTCTCGCTGATCGACGCCTTCGTGGGCGCGATCCAGCTGGGCCAGATCCTGATCTACGGGCTGGACGACGTCCCGCGCGCCGAGAGCAACACGCTCTGGATGCGGCAGACCGTCCTGGAGATCGGCGACCCGTACCGGCCGGTGGCCGGTCCTGCCCCGCTGTCCGCGGAGCTGGTCGACCCGCAGCTGCTCACCACCAGGACAGGGGAGACCTGGCGGGTGGTCGACATCGCGGCGGCCTTCGAACACATCCGGATCCATTGCTCGGCGACCCACCGGTTGCCGACCGGCTGGACCGGGCACGACGAGCGGGAGGTGGCGGCATGACCAGGGCCGCGGTACTGGAAGGGCTCGGCGCCATGGTGCCGCCGAGGATCGTCTCCAACGACGAGATCGGCGAGCTGGTCGGCAGCGACGACACCTGGATCCGCACCAGGACCGGCATCCACCAGCGCCACTGGGCCGAGCCCGGGACGGTCACCGGTGACCTCGCGATCGCGGCAGGCGAGCGGGCGATGCGCTCCGCCGGCGGCGGCCGGGTCGACCTGGTGATCCTCGCGACCAGCACCCCCAACCAGCCGATGCCCGCCACCGCGCCCGAGATCGCCCACCGGCTGGGCCTCGGCACCCCGTGGGCCTACGACCTCTCGGCGGCCTGCACCGGCTGGGTCTACGCAATGGCCAACGCCGTCGGCGCGATCTCCTCCGGGCTGATCGACCGGGCGCTGGTGATCGGGGCCGACATCTGGTCCACCCGGCTGAACCACGACGACCGGGCCTCCGCGATCATCTTCGGCGACGGCGCCGGCGCGGCGGTACTGCGGGCCGGCGACCCGGACGAGCCGGGCGCCTTCCAAGGCTTCGACCTCGGCAGCGACGGCGGGCACCACGACCTGGCGCTGCTCGCCGTCGGCGGATCCCGGCAGCGCTCCTACCGGCAGCCGCCGAGCGAGCAGGACAACCTGCTCGCCATGCGCGGCAAGGAGCTGTTCTCGCACGCGGTGGAGCGGATGAGCTCCTCCTCGGCGACGTTGCTCGACCGGATCGGCTGGACCGTCGACGACGTCGACTGGTTCGCCGGCCACCAGGCCAACTCCCGTATCCTGTACGCCATCTCCGACCTGCTGACGGTGGAGCGCGAGCGGGTCCTGCTGCACATCGACCGGGTCGGCAACACCTCGGCGGCCTCCATCCCGCTGGCGCTCACCCACGCCGGCGCGGCCGGGACCTTCGGGGTCGGCGACCGCATCCTGTCCACCGCCTTCGGCGTCGGGCTCGCCCCGAATCCCCGGAACCCCAAGACCCCGAAAGGTACTTGCTGCTATGCGCCCGATCAGGCGTCTCGTCCGCGCCGCCCCCGCCCAGGCCCAGGCCCAGGCCGCGGACCTCACCACCAGCACCGTCTTCACCGACAACTTCCAGAACGGCTTCGACACCTCCAGCACCGGGAAGTGGCAGCTCTGGCCCGCGCCCGGCATGCCGAGCGGCGACGGCATCCCCAGCACGGACGCGAACGGCCTGCACGTGATACCCAGCGGCACCGACCCGGCCACCGGGAACCCGGCGTTCGCCTTCACCACCGCCCAGCAGACGGCCGGCGGCGCGGGCGACCGCGACCACACCAAGTGGCTGTCCTTCGCCAACCACAACTCCACGGCGGGCTTCGCCGGTTACGACACCCCGGCCAACGGCCGCTGGACCTGCGACGCCAACCTCTCGGTGACCACCCGCAAGACCGAGGCCAACCCCTTCGGCGCGAACGTCACCGACCCCCAGTCCGACCTCCGCCTCGCCAACGGCGCGATGGTGGTGGCCGACCTGGAGACAGGCGTCCTGATGGACTTCCACGTCACCAACAACACCGTGTACGCCTGGTACGAGCGGCTGCGCTACCCCAACACCACCTACTCGGCCTTCGCCTACGCGGTGCCGGTGGCGACCATCTCCAAGGGCGCGTCCCTCAACTACCAGATCCAGCTGGACAACAGCCGCACCCGCGCCACCTGGAAGATCAACGGCATCCCGGTCTACAGCGTCACCGACCTCGGCGCCCGCCCGACCGACCGCTCCCACCTGGTCACCGACCACGGCGGCACCGACCAGACTGTCGCCCCGCGCCAACTCCTCTGCGGCCTCGGCACCTTCACCATCATGGACGGCGCCGGCCAGGACGGCCGCGGCCTGGTCCAGCTGGACACCACCCCGGGCTACTACTACGCCCCGCCGGCCGGCCAGCCCACCCCGCAGACCTTTGTCGACACCGCCAGTCCGGCGAGCAGCCGGCTCTGGGGCCAGGGCGCCGAGATCGCCTCCTCCTACCTGACCATCACCACCGCCCAGTAGCCCCTGGGCCTGTCCTACGGGCCCGGCAAGGACCCGCGGGACAGGCCCGGCGCACGGCCCGGAACCCGTACCGGCAGCAGCTGGCCGCCGCCTACGCGGGGCTCCCGCCCGACCTCGCGCCCCTCGCGTACGAGCACGGTCCCGAACTGGCCGAGCTCATTGCCCGCGACCTCTCCCGCGGGCGGTGACGACCGACGGCCCCCGATGTCCGACGACGGGGCCGTCGGTCATCGGGGGCCGTCGTGGCGGGCCCGCGGGGGAGGGCGTCAGCCGATGCCGAACCAGCCGAGGACGGTCTGGATGAGCAGGATCGTCGACATGACGGCCACCCCGACCACCACGACGGTGGCGGCCACGCGGTAGCGGGGGGTGTTGGCCGCGTCGCCGAGGACGGAGCGGCGGTTGGTGAGGACCAGGAGATAGACCAGGACGATCGGGCTGATCAGGCCCTGCAGGACCTGGGTGCCGATCAGCAGCTGGATGACGTCCACCGGGGTCATCGCGACGACCGCGCCGAGGACGATCTGCGCGGTGAACACCCCGAGGAACAGCGGGGCGTCACGGAAGCTGCGGGAGACGGAGCGCTCGACGCCGGCGGCCTCGCCGATGGCGTAGCTCGCCGAGAGCGGCACCACCGCGCCGGCCAGGGCGGAGGCGCCCAGCAGCCCGAAGGCGAACAGCAGCTCGGCGCCGTGCCCGGCGACGGGCTTGAGCGCCTCGGCGGCCTGCGCGGCGGACTCCAGCGGGCCGGTGCCGCCGATCGCGGCGGCGGTGGCGATGATGATGGTCAGGCTGATCACACAGGCGAACACCGCGCCGAGGACGGCGTCGGCCCGGATCAGCTTGTAGTCGGCGGGCTTGGCGCCGCGGTCGACCACGCCGGCGGCGGCGTAGAACTGCATGTACGGGCTGACGGTGGTGCCGATCAGGGCGACGGCCAGCAGGATGAAGTCCTTGCTGGCCTCCACGTGCGGGATGACCAGGTGCTGGCCGACCTGTCCCCAGTCCGGGTGGCCGAGGACCATGGCGACCGGGTAGGCGAAGAACGCCAGCGACATCACCAGGAAGATCCGCTCGGCCCACTTGTACGAGCCGAACAGCACCAGCGACCAGAGCAGCACGGCGGACGGCGGGATGACCGCCCACTTGGGCACGCCGAGCAGTTCGAACGCGGCGCCGATCCCGGCGAACTCGCTGACCACCAGGCCGGTGTTGGCCAGCAGCAGGCAGAACACCGCGAGGGCGGTCAGCCGCAGGCTGAACTGCTCGCGGATCAGCGCGCCCAGACCCTTGCCGGTGTGGGCGCCGAGCCGGACGGCCATCTCCTGCACCATGACCAGGGCGACGGTGACCAGCACCATGAAGAACAGCGTGCCGTAGACGTACTGGGAGCCGGCGCTGGCGTAGGTGGCGATGCCCGCGGCGTCGTTGCCGGCGTTGGCGGCGACCAGTCCGGGGCCGGCCACCATCGCGATCGCGGCCAGTCGGCGCAGGCCCTTGCGGCAGCCGGGGCGCCCCGGGGCGGACGGCACGGGCGCCGCGGCGGCGTCCGGACCGGCGTCGAGGGTGTCGAGGTCGCGGGTCACTTGAGGAGCCTCCGGAAGTGCAGGCGCCCGCGCTCGGGCAGCAGCGAGTCGAGGATGTCGTCGGCCAGGACCCGGCCGAGGGGGCAGTCGGAGTCGTCGACCACGAGCAGGGAGGTGGCCCGGGCCGCGACCAGTTGGTCGGCGGCCTCGGCGAGGCGGGTGTCGGGCCGGACGGTCACCGGCGGGCCGAACTGGTCCAGCCAGGCGACCAGGTCGCCGATCACCGAGGTGTCCTCGGCCACCGCCAGGTCGAACAGCGGGATGTCGGCGAGCAGCCGGCCCTGGTCGTCCAGCACGGTGACCGCGTCGATGTCGGTGCGGTGCTCGGCCTGGGCGGCGAGCTCCGCCCGTACCTCGGCGACGGTGTGCGCGGGGCCGGCGGTGACCAGCAGGGTGGTCATCGCGCCGCCGGCGGTGCCCTCCCGGTGGGTGAGCAGGGAGCGCAGCTCGGCCGCCTCGG
Source organism: Kitasatospora sp. NPDC101155 (assembly GCF_044768305.1). Classification (NCBI taxonomy): domain Bacteria; kingdom Bacillati; phylum Actinomycetota; class Actinomycetes; order Kitasatosporales; family Streptomycetaceae; genus Kitasatospora; species Kitasatospora sp. NPDC101155. The sequence continues at coordinate 14,707 of NZ_JBIWPN010000007.1, read as the reverse complement.
GCTCGGGCATCCGGGCCAGCAGGGTCTCGCGCTCGCCGGGCGCGAGGTCGCGCAGGGCGTCGGCGGCCTCGTCCGGCTCCATCTCGTCGACGAGCCGGGCGGCGTGCTCGGGCGGCACCTCGCGCAGCAGGTTCTCCAGCTCGGCGGGCTCCATCTCCTCCAGCGCGTCCGCGGCGTGCTCCGGCTCCAGCCAGCCCAGCAGCTGCTGGCGTTCGTGCCGGCCGAGGTCCTCCAGGATGTCGGCGAGGTCGGCCGGGCGCAGCCGGTGCAGCGCGGAGCGGGAGGCGCGCAGCCGCACCTCGGCCGGCCCGTGGGTGGCCTGCTCGCCGAACGGGGCGACGGACTGCCAGTCCAGGACGCGCTCCGGGGTGGGGCGGATCTGCCAGCGGCGCGGGCCGAGCCGGCGCAGCAGGGTGGGCAGCGAGACGTCGACCCCGACCAGGACGGTCCGGGCGGCCAGCGGGGCCAGGTAGAGGTCGGCGGCGCGGGTGACCTGGACGCCGTCGACGTCGACGAGCTGGTGGTCCAGCACGTCCCGGGCAAGCAGCACCTCGCCGGGGCGGCGGTTGAACTCGCGCAGGTCCAGACGGGCGGTGCGCAGCCGGACCTGCCCCGTCATGATCCGGTCGACGGCGTCGGCGGCGATGAAGGTGCGGCGGCGGCCTATCCGGATGATCAGCCCGGTGACCGGCGGGTACGGCTCCGTGCCGTAGAGGCGCGCGACCACGTCGACGACCCGGCCCACCTCTTCCCCGGCCTGGTTGGCGACCGGCCCGCCGACCAGCCCGGCGACGGAGACCAGCGAGGACCGGACGGTCCGGGTGACGGCGGTACGGCGCTCGGCGGCGACGGTGCGGTCGCGCAGCCGGGCGGTGGCGGAGTTGAGCAGGGTGGTGGCAGCCATGGTGGGGACCCCCTTGCCCCGGCAGGACGGGGCATCGGGCCGCCCGGCGGCGCGCCACCGCCGACGCTGACCGCGCGAACCGCTTCCAGGCATGCGCCAGGGCCGCCCGGGCCGGGGCGGCCCGGAGGGCGGAGCGGACCGGATCGGTCAGGGAAGGAGGGGGCGCCTCGGACGACTGAAGGACGGCGAGGACGACATCGGATTGGGCCGACTATGGCCAGGACTTCCGTCCATCACGCCTCCTCCCGATTTCGGCCGCGCATCGAGGTCGCGGCGGCACGGCAGGGGGAGACCGACGTCACCGCCCGGTGCACCCCCACTCGTCAGAGCTTTGGCACTCCACGGCGTGTCCCTGTCGATACCGACGGGAAGCCACTTGGGGTCACCCCTTGAGCCGGGGAGACCTGTCCTGATCCGGAGCGTCTCTCGACGGGTGGGATCAGTGGCCTGTGTCCGTGAAGACGCCTCACCGAACGAGGTGTCTGTTCAAATCCGCCCCAGGATAGGACGCTGTCGCCCTTCCGGCGTAATCCTTGACCGGAGCTTGACCCTGAGCTGACCAGCGGGGGAGCCGCCCGGCGCACGGTCGGGTGCGGACTGTCGCCCTTCGGTCGGCGACCGCCGGGGAGCCGAACTAGTTTATGGCCGGGCCCCGGTGACGGGGAATCCGACCGACGCGTGGGCCCGGGAATCCGACCGACGCGTGGGCCCGGGAATCCGGCCGACGCGCGGGCCCGGCTTCCTTCGGCGGGTGAGGCGGTCTCACCTGATCGGGCGGTCCTCGCCGCCCGGTGTGCGCCCGGCGTGCGCCTCGCGCGCCCGGCGGATCGCGACATGCGTTAGCACTCTGCGTGTCTCTCGGCAACGGAAAGTAACTGCCATCCCTGGGGTTGCTCCGCTGGTCGCCACCCAGGTGAAGGGCGATCCGGACGTCCTCCGGCACGCCGGTCCGACCTTCGAGTTCCACCGACTGCCCGCCACCGGAAAGAAGCTGCACCTGATGGGGCTCTGCGACGCCGCCATGGTGCACTTCCCGCAGCTGGGCGGCGACAACAGCGTGCGCTGGCTGATCGGCAAGCTGCCGGACGAGCTCTGAGACCGGCTGGACGGGCCCGCTCGCACCGGCGTGCGAGCGGGCCCGTCCGCGCGTCCCGGCTAGCCGGCCCGGAGCAGGGCGGGCAGCGCGGCGGTGTCGACGAGGTGGGCCCGGGAGGGGAGGACCCGGTGGAGCAGGACGTCGTGGACTTCCGGGTCCGGGTCCGCGATGCCGTCGGACAGCACGTAGAGCCGGTAGTCGCGGTCGGCGGCGTCGAGGACGGTCGACAGGACGGCGCCGCCGGTGCTGATGCCGGCGACGACCAGGGTGGTGATGCCGCGCTCGCGCAGCTGCCGGTCGAGGTCGGTGGTGGACAGGGCGCCGAAGCGGGTCTTGCGCACGACGAGGTCGCCGTCCCGGGGAGCCAGGCGCTCGTGTACGGCGGCGGCCGGGTCCTCGTGGTGCATGGCGCGGTGCTGGGCCAGCGGTCCGAAGGACTTGTTGGCGGCCGGGATCGCGTCCCAGTCGGCCTCGGTGAAGCCGACGCGTACGTGGGCGACGGTGCCGCCCGCCGCGCGAACGTCGGCGACGGCGGCTTCCACACGATCGAGCAGGGCCTCGCGGTCCCCGCCCTCGGGCAGAGCGGCCAGGACCGCGGGCTGGCAGTCCAGGACGAGCAGGGCGGTGTGCGCGGGGTCGAGTGCGGGGGCGGTGCTCACGCGAGTGTTCTCCTTCATGCGAGGGTGCGAGTTCGTGCGGGGGTGCGACGTCATGAGGGGCTACGCGACCGTTCCGGCCCGTGCCGCGAGGTCCGGTTGCGAGGTGTGCTCGCGCCGGGGGAGCAGGAACGGGGTGGCCAGGATGAGCAGCCCCGCGACCGCGAGCGCGGTGCGCGGGCCGGTGACGTCGGCGAGCAGCCCGCCGAGCGCGGTGAGGACGGCGATGGACACCTGCTGGCCGATCGACCAGGCCGACAGGGTGCGGGCGACGAGGTGCTTGGGCGTGCGTTCGAGCCGGTAGGTGGCGAGCACCGGGGTGTACAGGCTCATGTTGATGATGATCGCCAGCTCGACGGCCATCACGGTGACGAGTCCGACGACGCCGGGACGGACGAAGACCAGGCCGATCAGCCAGACGGCGCGCAGGGTGCCCACGGTCCGGAACACCCGGTCGCGGCCGTAGCGGGCCACCACGCGGCGGGCCAGCCGGGAGCCGATGAGTCCGCCGAGACAGGGGGCGGCGAAGGCGAGGCCGTACTGCCAGGGTGCGAACCCGAGCTGGCCGAGGAGGAGCACGGCCAGCAGCGGCTCGGTGGCCATGATCAGACCGCTGACGAGCATGTTGTTGAGGTAGAGCGCCCGCAGACCGGGCTCGCCCATGATGTGCCGCCAGCCGTCGAGTACCGCGCCCGCCCGGACCGGGTCGTTGCCGGTGGGCTGCGGCGCCTCCTCCCGGCCGCGGATCGCGGTGATGCCGAGCGCGGAGAGCAGGTAGCTGAGCGCGTCGGCCACCACGGTGACGACCGGCCCGAACAGCCCGATCGCCGCCCCGCCCAGCGGTGGCCCGACCGCGATGGAGCTCCAGTTGGTGGACTCGAAGCGCGCGTTGGCCACCAGCAGGTCGTCCGGCCGGACGAGGGCCTTGAGGTAGGCGCCGCTGGCCGCGTTGAACGCGATCTTGGCGGCGGCGACCACGGCGGAGACCACGAGGAGCTGCACGAAACCGAGCAGGCCGAAGGCGTAGGCGAGTGGGATCGTCGCCATGGCCGCGAACCGGGCCAGATCCATGGTGATCATGACCGGGCGCTTGCGCCGGAACTCCACCCACGGCGCGAGCGGCACCGCGATCAGCGCGCCCACCGCGGGCCCCACCGCAGACAGCGCGGACACCTCCGCCGGGCCGGCGTGCAACGCCAGCACGGCGATCAGCGGCAACGCCCCGAACCCCAGCCCGGACCCGTACGCGCTCACCGCGTACGCCGCCCACAGCCAGCCGAACTCCCGGCCCAACGGCCTCCTGCCCACCATGCTCAGCGCGCCCCTCTGTCCCACCCGAACAAACCGACGTTGACTGGTGAGAGCTAACCGAGCGGCACAACCGCAGGTCAAACAACCGTACTGCCGCCGCGCCACAACCAGACGTTGTGCCCTAAGGTGGATCGGCGTGGACCTCGAAGCCGTACGCACCTTCGCCGCCGTCGTGGAAGCGGGCCAGTTCCAGAAGGCCTCCGCCGACCTCTCGATCACCCAGCAGGCCGTCTCCAAGCGCATCGCCGCGCTGGAGCGCGAGCTCGGTGTTCGGCTGTTCGCCCGCACGCCCCGCGGCGCCGAGCTCACCATCGACGGGCAGGCGTTCCTGCCCCACGCGCGCGAGCTGCTGCGCGTCGCCGAGCGCGCGGTCGCGTCCGTGCGTACCGGCCGCCGTCCGCTGCGCGTCGACATCCTCTCCTCTCGTGGGGCGGGGTCGGGCCTGATGCGCGGCTTCCACCACGCGCACCCCGAGATCGACCTCGACGTGGTGATGCTGCTCGACATCGAGACGGCCGTCGCGTCCATCCGGTCCGGTGCGATCGACGCGTCCTTCCGCGCCGTCGCCTCGCCCGGCCGGCCCCTTCCCGAGGACATCGAGTCCGTCCGGGTGCTCGACGAGTCGCTCCAGCTCCTCACCGGCCCCGCCCACGCGCTGGCGGGTGCCCGGTCGGTGACCGTCGCCCAGCTCGTCGGCCACCGGATCTGGATGCCGGGTCTCACCCCCGGTACCGAGTGGGCCGCCTACTACGACGACCTCGTCGCCGAGTTCGGCCTCACCATCGAGGCGACCGGCCCCAACTTCGGCTCCGACGCGCTGCTGGAGACCGTCGCCGACACCCCGGCCCTGGCCACCTTCATGGGCGAGCACATCCGTCTGGTCTGGCCCGCCCGCTACGGCCTGCGCCGCATCCCGGTGACCGGCCCGACGCCCGTCTACCCGCACTCGCTCCTGTGGCACCGCGACAACCCCCACCCGGCGCTGGCCGCCCTCCGCGCCCACCTCGCCGCGACGGCGACCGGCCTCGACGCCGCCGGGACCTGGCGACCGGACTGGGTGCTCCCGCGCTGAACGCTGCCGTGCCGGACCGAACCCCGGCGGCCGCTGAATGACCCGAATCGCCCATCGTCGGGGTGAATCGACGGTGTGTCAGATCGACGACCCGGCCTCGGCCCGGACGGTCTGATCCACAGTGGCGGACGGCAACTCCCCTGCCGAACCTACCGGCGGCCACGGCGGCGGTCCCGGCGGCTTCCAGACGGGTGGCGGCGGAGGCGGCGGCTACTACGGCGGAGGCGGTGGTGGCGACCTCAACATCAACATCCACCCGTTCGGGAGCGCGGGTGGCGGGGGAGGTGGTTCGTCCCTGGTTCCGGCCGGCGGCACCGGCCCCACGGTGACCAGCGCGGCCGCGGGCATCACCATCAGCTACCTCACTCCGGGCAAGCCGGTGAACACGCGCCTGTTCGCGATTCCCCAGCAGGTCCGGCTCGGCCTGCCGGTGGTGCTCGACGACCTGGTCTGCCCGGCCGATCCGAGCGCCACGACCCGCCCCACCGGCACCGTGACGTTCACCGACACCACCACCAGTACGACCCTGGGCACGGCACGCCTGTTCGTCAATCTCGGAAACTGCGCCGTCGCGGCGCGCGTCGTCTTCTTCCGGACCCCCGGCCCGCACGTCATCACGGCCGTCTACAGCGGCGACTCGGTCTACCAGGGCAACAGCAGCAACCCCGAGACCCTCACGGTGACGGTGACCCCCTGATGCGAATGCCGCAACGGCACCGATAGGCACCACCCCGATGGGCCCTGCCGGGCGATCCGGCAGGGCCCATCGCTGTCCTTCGGCCCGGCGCTGTCCCTCGGACGGTCCCCGAGCGTCAGCGGCGCCCGAACAGCCGCCCGAGCCAGCTTCCGGAGGCCCGCTCCTTCGGCGAGCAGGCACAGCGCTGGGACTTGGGCACCCCGGCCAGCACCTGGTCGACGTGCATCCCGCACCCGGCGTAGGTCGGCTTTCCGCAGGTGCGGCAGGCGATTCGGCGGCACATACCGCGCTCCCCTCTGTGGCCCCCGGTGAATGGACTGACAGGTTCAAATATACCCCCACCGGTATCTTGTCTCAGCGCCGCCGGACACCACTTCGTCGTACCGCCCCTGCCGGGGGCGGTCGCGCGCTTCCTGGCCGGTGAGCCTCCCTCGCCGGCCCCGGCCGGCGCCGTCACCGGCTCCGTGTGGAGCCTTGACCACCCTCGTCGTCAGCCGCCGCCGACAGGGCGCGGCAGGGCCGGTCGGGTCCGGAGGAGAACACGAGGAGGAAGGCGGAGTCCGCGCGAAGCCATCGGTGTGACCCGCTCACCGGGGCGGGCGCCGCGAGGAGGCACGATGACCGTCCTGGGTCGGCTGCGCGAGCGCGTACGGCTCCACCCGGGAGACCGCCCCGCCGGGTGAGGCACCGGTTCACCCGGTCGCGTGCTTGGACTCGGGCGGCACGACGACGACGGGGAGGTGGGCGTGGTGGACGACCTCGGTGCTGGTCGAGCCGAGCGCGAGTCGGCCCCAGATGCCGGCGCCGCGGCTACCCACCACCAGCAGGGCGGCGTCCTCGCTCGCCTCCAGCAGGACCTGGGTGGGCCGGCCGCGCTCGCAGCGAACCTCGACCTCCACGTAGGGCTCGCCCACCTGCTGCCGCAGTTCCTCGACCGAGTCCGTCACCTCGCGGGCGACGGCATCGTGCAGGTGCGGCGACGCTTCGCCGCCCGCGTCGCGCCAGCCCGTCATGGCCCGGTCCGACGGCTCGGTGCGTCCGCCGCCGTAGGCGCAGACGGCCCGCACACCGGCCCCGCGCAGCTGGGCCTCGCGAAGGGCGAAGAGCACAGCCCGGCGGGCGGACTCCGAGCCGTCCGTACCGACCACGATCGGCCCGGCGTGACCTGGCGCGGGGGTGGTGTTCATAGGGACCTCCAGGACGTGCGACCTGACTGCGGTCCGACCGGCTCGGCGGCCAGGGAGAGGCGCGGTGCGGGCCGGTCCGCTGAACTTCATGGTCCTCCGGCAACCGAATGGTGGCACCTCCGTCCTCGTCCCGGCCTGCAGGGAGAAGGGGCGGGCGCCCGGGCCGGGACACGTGCCCGGCGTGGAGGAACGGCGCGCCGCTCGCCGCCCGGCTCAGCCACCGGTCCGCGCCGGGCCGCCCAGCGCGCGGGCGAGGAGGCGGCACGACCGGGTGCTCACTCCGCACCACGCGCGCGCCGGGCCGCCGAGGGCCCGGTACCACGCGATGCCGAACGGGAGCGCGATGGCGAACCAGGACGGGGGCGCCAGCTCACCGGGCCGCCGGGCACCCTCGCGCGCCCAGCGGCGGAACCGTTCGACGCCCCGGCGGGTCCAGGCGGCGCAGCGTTCGGCGCGCCCGGACCAACGGGCCGAGGCGCGCCACAGCGCGGTGTTCCAGTGGTCGCGGCGGCCCGCCATCGTCATGCCTCCTCCCGTACGCTCCGGTCAGTGCCCCAGGCGTGTCGCCAGTTGTCCGGGGAGGGTGTCCCGGTTCGCCCGGGTGAGGTGGATGACCTCGACGTCGGCGCGGCGCTTGAGGGCGTCGGTGAACGGGCTGTGCTGCGCCTGCACGGTGGCCACCACGTCGACGTCGGCGGCGAACAGCGCCCGGACGGCCTCCTCGAACGGACGGTGGGCCAGCTCCATCCGTCCGAGCTCGTCGACGAGCACGAGCGTCCTCGCCGACCATGCCAGGGCGGGCAGGGCCAGGCGCTCCATGACCTCCAGGTCGACGCCGTACCGTCCGACCCGGGGTGGCCCGGGAAGGTCGACATGGGCGAGCACGGCCCGCTCGCCCGACAGCGTCTCCAGGGCGAAGCCGACCCGGGTCCCGCCCGTACGGATCTCCTCGGTGGTGAAGCCGGCGGTCTCCCGGGCTCGCAGCAGTGCCGCCAGCCGGCGGATCGCGGTGGTCTTGCCGCTGCCGGGGCGTCCCTCCAGCAGGATCCTGGTCGGCATCGCGGACTCCGCATCGGGCGGTCGAGTGGTGGCCGGCCCCCGTAACCAGCGTCTCCCTCCGCGCGTTCGGGGCGCAACGCCGATCGGTGGGTCGGCGGGGCCGGTCGGCCCTCCCGTCGTGGACGGCGGGGGCGGAGGCTGGAGGGGGAGCAGGGCGACTGCCGAGGAGGCGCCATGTCCACCGTCCACCCGCCGTACACCACCGTCGAGGCCCTGCTGGCCGACGGCACCACCGTCGAACTCCGGCCGCTGGGCCCGGACGACCACCGGGCGGTGCTGGATCTGCACACCGAGGGGATGTCGGAGGAGAGCCGACGCCTGCGGTTCTTCGGGGTGAGCCGTAACGCGCCGCAGCAGGCCGCCGACCGGCTGTGCGGTCCGCCGCGGACCGGTCTGCTGGCGCTCGGCGCCTGGGCGGGGGAGGAGCTGGTCGGCGAGGCGGACTGCGAGCTGCTGGACGACCCGCCCGAGACCGCCGAGCTGGCGCTCGCGGTGGCCGACCGCTGGCACCACCGGGGCGTGGCCACCCTGCTGCTGGAGCACCTGGTGCACGCCGCCCGGGCTGCCGGAATCCGCTTCTTCGAGGCCGACACCCTGTTCGGCAACCGGGCCGTCCACCAGGTCTTCGCCCACCTCGGGCTGCCCGTCCAGCGCCGCTACGGGCCGGGCGAGGTCAGGATCCGGGTGCCGCTGGAGGAGGGCGACGAGCGCTACCGCTCGGCCGTGGACGAGCGCGGCCGCCGCGCCGACGTCGCGAGCCTGGCGGCGCTGCTGCGCCCGGCCTCGGTCGCGGTGGTCGGGGTGTCCCGGCGGTCGGGCTCGGTCGGGCGGACCGTCCTCGGGAAGATCCGGCGGGGCGGCTTCGCGGGCGAGGTCTGGGCGGTCAACCCGCATGCCCGGGAGATCGACGGCCGGCCCGCCTATCCGTCCGTCCGGGCGTTGCCCGCCGTACCCGACCTCGCGGTGCTGGCCGTCCCCGCCGGCGCCGTTCCCGGGGTGGCCGAGGAGTGCGGCCTCGCCGGGGTCCGGGCGCTGGTGGTGCTCACCTCCGGCCTCGGGGCGGAGGAGGCCCGCGGGCTGATGCGGGCCTGCCGCCGGCACAGCATGCGCCTGGTCGGGCCGAACAGCCTCGGCACGGCCCAGACCGATCCCACCGTCCGGTTGGACGCCGAGTTCGGCGGGGCCTTCCCGAGGCCCGGCAGTGCCGGGGTGGCCGTGCAGAGCGGAGGTGTGGGGATCGCACTGCTCCAGCGGCTGGCCTGGCTGGGCATCGGGGTGTCGAGCTTCGTCTCGCTCGGTGACAAGTACGACGTCAGCGGCAACGACCTGCTCCAGTGGTGGGAGGCGGACGGCCGCACCGACCTCGCGCTGCTCCACGTGGAGTCCTTCGGCAGCCCGCGCGCCTTCGCCCGTACCGCCCGCCGGGTCACCCGGACGATCCCGGTGCTGACCGTGGACGCGGGGCGGTCCACCGCCGGCCGCCGGGGCGCCGCCTCGCACACCGCGGCCGCCGCCACCCCCACCGTCACCCGGGAGGCGCTGTTCCGGCAGGCCGGGATCACCGCGACCCGCAGCATCGAGGAACTCGTCGAGGCCGCCGCCCTGTTGCACGCCCAGCCGCTGCCCGCCCCGCGCGGTGCGGTCGCCGTGGTGTCCAACGCGGGCGGCATCGGCATCCTGGCCGCGGACGCCTGCGCCGAGGCCGGACTGGATCTGCCGGAACTCCCCACGGAGCTCGGGAAGTTGCTCCCACCCGGCGCCTCCGTCCAGAACCCGGTGGACACCACGGCGGCGGTTCGCCCCACCGAACTCGCCCTGTTCCTGCGTGCGTTGGAGCGCGAGGAAGCCGTCGACGCCATCCTGGTCTGCCTGGTGCCGACGGCACTGAGCGACACCCCGGTCCAGGAACCGGTGCGCGCCCTGCTGGAGGGCCCGGCTCGGCGCCCCGTGCCGATCGCGGCCGTACTGCTCGACCAGCAGGTGCCCGTCCGCTACCGAGGCTGCGCCGACGGCGGCAGCCTCCCGGCCTACTCCGACACCCTCTCCGCCGCCCGCGCCCTCGCCCACGCCCGGGACCGCGCCCGCTGGCTCGCCGAGCCGCCGCCCGAACCCGCCGCCCTGTCCGCCGGCGCCCCGGACTGCGACCGGCGCACCGCCCGCAGCCTGGTCGACGGCTACCTCACCGCCCACCCCGAGGGCGGCTGGCTCGACCCGCTGTCCACCGCCGACCTGCTGGAGGCGTACGGGCTGCCGCTGACCACCTCGGTGTGGGCCCGCGACGAGCACACGGCGTCCATCAGCGCCGCCGGCCTGCGCCGGCTCGGGCACGAGGGGAAGGTGGCTCTGAAGGCGTACTGGCCCGGGCAGGTGCACAAGAGCGCCGCGGGCGCCGTCCGCACCGGCCTGGCCACCGACGCCGAAGTGCGCGACACCTACCGGGAGTTCACACATCGGTTCGGTACCGGGCTGGCCGGAGCCGTGGTCCAGCCGATGGCCGCACCCGGCGTCGAGCTGCTCGCGGGCGTGGTCCAGGACCAGGTCTTCGGCCCGCTGATCGTCCTCGGCCTGGGCGGCACCGCCACCGACGTGCTGGCCGACCGGGTGGCCCGGCTGGCCCCGCTGAGCGAGCGCGACCTGAGCACGATGATCACCGAACTGCGCGGCGCGCCACTGCTGTTGGGTGACGGCGGGGCGCCTCCCGTCGACCTCGCCGCGGTGCGGTCCGTCCTCACCCGGCTGTCCCGGCTCGCCGACGACTTCCCCGAACTCGTCGAGGCCGACCTCAACCCCGTCATCCTCCGCCCCGACGGCGCGGTCTGCGTGGACGCCCGGGTCCGCCTCGAACGCCGGCCGTCCTTCGATCCCTACCTGAGGCGGCTGCGGCGCCCGGCGGCCGCCGAGGGGGAGTGAACACCATGAAGCACAGCATTCTCGACGGAACACCGGCCGACACCTTCCCGACCGTAGAGCCCACACGCCCGCCCGGCCGCACCCGGATCGGCGACTGTATGAGCCTCCTCCAGCCTTCGGCCGGGGGGACCCCCATCGCCGTCGCCGTCACCCCCGGCACCGACTTCGCGACCGTCGCCGCTCTGCTGAGCGCCTCCCGGCGCGGCATCGTGCCCGTGGTGACCACCGACGGCACGGTCACCGGCGTGGTCGCCGCCTCCGACCTGCTGGCCGCCTACGCCGAGGAGGACCCGCAGCAGGAACTCCTCGCCCGCGACCTCATGACCGCCCCAGTCGTCACCGTCACCGAGGGCACGAGCGTCACCGACGCGGTGGCCCTGGTGGCCGAGCACTCCCTGCACCACCTGCCCGTCGTGGACGCCGACGGCCGCCTCATCGGCCTGCTCTCCACCCACGACCTGCTCGACGCCCTGCGCCGCGACGACGAGGCCATCCGCACCGAGGCGCTCGCCCTCGCCCTCACTCCCGGCAGCGGAGTCGTTCCCGGCTCGCTGCACATCCGCTGCGAACGCGGCCTGCTCTCGGTCCGCGGCCGCACCCGCACCCGCAGCGATGCCGCCGCCCTCTGCCTGCAGATCGCCCGCATCGACGGCCTCAACACCCTCGCCGACCACCTCACTTGGGACCTCGACGACAGCAAGGAGGCGCGGTCACCCTGAGGGTGCGCCGGTCGGGCGAGCCGTCGGACGCTCAGGCCCGCAGTCCGGCCGCCCCGAGGGTGAGTCCGTCCGACATCGGCCGGCGGGACAGGGCCACCGCAAGCCGGTGCCGCTGCCTGACGCCTGGGCCGGGTCACCCGGGCGGGGGGGCCCCCCGCCCCGGGGGCGCCCCCCCCCCGCCCCCCCCGCGGGGGTGGGGGGGCCCCCCCCGCGGCCGCCCCCCCACCGGGGGGGGCCCCCCCCCCCCCC
>NZ_JBIWPN010000007.1:0-2837 GCF_044768305.1 Kitasatospora sp. NPDC101155 | reverse complement strand
GCCCACCTGGGGCGGGGGGCACGGGCCCCCCCCACGCGGGGGCCGCGGCCTGCCGCGGGGGCGGGTTCACCGGGGGGGTCGCCCCCGGGGCCGGGGGCACGACCGCCGTCGTCCCGCGCGGCTGAAGTGGTGCGCCCCACGGCGCGGAAGCGCAGAATCGGTGGTGCCACCGACCGCGCACCCCCAGGGAGCAGGCCATGGACACGCCCCAGCCAGAGAAGCCCGTACGGGTGTTCCTGCTGGACGACCACGAGGTGGTCCGGCGCGGCGTCCGCGACCTCCTGGAGGCCGAAGAGGACATCGAGGTCGTCGGTGAGGCCGCCAGTTGTGCCCAGGCCCTCGCCCGGGTGCCCGCGCTGCGCCCGGACGTCGCCGTGCTGGACGTGCGGCTCCCGGACGGCGACGGTGTGAGCGTCTGCCGGGACCTGCGCGACACGATGCCCGAGCTGGTCTGCCTGATGCTGACCTCCTTCGACGACGACGACGCCCTGCTCGACGCGATCATGGCCGGGGCGGCCGGCTACGTTCTGAAGCAGGTCAAGGGCGCTGACCTGGTCAGCGCCGTCCGGACGGTGGCCTCGGGCCAGTCCATGCTCGACCCGGCCACCACCCGCAAGCTGATGGAGAGCCTGCGCCACCACGAGGAGAGCGAGACGGACGCGCTCGCCGGGCTCACCCCGCGCGAACGGGAGATCCTCGCCCTGGTGGGGGAGGGCAAGACCAACCGGCAGATCGGCCGGGAGCTCTACCTCGCCGAGAAGACCGTCAAGAACCACGTCTCGCGGCTGCTCGCCAAGCTGGGCGTCGAACGCCGCCTCCAGGCCGCCGTGATCGCCGCCCATGCCGAGCCCGACCGGCCGCATCAGCGCCCGCACTGAGGAACCGTGGCCCGGGTGGGCTCGGGGATTGAGCCGAACGGCCCAAGCGCCACGCCGCACCCCGGCGCATGGTGGAAGTGCCCCACCCGCCCACCACGGAGGAAGTGCTCGCCGAGCGCCTCGCCCGCAGCGAGATCGAGCCCGACGAGTACCGCACCCGGCTGGACACCCTGCGCGACGGCGCCGAGCCGTCCGCCTCCGGCTGACATCGTCCTCGAGAGACCGCCATGCCCACCCTCGCCCTCGACGCTGCGGCCCTGGAGAAACTCGTTTCCGCCGCGGTCGCCGCACCCCGGGGCCCCGGTTACGTCCAGATCCTGATCCGCCTCGGCTACGGCCCCGAGGGCGCACCGACGCCCCGGCTGGCGGTCAGGGACGTGCTGGGCCCGGAGGTGTAGCGGCCGATCGCGACGGGAGGATCGCCCATCGCGATGACGCTCAGCCGTAGAGCCGGTCGCCGTAGCGCGGTCCGTAGTACTGCTCCAGATCCTCCAGGGCCTCGTCGGGCCGCTCCAGGCTCTTCGCGATGCGGGCACGCGAAGGGGCCGCCTGCGGCTCCCAGGACTCCGGCTTCCAGAGCGCGGAGCGCAGGAACGACTTGGAGCAGTGGTAGAACACCTCCTCGATCTCGACGAGGAGTGCGACCGGGGGCCGGTGCCCGTTGACCACGAGCCGGTCGAAGAACGGCGCGTCGCGGACGATCCGGGCCCGGCCGTTGACCCGCAGGGTGTCGCCGCGTCCGGGGATCACGTACAGCAGGCCGACGTGAGGGTTGCTCAGCACGTTCCGGAAGCCGTCCGTGCGCCGGTTGCCGGGGCGCTCCGGTACGACGATCGTGGTGTCGTCCAGGACCAGGGTGAACCCGGCCGGATCGCCCTTCGGTGACGCGTCGCAGGTGCCGTCGGCCGCCGCCGTCGAGATCACGCAGAACGGGGACGCCGCCAGCCACTGCCGGTCGTGCTCGTGCAGCGACCTGCGCACCTTTCCCGCGTCCCGCGGAGTCGGCGAGCCGAGCAGCTCCCGCAGCTCCGCCTCAGCGGTGACTTCCACCAGCCCGTCCGCCCACATAGCGTCACCCTCCCCGGAATTGACGATCACTCCGCGCCCAACCCTAGCCAGGGCCTGTCTTCAGGACCCCGGCAGGGGGACTCGCCACAGCAGCTCGGTGCCGCCCTCGGGGCGGGTGCGGGCGGCGAAGGTGCCGCCCAGGGCGGCGGCCCGGTCCACGACGTCGACGAGCCGGGCGCGCAGGCCGCTCGCCGCCGGTCCGCACGCGCGCAGGCGCAGGCCGAAGATGGTGGCGCGGATGGTCCTGGCGGTCTCGTCCAGGTCGTCGATGGAGTCCTCCACGGCTTGCCCGATGCCACTGACCAGCGTAGGCGCGCGAGTCGTGCCCCGCCGGACACCGAAGGGGCCCATCCGCCCGGCGGAAGGACCCCGGCGGGCCCTGGCGGCGGGCCCGGCGGCGTCGGAACCTGGAAGGGCGAGCGGAACCGGCCCGGCCCCGCCACCCCGAGAGAAGTGATCAGGGCATGAAGGCGCTCACCTACCACGGCCCCGGCCGTCGTACCTGGGGCGACGTCCCCGAGGTCGAGCAGGGCCGTGTCCTCGGCCACGAGGCCGTCGGCACCGTCACCCGGGACGGACCGGGCGTGCGCACGGTCACCGCCGGCGACCGCGTGCTGGTCTCCTGCGTCTCCGCCTGCGGGCGCTGCGCCTACTGCCGCGGCGCGAGCTACGGCCAGTGCACCGGCGGTGGCGGCTGGATCCTCGGCCACCTGATCGACGGCTGCCAGGCCGAGCACGTCCGCACCCCCTTCGCGGACACCTCCCTGTACAAGCTGCCCGACGGCGTCAGCGACGGGGACGCCCTGCTGCTCGCCGACATCCTGCCCACCTCGTACGAGGTCGGGGTGCGCAACGGCCGGGTCGGCCCGGGCGACACCGTCGCGATCGTCG